>NZ_JBHUYK010000003.1:0-425952 GCF_042668615.1 Nocardia sp. NPDC057272 | reverse complement strand
GCACGACCACAACACCTCGGGATCGATGATGCCGTGGACGTCCTCGCCACCGACCAGCGGACGATCCGCCTCCGCACGCGCGGCCTCGGGGATCTTGGCCAGCGCGGCCTCGTCGGGCTTGCCGTCGGCGTCGACCAGACCGACCTCGTCGCCACCGGCGTCCTTGCGGCCTCCGGCCAGCAGGTACGGGGCGGCGGCGTAACCGTGGTCGCGCAGCGACATGATCAGCAGCTTCGGCGAGAGCGGCTTACCGGTGTTCCAGGCGGGGCACTGCGACTGGCAGCGACCGCACTCGGTGCAGGTGGTGAAGTCGAGCCAGCCCTTCCAGGAGAAGTCCTCCATGCGGCCCGCGCCCAGGGTGTCGACCTCGGGGTCGACGTTCTCCATGTCGAGAACCTTGCTGTTGGAGATCATCGGCGAGGCCGCGCCGAGGGCGACGCTGCCGTCGGCCTCGCGCTTGAAGTAGATGTTGAAGAAGGCCGAGAACCGGTGCCAGGCGACGCCCCAGGTGATGTTGCGGCCGACCAGGTACAGGAAGGCCATGCCCGACATCAGCTTGATGAACGCGAAGATCGACACCATGGTCGGGCTCGCGGGCAGCAGCTTGGCGATCTGCATGGTGAAGAAGTCGGTCGAGGCGTGGCCGTGGCCGTAGGTGGCGATCTTGCCCGCCTTGACGAAGATCATGCCGAGGCCCTCCATCAAGACGATCGTCTCGATGACATAGGCGGGCGCCATCTTGGAGCCGCTGAACCGCGACAGGCGCGCGGGGATCCGCGGGTGGTTCAGCTGACGGATGATGATCAGCGCGCCGATGCCGACCACGGTGCCGATGCCGAGGATCTCGTCGACCAGGTGGTAGATCGCCCAGTTGCCGATGATCGGCCAGTGGAACGAGCCGTCGAAGGTCTGGCCGTAGGCCTCGAACCACAGGATCGCGCCGAGGATGAAGCCGGTCATCACCAGCCAGTGCGCCCAGCCGACCGTGCGGAACTTGTTCATCCGCGTGTGGGCCGCGACCTCGACGAACATGTTCTTGAACCGTGGGAAGAACGGTCGCCAACGATCGGGGGCCGTCTGGCCGATGGTGATGGCCTTGCCGATGTTCCATGCGCCGCCGATAAACGACGCCCAACAGAACAGGCTGAGCACAGCTCCAATCGTGCCCAACGTGATAGTCAGGGCATTCATGTCGCGACCTTTCTTTCGAGGCAACACGAGGGTCTGAGCGAGGAGACCTCACCCGGTTGCTCGTATCGTAACCGCCACTAAGTTACCGGCCAGTAACTACCGGTGTCCACCGTAGGATCGGCATTTGCGCTCTGACCTTGTTTACTGGGACTTGACCTGTGGTTTGCCTGTGAGCAATATCACAAAAAAGTTTGCCACGGGGTTTCCGTAACGACTGTTGAACACCGTAAACCGTGCGTGAACTGCGGCGAAGCTAAGGTCAGGCTTACTAAGCCCATCGAAATTCCTTCTGGCCTCAGGGGATTCAGTACATTAGGCTCCAGCTGTTCTGCATGCTGTGCCGGTCTTCACACTGCTCGGGGAGAAGTAGGGGACATCTCATAGGGATGCCTACTTGACGAGTCTCGCGTGTCGCTGGATCGCACACCGCACCACACCTGATGGATTGGAACCTGAATGAACTTCCGTAGGACCACTGCGGCTGCCGCGCTGGTTATCGGGGCGATGACCGTGGCCATGGGCACCGCTCATGCCGAAGAGGCACCGCAGGACATCAAATACTCGGTCAAGCTGGTTGACAAGACCGTTGTCGCCACCGTGAAGAACGGCACCTTCTCGGTCGTCGAGCAGGCTGGCGAGACCCCTGAAGCGCCCAAGACCAAGGTCGCCGAGATCAAGGACTCCCGAGGTGGCGTCGTTGTAGCGCTGCCGATCGCCTTCGCGATCAACGGCACCGAGATCCCGACCGCTGTCAAGGTCGCCAAGGACTCCACCGTGCTCTCGCTGACCCCGGAGAAGCCGGCCGGCGTGGACGTGGCGGCCAACCCGGTCGCGGTCAAGCCCGTCCTGAAGGGGCAGGAGATCGCCTCGGCTCAGGAGAACCAGAAGGCGATCAACGACTTCGCCGGCAAGTTCAGCATCGGCACCGCCATCGGCACGTTCGTCGGTACGGCCATCGGCGCCATCGCGGGCTGCGCTATCGGCTTCTTCGTTCTTCCGGTTGTTGGTTGCGTCCCCGGCTTCGGCACCGGTGCCGCAGTCGGTGGAGTGCTCGGCATGATCGCCATCGGTGGTCCGACCATGCTGGTCGCCGGCTTCGAGCTGCTCAACGTCATGCAGGCTGCGGACGGCACCACCGTGTGGGCCGACAAGCCGAAGGCAGTCGCGGCTCCGGCTCCCGAGCTCGCTCCGGCCAACTGATCGGGCTCACCCCCACCAGTTTTCCCGCGTAAGGCCCCGCTCCGCTTCGGAGCGGGGCCTTACGCGTTCAGCAGTCGGCGAACCAGGCCTTCACGAATCCCGCCGACTGATACGCGTAATCCCAAGCCCAGCGAGCGGGCGAGAGCTGCGGTTCCGGGTCGGCGAACAGCAGCTCGCCATCCCAGCATTCACCGAGGATGTAGCGGGCCCGGGAGATATGCGGGGTGAAGGTGACCACGATGACGCGGTCCCAGTCGGCCCCCAGGCGCGCCAGTTCTCGACCTTCGCCGAGGGTCGTGCGCGGACTCGGGTCGAAGCAGATCACCTCGAAGCTGTAGCCCCCGTGGCAGATTCGATTCACCATCGGGCTGTGTTCGTAGGGGTTGGAGATCAGGACCCGTGGCGCGTACCCCTGCGCGGCCAACCGCAGCCCGAGTTGTTCGCGCCCGTCGTGCGCCCCACCGAGAACGAGAATCGCGTCGGCGACCTGCGGGTCGTCCGTGCGCGGCCGCACATACACCGGCCACAACGCGACCACCGCGATCAGCACCACCATCAGCGATCCACCCGTGGCGAACAGGACCCGACGCACAGTCAATGCTCCATCCACGATGGCGTGTTCATGCGATCCCGCACGATTATGCCAATCCCCGCGAACCCGGGCGGCTCGCCACGAGTGCAGGCCGACGATCCGAACCGTGCACCCGCCAGCTATCGCATTTCCGCAGGTGAGAGACGTTCACGTCGATCACCCCAGCTCGCGTTTCCCCCTGTACACCAGATGTTGCGCCCCCTCTTGCCTCGCTGACGCGGCGTAGCCACGCGCGCCGCTTACCAACAGAACTATGCGATGCACAGTCTTCGGAACGGGGTACCTCGGAGCCACGCATGCAGCGTGTATGGCCGAGTTGGGACACGACGTGGTCGGGGTGGACGTCGATCCCGGCAAGGTGGCCAAGTTGGCCGATGGTGTGGTGCCGTTCTACGAGCCGGGACTCGAGGAAGTGCTGCAACGCAACCTCGCCGCCGGCCGTTTGCGGTTCACCACGGATTACTCCGATGCCGCGGCCCATGCCGACGTCCACTTCCTCGGGGTCGGGACACCGCAGAAGAAGGGCGAGTACGGCGCCGATCTGAAATACGTGCACGCGGTGGTGGATACGCTCGCCCCGATGCTGGAACGCCCGGCGATGATCGTCGGCAAGTCCACCGTCCCGGTGGGAACCGCCGCCGCCCTCGGCATTCGGGCTCGCGAGCAAGCGAAGGTCGACGTCGAGGTCGCCTGGAACCCCGAGTTCCTGCGCGAGGGTTTCGCGGTTCAAGACACCCTGCGCCCCGATCGCCTCGTGCTCGGTCTCGACCATGCCCGCGAACGTTCGGCGTGGGTAGAGGAGCACATCCGTGAGATCTACGCCGACCTCATCGCCGCCGAGATCCCCTTCCTGCTCACCGATCTGGCCACCGCCGAATTGGTGAAGGTCTCGGCGAACGCCTTTCTAGCGACGAAGATCTCGTTCATCAACGCCGTCTCGGAAGTGTGTGAGGCCACCGGCGCCGACGTGACCATGCTGGCCGACGCGCTCGGCTACGACGCCCGCATCGGCCGCCGGTTCCTCAATGCCGGACTCGGTTTCGGTGGCGGCTGCTTACCCAAGGACATCCGCGCGTTCATGGCGCGCTCGGGTGAGCTCGGCGCCGATCACGCCGTGGCGTTCCTGCGCGAGGTCGACAACATCAACATGCGCCGCCGCACGAAGGTCGTCGACATGGCCGCCCGTGCCTGCGGGGGTTCCCTGCTCGGCGCGAATGTGGCGGTCCTCGGCGCGGCCTTCAAGCCCGAATCCGATGATGTGCGCGATTCGCCCGCCTTGAACGTGGCCGGGATGATCCAGCTGCACGGCGCCGTCGTCACCGTGTACGACCCCAAGGCAGTGGAGAATTCGCGCCGGGTGTTCCCCACGTTGAACTACGCCACCTCGGTCTCGGAGGCGTGTGATCGCGCCGATGTGGTGCTGGTCCTTACCGAGTGGAACGAATTCACCGCTTTGACGCCGGCCGACCTCGACCCGGTGGTACGGTCCCGTTCGATCATCGACGGTCGCAACTGCTTGGACAGCACTACCTGGCGTGCGGCCGGGTGGGTATACGCCGGACTCGGCACCCCGTAGAGTAACGAGCCAAGCGGGGGCTGGGCGGATTTCGGTCCGCGTTATCGCAGTCCCTCGCATGTCGTGCAGCACGGACGAGATGGGCAGCGGATGAGTTCGGTTCTGGGAATATCGGTGGGGGCCGGGACGGTGCGCCTCGCGCGGCCGCAGCACGGTGGCCCGCACGGTTCCGTTCCGCCGTATTCGTTCGAGGTGCAATCGATCTCGATGCCGGAACAGCAGGCCGAGGAGTCCGCCGCCGACGCGATCGCCGCCACGCTGGCCGCGTCGCCGGAGATCGCCGCCACCACCATCACCTTCCGCAGCGAACCGCAGGCCAGGGCGGTCCGCGCGGCGATGGCGCGACGCCAGCTCACGAACTACCAGCTCGTTCCCGAAGCCGTTGCCGCCGTGCACTTCGCCCATGCCACCAGCGATATGCGGGAAGTGTCCACCCTGGCCGTCTACGACCTGGGCAGTTCGGGTCTCACGGTGAGCGTGATCAACGCCCGCACCAGCGATGTGTACCAGTGCGAGCGGATCAGCGATATCAGCGGCGACTACCTGGATTCGCTGATCAGGGAGCAGCAGATCGCCTCGGGCCGGATCGCGCATCCGGCCGACCCGGCGGGCCTGGCCGCCCTCGACGGTCTGTGCCGGGCCGCCAAGGAGCAACTGTCCAACAGCAACGCGGTGGCCCTACCCAGCGAGCAGGGCCTGGTGCTGCTCACACAGGAGAATTTCGAAGCGCTGATGATGCTGGCGATCGAGTCGTCGGCCCGGATGACCCGCGATGTCATCATCCGCGCGCAGCATCCGGTGCAGGCGGTGCTGGTTCTCGGTGGTGGCGCCCGGATTCCGTTGATCGCGCGCGTGCTCGAGCGCACGATCGGCGTGCCGGTGATCGTGCCCGCCGAGCCGGAGACGGCGCTGGCCCGCGGTGCCGCGCTGCTGGCCCGCCCCGCCCAGGTCCAGCAGGCTCCCGTGGCCCCGGCGCCGATCCCGGTGGGCGACCACGACGACGCCACCCCCGCCTGGCTCACCGCGCCGACCCGTGGTCGTCGCCCGCTCAGCGCACTCACCAGCCGCGCGCATTCCCGCCGGGAACTGAACGTGGCGGTGCTGACGGTGAGTTCGCTGGTGGTGGTCGCGGCGATCGGCCTCGGCCTCGGTTACGGCCCCGAAGTGCTCGAGCGCGGTTCGTCGAGCGATGGTTCGCAAGCCGTCCCCGCCACTACCGCGCCGCGCCCCACCGCGGTCGGCCCGACGACGGCCTCGGTCGCGACCACCGAGGCCCAGCACGAAACCGTCGCCGCGCCACCGGTCAATCCGCGTCAGGCCGAGGAAACCACCGCCGCGCCGCCGTCCCAGGGCCCCAACACCTTCACCGTCGTCCCCGGGCTCCCGCCGGTGGTGCTGCCCACCCTGCCCCCGGTGGTCCTGCCCGGCTTCCCGCCTGCCGGCCAGTAGCCGTCCTGCCTGCTGAACGCCGGACCGGTTCGCCGAACCGAGTTCGGCCGGACCGGCGTTCGATCAGTCTCAGTTGCGCGCGTGCCTGGCCCGCGCGGGCGCCACCGCGGCCTGCTTCGCACCGAACGGCCGGGCCAGCATCACCGCGATCGCGGTCGTCAACGGCACCGACAACGCCAGCGCGATACCGCCCACCGCCGAACGCGTGATCTCGATGGCCACCGCGTCGCCGGTCAGCACGTCGGTGATCGATCGTCCCGCGATGCTGAACAACAGCAGCAGCGGCAGCGCCCCGCCGGCGTAGGCGAGCACGAGCGTGTAGACCGTGCTGGCGATGTGGTCGCGCCCGACCCGCATGGCCGCGGTGAAGATCTCGCGACGCGACGCTCCTTCATCGAGCGCGGCGAGTTCGAAGGCCGCCGAGGCCTGCGTGATGGTCACGTCGTTGAGCACACCCAGCGAGCCGATGATGAATCCCGCCAGCAGCAACCCGGTGATGCTCACGTGCTGGATGTAGGTCGCGACGTTGGTGTTCTGTTCCTCGGACAGCCCCGTGAGATGGGTGACCTCGATCGCCAGCCAGGACAGCACGGCCGCCACCACCATCGACGCGAGCGTGCCGAGCAGTGCCGAACTGGTCCGTAGATTCACCCCGTGGGCGAGGTAGAGCACCACGTAGAGAATCAGCGCCCCCGACACCAGCGCGACCGGGATCGCCGACTTCCCGTCGAGCAACGCGGGCAACAGGAACATCACCACCACGCCGAACGCGAAACACAACCCGACCAGCGCCCGGAATCCCCGCCACCGCGCGACCACACAGATCACCACGACGAAGGCGAGCACGATCAAGGTCAGCGGCAGCCCGCGCGAGTAGTCCTCGAACGCGTACATGGTGACCCCGGACGGATCCGCGGCCCGCACCACCCGGATGTCGTCGCCTGTCCGCAGATCGGGCTGCCCCGGCCCCGGCGCGATCTCGAACAGCGTCTTCTTGCCCTCGTCGGGTCCCGACCTGATATCGATGATGCTGCGCTGACAGGTGTAGGAGGCGGTCCGCGGCGGTTCCGGCTTGTCGGCGAACACCTTGCCGTTCGATGGACTCCCGCAGGGCCCGATGTCCTGCATGACAACGGTTCCGGCCTCGGTCTCCACCGCCCCACCGGACATGGTCTGCATCGGCAGCGGAATCTCGACGTGCTGCGCGCTCGGCCACAGAATCACCGTCGCGACCAACACCACCACCCCGATGATCCCCAGCAACCCGACGACGACCTTCGCCGCGGTGTCACTGATGGCGATGGGCCCGGAATGGTCGTGATGGTGATGATGCTCGCTCACGACCAGAGCTTAAAGGACCTCGTTTTCAATAACACGCCCGCAACACCAGATCTCGCGACAACATCGGTAACTCCAGTACCCCTGGCCGCACAAAAAAGCCTCCCCGGGTCCAGGTCTGACCTGGACCCGGGGAGGCGGGTTTGTGGGCGGCGGAGAGCAGGGGGGTGTCTCCGCCGCCGGAGGCAGGCGCCCAGGGGGGTAGGCGCGCGTACCTAAGGCTCTCGGTTGTCCAGGGGGGGTAGACAACCGGGCCAGGGCGCCGAAGCGCCGAGGTCTACTGTACACAAAAGATGGACTTTTGCACTAGTAGATCTTCAAAACATCCAACATTCCGAACTCACAGTCTGTTTTACCTGGCATACCAGGATGACCATCCTGCCTAGAGCCCATAAACTCACTGGTCAAAGCCGTGACAGGTGAGCATTGCCTGTAACTCTACTGCCGGTAACTGGACAGGAAATTACCGAACCGCTCGATCGCCACGGCCAGATCCCGCGCCCACGGCAGCGTCACGATTCGCAGATGATCGTTCGCGGGCCAGTTGAAGCCGGTCCCCTGCACCATCAGGATCTTCTCCTGCAACAGCAGATCCAGTACGAGCTTCCCGTCGTCGTGGATCTCGTGCACATTCGGATCCAGCCGCGGGAACGCGTACAGCGCGCCACGCGGCTTCACGCAGGACACACCGGGGATCATGTTGAGCCGCTCCCACGCCACATCGCGCTGCTCGAGCAAGCGCCCGCCGGGCAGGATCAGATCGTCGATGCTCTGATGGCCGCCGAGCGCCACCTGAATGGCGTGCTGGGCGGGCACGTTCGGGCACAGCCGCGAGGACGCGAGCAGGTCGATGCCCTCCAGGAAACCGGCCGCGTGCTCCTTGGGCCCGGTGATCGCCAGCCAGCCCGAGCGGTAACCGGCCACCCGGTACGCCTTCGACAGACCGTTGAACGTCAGGCACAGCAGATCGGGAGCGAGCGAAGCCAGCGAGATGTGCTTGGCGTCGTCATAGAGGATCTTGTCGTAGATCTCGTCGGCCAGCAGCAGCAACCGGTGCTTGCGCGCCAGGTCGACGATCTGCTGCAACACCTCCGCCGAGTACACCGCACCCGTCGGATTGTTCGGGTTGATCACCAGCAGGGCCTTGGTCTTGTCGGTGATCTTCGATTCGATATCGGCGATATCGGGCTGCCAGCCGTTCTCCTCGTCGCACAGGTAGTGCACCGGAGTACCGCCGGCCAGGCTGGTCATGGCCGTCCACAGCGGGTAGTCGGGGGCCGGGATCAGCACCTCGTCGCCGTTGTCGAGCAGCGCCTGCATGGTGACGGTGATCAGCTCGGACACCCCGTTGCCGAGGTAGACATCGTCCACATCGAGCTCGGGAAAGCCCGGCACCAGCTCGTACCGGGTGACGATGGCACGCCGCGCCGACAGGATCCCCTTGGACTCGGAATACCCCTGGGCATACGGCAGCGCGGCGATGATGTCGCGCATGATCACATCGGGGGCCTCGAACCCGAACGGGGCGGGATTGCCGATGTTGAGCTTGAGAATGCGGTGGCCCTCGGCCTCCAGGCGTGCTGCCTGTGCGTGAACCGGCCCACGGATCTCGTAGACCACGTTCTGCAGTTTCGTCGACTGCTCGAGAACGCGCGGGGGCACATGCGGCGATTGAGGACTCACGCGTCCATGTTGCCATCCGAGGCAAACTCTTTCCGCTTACCCGCGGCTATCGGCCGGACCCAGGCCGGTGAGACGCGCGTTGACGGCTGACGGGCAGGTTGGCGGGCAGCTGGCTTGTACCCCATGTTCGTGGGTAACCAGGCGCCAGGTGATCAGCTACGGTCGGGGGTGGCTGCCGAGCGCCGCGGTCGCCACACAGAATTCTTCGATGCGTTCGTCCAAGCCGCGCGCTTCCACCGCGTCGCGATAGGTCGGGGCGGCGATGCGCCGGCGCAGGCCGACGAGGCGTTCGCCGAGCTGGGCGATGCGCTTGTCCTCGGGCAGGTCGAGAACCGGGCGCAGGGCGTCGGCGGCGCCGTCGATGCTGCCGTTGATCAGGTGGGCGGCCGCGTTGTCGACGCGGGCCAGCGATTCGGCGCCGTAGGAACGTTGCAGCGGCGGGCCGCTCGTGTAGAGAGTGATCGCGCGTTCGGTGGCGGCCAGCGCCTGTTCGGCGCGGCCGAGCTGGATACAGGTGGCGCCGGCGTAGTAGGCGGCCTTGGGCGGGCCGAAACCGAATACCCCGCCGATCTCGTCGTGCAGTTCGTCGCGGCGGTCACCGGCAGCCACCTCGGCCGCGCGCAGGCACCGGTCGGTCTCGGCGTCGCTGCCGAGCCGCGCCCACACCCTCGCCTCGATATTGAGCAGCCGCACCCGCCCCAGTCCCGGCCCGGCGAATTCCTGCCCGCTGCGCGCTAATTGGACGGCGTTGCGCGGCCGGTCGGACCAGTTCTCGATCAGCGCGTGCATGCCGCGCGTCCACGCGCGCAACCCGTTGTGCCCGCTCAGTTCCGCGTAAGCCCATGCGGCCCTGATCTGTTCGCCCGCGGCGTCGAGGTAGCCGAGGTCGGTGCTCGCGTTGGCCAGCAGCCCGGACAGTGTCCCCGCCAGCAGATATAGATGGCTGGTGTCGACCGGCTTCTGCTGCCCGTCGAGTAGTCGATACACCCGCCTGCGCACCCGCAGCATCTCCACCATCATCGGTGCCGGTGCGGCATGGACGTATTCGTTGGCGATGCGCCGCACGTCGGCGTCGAGCTGGGCCAACGTCGTGGCCCCCACGTTGGTGCCCTCCGCGGCGGCCGCGTGTTCGCTGGCCTCGTGCGCAGCCGCCATGATCAACTCCCTCTCCGACAACACCTCGGGCACAGCACCTTTGACAGTTCCCGCATCGACGAACGCGAGCAGGTCGGCATCACCCGCGGGCGCCAGCAGGGTCGAGAATCGCGCGCGCACAACATCATCGGACCGGGCCAGTGACGTATCCAGCGCGGCCTGATTCACCGGACGCGGGCGAACCCGCACCCCGCCCGCCTCCCACTTCGACACCAATCGTTCGTGCACACCGAGATGAGCCGCGAACTCCCGGATGCTCATTCGTTTGGCATCGCGAAGAGCTCTGGCCTCTCTCCCTGTCCACTCCCCGACCACGGCGTCACCTCATCCGACGGACAACTCCCCCCAGAGTACGAGCGTGACAGTGAGACACGCCACAAGTTCGTGGAATCGGTTGCCAGAGGCAGTGAAAGGGCGGTGCGGGGCAGTGGTCACGCGCACGTGCGTGCGCGATTCTGGAAGCGTGGAAGCCAGAACTGTCGACGACTGGGTGCGGTGTTACCAGCGTGAATTCCGGCTACCCGTCCGCGAGCGCGGCGGCTTTGTGATGCTGCCGATCACCGACCGGCTGTGCGTGGTGCATCTACCGACCACGCGCGCCGAGAAGGTGCTCATGGCGCTGCGCGAGCAACGCTGTGAGGGTCCGGTGCTGGCGCGTCAGATCCGCTGGAGCGTGCTCGCCGTACCCGACGCCAGGCCCTCCGAGGAAGAGGCCGCCGAGCTCGCGGGGCTCGATATCGATATCCCCGGCACCGGCAGCGCCGTGATGCTGCCGACCAACCTGGGCCGCTGGAGTCGCGAGGGCTGTCACTGGGTGCGACCGCCGTCCGGGGGCGGCGACACCCTGCCCGCGCTGTCGCTGGTGCTGAGTATCGCCGTGGCGGCGGGCCCTCAGCGGGTCTCGACCGCGCTCAGGGAATCGGGAGAGAGGGGAAAGTTGAGGTACGACCGCGACGGCGTCGGCCCCCGCTGACCCTGATACTTCGACCCAGCCTTGGCGCTGCCGTACGGGTGCTCGGCCGGGCTGGACAGGCGGATCAGGCACAGCTGCCCGATCTTCATCCCCGGCCACAGCGTGATCGGCAGATTCGCCACATTCGACAGCTCCAGGGTGATGTGCCCACTGAACCCCGGATCGATGAACCCCGCCGTCGAATGCGTGAGCAGCCCGAGCCGCCCCAGACTCGACTTGCCCTCCAGCCGCCCCGCCAGATCGTCGGGCAACGAGCACACCTCGAGCGTGGACCCGAGCACGAATTCCCCCGGATGCAGCACGAACGGCTCCCCCGGCTTCGGCTCGACCAGGCTGGTCAGCTCGTCCTGCTGCTGCGCCGGATCGATATGGGTGTAGCGACTGTTGTCGAACACCCGGAACAGCCCGTCGAGGCGCACGTCGATGCTCGACGGCTGAACCATCGACTCGAGCATCGGTTCGACACCGAGACGCCCAGCGGCGATCTCGGCCCTGATGTCACGATCGGAGAGCAGCACCGGCCCAGTGTAGGCAGCTACGGCCCAGGTAGAACCCCCACCCCTACGACACCCGACCCGCTCCCACGTCGCCCCGGCCACCAGCAAGGGCACGATGAACACTTGCATCGCACGGCACGAGTTCTGATAGAGTCGCGAACGCCCCCAGTGGCGCAGTGCCGATGTAGTTCAATGGTAGAACTTCTGCTTCCCAAGCAGATGGCGCGGGTTCGATTCCCGTCATCGGCTCAACAGCGAAAGCCCCCAGGTCACCTGGGGGCTTTCGCTGTTTCGACGGCAGGTCGTCGGTGCTCGGTCCGGACGCGCTGGCGAAATCCGCGCTGCCGGAAAATTCATCGCATAGCGTGGACATGCTCAGCTTTTTTGCCTGATAGAGCATGGAGTCGACATGGCCGTGACGGTGTCTGTATCGCAGGAACAGCGCGGGCTGCGTGGCTTCATGAACCGCGGCGGATTCTGGCGATTTCTCGCCTTCGTCGCTGTCTACCTCGGGATCTACATCGGGTCGGGCACGCTGATCAGCCGACTCGGCGGGCACTACGCCGATGATGATCTGCTGAGCAGCTTGGGCAGTGTGTTCTTCCAGGTCACCGCATCGCTGATCGTCGGATCCATTGTGCTGGTGGCTTTCTCCGCCTATCTCGGCTGGAACCGGGAGATGTTCGGCCGACAGCCCATCTATCGGTCGAAGTGGATGTGGATCGCACCGGTGATCGTCGCTACGCCGATCGTCCTGCGCGTACTCGGGATCGACTGGGGCCGCCATCAGGCCGACGTCGTCGCGCTCATGCTCGGCTCCGGATTGTTGATCGGGTTCGCCGAGGAACTGATCTTCCGCGGATTCGGGGTCAAGATGCTGCGCGACGCCGGCCATGGCGAGCGGGCGGTAGCGGCCCTCACCGCGCTCGCCTTCGCGCTGTCGCACAGCACCAACCTGCTCGGCGGGCAGTCGATCACGGTCGTCGGCCCCACTGTCCTCTACACGTTCTCGTTCGGCGTGCTGATGTACCTCACGATGCGGGTGACCGGTTTTCTGGTGGGTGCGATGGTGATGCACGGCTTGACCGACCCGACCACGATGCTCGCCACCGGCGGCGTCGACGAGGTCGCCACCGACGCCTCCTCGGGTGGTCTCCTGCAAGCCGCGGGCCTGTTCACCATGCTCTTGATCATCAGCGGTTACGTGCTGGTGATCTTCGTCCGCGGCCGAGTGCCGGATCAGCGCCCGTCCTGAGCGGTACGACGAAGGCTCCGGATCACTCGATCCGGAGCCTTCGTCGTCGCGGCGGGTTCAGCCCGTGTGCAGAGTCCGGAACTTGCTGCCGTGGAACACCAGTGGATCGATGTCCTCGCGGGCGGCGACCCGGTTCACACGCAAGATCACCACGAGATGGTCGCCGGCGCTGACCTGCGTTTCCGGCACCCCTTCGATCCAGGCCGTCGCGCCGTCGATGAACACCGCCTCGCCGGTTCCACGATGCAGCGCGGTTTCCCGGAAGCGGTCGCCGTTGCGGGCGCCGAGCGCCTTGGCCGCGGCCTGCTGATCGGTGCCGAGCAGGCTGAGTCCGAGGTGGCCGGCGCCGGCCAGCTTCGGCCAGGTCGACGACGAGTTCTGGACGCAGAACGAGACGAGCGGCGGATCGAGCGAGACGGGCACGAAGGTGCTCACCGCCAAGCCGTGTGGGACGCCGTCGATCTCGGCGCACACCGCCACCACACCGCTGGGGAAGTTGGCGAAGGCGCGGCGTAAGCCGTTGCCGTCGGCGGGAAAGTCCAAGAGCTCATGCATGGTTCGTTGCCTCCACCGGCCGCACGGCCGGGTCTGTCAGTGCCGCGACGACGGGTCCCCATCGCCGGGCGTATTCCTCGATGACGCCGTCCTCACCGAAAGTCCGGTCGGACAGATAGAGCCCGGGCAGCGCGGCGGTGCCACCGATTTCCACCAGCACGGGCTTGAGCAGCAGATCGGGCGCGAGCGCGTGGGCCGGACCCGCGCCGAGCATCACCGGCACGGTCACCACACCGGCCAGCCCGGTACCGCCGTCGAACTGTTCGAGGAACAGTTTCAGCAGCCCGGTGTAGGTGGCCTTGAAGGTCGGGCTGGCGAACACGACGAGCTCGGACGACGCGACGGTGCGCGCGGCGGTCGCCACCGCCGGGTCACCCCAGCCGAGCAGCCCGGGCCCGAGGGTGACCAGGTCGATCACCTGCGGCTCGGCATCAGGGCGAAGTGCCCGCGCGACCTGCACCGCCGCGGCGAGGGTGCGCGAGGCGGGTTTCGGGTTTCCGACGACGACCGTCACTGTCATGGGCTGTCCTTGTCTCGCATGGTGGTTCTAGATGACGCCGTGCAACGGCGGCGGCCGGTTGTGCAGGACGGCCCGCCCGATGTGCTGGTATTTCCAGCGAACGGGGTCGTGCAGTGTGTGGGTGCGCGCGTTGCGCCAGAAGTGGTCGAGTCGATGGTCGGCCGCGGCGCTGCGGGTGCCGCCTACTTCGAATATCGCCGCGGATACCTCGTTCGCAGCACGATCGGCGAGGATCTTGGCCGTCGCGACCGCGATCGACGCTTGCGCGCCGTCACCGTCGCCCGGTGCCACCGGATGCGCGTCCTGCGCCACCGCCACCTTCGGCCGGACCGCCGCGTCCACCGCCGCACCCGCGACGATCAACGTCGATTCAGCGGCCGCGACAGCGACAGCCAACTCCCCGAACCGCTGCACGACAAGCGGATCGTAGGCCGCGTGCGTGACCTCGGCTTCGAACCACGGCCGACTGCGCGTCCGCACGAATTCGGCCGCCGCCGCCAGCGCTCCGCAGGCGATCCCCGCGTCGATCGCGGCGTGCAGGAGTTGCGCGAACGCCCCGTACCCAGTCGGCGCGTTTACCGCGGACGCCCGAGCAACCAACTGCTCGGGCCCGACTGTCACTCCAGCGAATTCGACGGTCCCACTTCCAGTTGTCCGCTGCCCCAGTGCATCCCAGTCGTCGACGATCCGCACACCGGGCTCCAGCGCAGGCACGAAGGCCACATATTCCCCGGCCTCGAGTCCCGAAATACCCTGCGGGTCATCGAGTCTGGTCAATACCGCGAGCACGTCGGCGAACAGAGACCCCGTGCAGTAGTACTTCGTCCCCTCGACCACAAACCGCCGAGCCGTGCCGCCGCCATCGATCCGCGAGGACTCGACGGGCTGCCGCTCGGCATCGCTCGCGCCTGTCTCGCCGACCGGTCGCAGCACCGTCGAGATGTCGGCAACTGTCGCCCCAGCACGCTCGGACTGCGCGTTGGCGATCCGCGCACCCGCGAGCACCTTGCCGAAGTAGTCGCGTTGCTGGGCCCGGGTTCCGGCCAGCCGCAACAGATTCAGATACACGAAGTGGCTGTGCGGCACCTGCGCGATGTTCGGATCGGCCGCGGCCAGGATTCGCACCACTTCGGCGACCGCGCTCGGCGGCAGGTCCGCCCCGCCGAACTCGGCGGGCACCGTGATCGCGAGCAACCCACTGGCCGACAGCTGATCGAGCTCTTCGTGCGGCAACCGACGCGAGAGATCACGCTCGGCGGCGCCGGCAGCGAACACCTCGGCCAGCTCGGTCGCGATCCGCACCGCCTGGTCCGCCGTGGTGATCCGCTCGGCGGTCACCACCGTCATCAGCGTCCCGCCGCGACCGGCGTCGCGGCGGCCTCCAGTTCACGCACCAGTGGCAGCACCTTGGCGCCGAAGTACTCGACTTCTTCCTGGAAGTGCAGGAAGCCGGCCAGGATGAGGTCGACGCCGAGCGCGCGGTAGGCCACGATCCGCTCGGCGATCTGTTCGGGCGTGCCGATCAGCCCGGTCCGGAACCCGTCGTTGTACTGGACCAGGTCCTCGAACGTGGAGTCGGCCCACATGCCCTTGCGGTCACCGGTGGACGCGCCTGCCTGCTGCACCGCGTCGCGGAACCCTTGCACCGCGGGCTTGTTCGCCTTCTCGACGATCTCGCGCAGAGTGTCGCGCGCTTCCTTCTCGGTATCGCGGGCGATGATGAACCCGTTGAGCCCGAACTTCACCTCGCGCTCGTTTTCCCTGGCCACCGCGCGCAGATCGTCCAATTGCTCGGTGACGCCGTCGAAGTCCTTGCCGTTGGAGAAGTACCAGTCGGCATGGCGGCCGCCGTTGCGCCGGGCCGCCGTCGAGTTACCGCCTTGGAACAGTTCGGGATTGGGGCGTTCGGGGGTGTTGAGCGGCTTCGGCTTCAAGGTGAAGTCCCGGATCCGGTAGAAGTCGCCGCCGAAGTTCACCGCGTCCTCGGTCCAGATCTTGCGGATCACCTCGAGGAACTCGGCGCTGCGCCGGTACCGCTCGTCGTGTTCGAGCCACGGCTCACCCAGCGCCTTGAACTCGCCGGCGAACCACCCCGACACCACATTGATCGCGAACCGGCCACCGGACAGATGGTCGGCCGTGGCACCGAACTTGGCCAGCACCGCCGGATGCCACAGCCCGGGGTGGATGGCGGCGATCACCTTGAGCCGCTCGGTGGCGGCGAGCAGCGCGAGACTGAACGAGGTCGACTCGTGCTGGAACTCGGCACCGTAGGACGCGGTGTAGCGCACCTGGGTGAGCGCGTAGTCGAAACCGTTGCGCTCCGCGGTCTGGGCGAGCTTCTTGTTGTAGTCGAAGTCCCAGCTGGTGCGCTGCTCGATATCGCTGGTCACCAGCCCGCCACTGACGTTGGGTACCCAGTAGGCGAACGAGACCTGGTCGGCGATTCTCTCCGTGGTCACGGGCAGTTCCTCCTCGTCGTCGGCTGTTCCAGTGCAACACCGGCAGCCGACCCCGACGAGGGTTTGAATCGGCGCGATCGATACGGGCTCCGATCAGCTCCCCACGCGCACGCAATCCGCCGCGATCTTCGACTGGGCCGCGCTCACCTTGGACGCGTCGCCCTCACTGAGCAGCTTGGCCGGATCGTCGGACTTCGCGTTCGACACCATCACCCGCAGCCCGTCCTGCGACATCCCGGAGTCGAGGAACACCTGCGCGGCGCAGTCGGCCAGCGCGGGGTTGCTCAACCCCTTGTCCTGCAACGATTTCGACAGCTCGGCCTGAGTAACCGCCGGTGCTTCGTCGCCACTGCCACAGGCCGCCAGCACGGGCAGCGCGAGCAGCGCCGCGGCCATCAGACAGATCCGCATTCGGTGAGTCCTCTCGATCGTCGCGCATCGACGACGCGCGATGCGGTTCGGATCATGCCGCACCATCGTCCGCGTGGCCACCCACTCGAACTGACTCGCGAGTAAGATAGCGATATGGGAGACCACATCACCGTCCGCTTCGACAACAACCGCGCCTATGTCGAGCTGAACAGGCCCGGCAAACACAACGGGCTCACATTGGAAATGCTCCGCGATCTTGTCGACGCGGCCCGAAAAGTGGCCGACCACAAGACAACCCGCGCCGTCATCATCACCGGGAACGGCCCTAGTTTCAGTAGCGGACTCGATATCGCGGCCGCCACCCGCAATCCGGTGGCTATCGTCCGAGAATTCCTCCCGCGGCCGTTGCGCGGCACCAATACCTTCCAGGAAGCCTGCTGGGCCTGGCGCCGCCTCGACGTCCCGGTGATCGCCGCGGTCCACGGGCGCTGCTTCGGTGGCGGCCTCCAGATCGCACTGGCCGCCGACTTCCGGATCGCCGCCCCCACGACCGAATTCTCGGTGATGGAAGCCGCCCACGGCCTGATTCCCGACATGACAGGCCCCGCCACATTGTCACAGCTCATCGGCATCGACCAGGCCATGCTGCTGGCCATGACGGCCGACCCGATCGACGCCGATTACGCGTTGCGCATAGGTCTGATCACCGACGTCGCCGACGACCCGGTGAAGGCCGCGCAAGCCCTCGCCGACCGCGTCACCGCCCGCGACCGCAACGCCGTGGCCGCCGCCAAGCACCTGTTCGACCGTTCGTGGCACCGGAGTTCGCGCGCCACCTTCACCGCCGAGCGAATGGCCCAACTGCCATTGCTGCTGCGTAAAGCCATGAGTAGTAGCGACTGACAAGCAATCGACCTGCGAATTCATGTCAGCTACCCACCGGATGTACCGCACATCACTGTTAGCGGCTGTTAGCATCGCTTCGATCGCTGACCAGTCGAAGAGTGGTACGTGACGGCAAACCCGGAACGTTCCCGGATTTCGGCCCGACCCGGAGGCTCGAACACCTGTGAACAAGACCGGATCCATCCTGCTCTCCGCACTCGCAGGTACTACGGCCTTGCTGGTGAGCGCAGCGCCTCCCGCCGTCGCGAACCCGAACGCCATCAACCCGATTCCCGTTCTCAACGGCACCCACGGCCTGCCCGTCCTGCACGGGCGCACCCAGGCGGTGTTCCAGGTAACCGGCATGGCCAGCCCCAACAACACCCAGAACTACAACGTCCTCGGTACCGACCTCGGCATCATGTGGGACAACGGGCGTGGCGAGATGCTCACCGCCTTCGGCGACACCGCGGGGATCGGCTTCCCCAACCTGCTCGCGGGCAGCACCTGGGCGTGGCGCTCGAACATCCTGGTCCGCAGCCACGACCAGAACCCGGCCGACGGGATCATGTTCGACGGTGTCGTGCGCGATGTCATCGGCCAGGCTCGTGATCTGATCCCCAGCCCCAAGATCCCCTTCCTGGAGATCAGCCGCATCCCCACCGCGGGCATCTCGGCCAACGGCGTGCAGTACATGTCGCTGATGTCGGTGAAGACCTGGGACGCCCCCGGTGAGTGGACCACGAGCTTCTCCGGCCTGGCCGCGTCGGCCGACAACGGGGAGACCTGGGCCGATCTCGGCCACACCCGCCGTCCCGACGAGGGCGGCAACGCCAACTTCCAGATGAACAGCTTCGTGAAGGACGGCGGCTTCGTCTACGAATACGGCACCCGCGCCGGCCGCAACAACGAGGCCTACATCGCCCGCGTCCCCGAAGCCCAGATCGAGAACCTCGCCACCTACGAGTACTGGGACGGCCACGAGTGGAAGCTCAACGACGTGAACGCCGCGGCCCCCATCATGGGCGGCGTCGGCGAGCTCTCGGTGATGTACAACGAGTACCTGGGCCAGTTCATCTCCCTCACCACCGACCCGTTCAACTCCGTGGTGATGCGCCGCGCGTCCTCCCCCGTCGGCCCGTGGAGCGCCCCCGAGGTCCTGATCGACGCCCGCGAGCTCCCCACCGCGTACGCCCCGTCGATCTTCCCGTACCAAACCGGCCGTGACCTCTACTTCATGACCACCATCCACACCCAGTACAACGTCGTATTGATGCGCACCACCCTCTGAAGGCATTCGCCGGTCCTACACTCGACTCATGGATGCGGCGGATTGGGATGCGCGGTATGCGCGGAGTGAATTGGTGTGGGGCGCACCGCCGAACAGCACCGTCGTCGAACATGTGTACGGCCTCGACCGCAGAATCCCCCTGCTCCCCGACGAATCGGGGGTGGCGCCGTCACTCCCGCGGGCTCTCGACCTGGCCTGTGGCGAAGGCCGCCACGCACTCTGGCTGGCTACTCATGGCTGGCAAGTGACCGCTGTCGACTTCTCCCAGGTGGGGATCGACAAGGGCAGGACAGTCGCGGCTCGCCTGTCGCGATCAGTCCGCTCCCGGGTGCACTGGCAGACGGCCGATATCACCGACCTCGAAGCCGCCGACATCACCGGCCCGTTCGAGCTGATCCTCATGGTGTTCGTCCACCTCCCCGCCGGCGAGCGCCGCGCTCTGCTGCACCAGCTGTCCGCCATGCTCGCCCCCGGCGGCATGCTGCTGGTCCTCGGTCACGCGGCCCGCAATATCGCCGACGGCTACGGCGGCCCCCAGGAACCGGAGATCCTCTTCTCTCCCGAAGACCTCCGCGCCGACCTGGACCGCGACGACGTCATCATCACCGTCGCCCACGAGGTCTTCCGTCCCACCGAAGGCCCTGACGCCATAGATTCCCTGCTCATCGCGGAACGCCCGATCCCCGAGCCCACCGTCTGATCACTGCGCCCAGCGGGCGAACCAGGGGGCAACGGTCGCCGCGATGACGTCGAATCCGGTGCGGAACGAGTGCGCCTGCTTCGGGATCACGCGCACTTCGGCGGCGTCGGCGGCGGCGGGCACCCCGAACGGGTCACTGCCCCCGTTGATCACCACCACCTCGATATCTCCGGGCGCCAGCAGCTCATCGCGCCTGCTCTTCTCCGGCTTGCCCGGCGGATGGAGCGGGAACGACAGCGCGATCACGCCCCTCGCCCCGACCTCCGCCGCTGTCCGGCACGCCACCCGCGCCCCGTTGCTGCGACCCCCCTGAACAATCGGCACCCCCGGAAACCGGGCCCTCAAGGCCGCGACGATCTCGAGCCATGCCTCGTCCTGCTTCTCCGCGTTCCCCGGTGCTCGCCGCCCGGCAACCCGATAGGGCTGCACCACCCGAGCTACCGCCCCGCCCGCTTCGACGGCCGAGTCACGCACGGCCAGAATGTCTTTCGCATCGACACCGCCACCGGCCCCGTGCGTGATCACCAGCAGGAACGCCGGATCACCCACCTCGTCGAGCTCGATCTCGGCCGGTCCCACAGTCGTCTCGATGCGCACATCTCACGGTAGCCCCGAGGTCGCGGCGAGCAACGTTTCCGCAGCCGCGCGTGTTTTTCACATCACATTGCCGCCTACCCCTTTGCCGAGACGATTACCCACCGGTAATATGGTGAATAAGTTACCCGCGAGTAGCATGCGGAAAACCGGCGACGGGCGGGAACGGCACACCACCGACCGCACCAGAACTCAATGGAGAGTGAGTACTCACATGGGCCACTACAAGGCAAACGTTCGCGACCTCGAGTTCAACCTCTTCGAGGTCCTCGGCATCGACAAGGTGCTCGACGCAGGCGCCTTCGGCGACCTGGACACCGACACCGTCAAGGAAATGCTCTCCGAGGTCCGCCGCCTGGCCGAGGGCCCGCTGGCCGAGTCCTTCGCCGACGCCGACCGCAACCCGCCGGTGTTCGACCCGAACACCCACTCCGTGAAGCTGCCCGAGGCCTTCAAGAAGTCCTACAAGGCGCTCGAAGACGGCGAGTGGGCCAAGGTTCCGCTGAACGAGGAACTGGGTGGCCTCGCTGCTCCGTCTGCCGTCGCGTGGGCCCTGTCGGAGATGGTGCTCGGCGCCAACCCGCCCATCCAGATGTACGCCGCGGGCGCCGGTTTCGCCCAGGTGTTCTACAACAACGGCACCGATGAGCAGAAGAAGTGGGCCGCCAAGATCGCCGACCGCAACTGGGGCGCCACCATGGTGCTGACCGAGCCGGACGCCGGTTCCGACGTCGGCGCCGGTCGCACCAAGGCGATCAAGCAGGAAGACGGCACCTGGCACATCGAGGGTGTGAAGCGCTTCATCACCTCGGCCGACTCCGACGACATGTTCGAGAACATCATGCACCTGGTGCTGGCTCGCCCCGAGGGCGCCGGACCGGGCACCAAGGGCCTGTCGCTGTTCTACGTCCCGAAGACCCACTTCGACTTCGACACCGAGACCTACGGCGACCGCAACGGCGTCTTCGTCACCAACGTCGAGCACAAGATGGGCATCAAGGCCTCCACCACCTGTGAGGTCACCTTCGGCGGCCACGGCGTGCCCGCCAAGGGCTGGCTGGTCGGCGAGGTGCACAACGGCATCGCGCAGATGTTCGACGTCATCGAGAACGCTCGCATGATGGTGGGCACCAAGGCCATCGCCACCCTGTCGACCGGTTACCTGAACGCGCTGGAGTACGCCAAGACCCGCGTCCAGGGTGCCGACCTGACCCAGATGACCGACAAGGCCGCGCCCCGCGTGACCATCACCCACCACCCGGACGTGCGTCGTTCGCTGGCCACCCAGAAGGCGTACGCCGAGGGCCTGCGCGCGATCTACCTCTACACCGCCGCGCACCAGAACCCGGAAATCGCCGAGGTCGTCTCGGGTGCCGACAAGGACGTCGCGTTCCGCGTGAACGACCTGCTGCTCCCGATCGTCAAGGGTGTCGGCTCCGAGCGCGCCTACCAGTACCTGACCGATTCGCTGCAGACCTTCGGAGGCTCGGGCTTCCTGCAGGACTACCCGATCGAGCAGTACATCCGCGACGCGAAGATCGACTCGCTGTACGAGGGCACCACCGCCATCCAGGCGCAGGACTTCTTCTTCCGCAAGATCGCGCGTGACCGCGGTGTGGCGTTGGCCCACGTGGCGGGCCAGATCCAGAAGTTCCTGGACTCGGACTCCGCCAATGAGCGCCTCAAGGGTGAGCGCAAGCTGCTCGCCACCGCGCTCGAGGACGTGCAGACCATGGCCGCCACCCTGACCGGCCACCTGATGGGCGCGCAGGAGCAGCCGACCGAGCTGTACAAGGTCGGCCTGGGTTCGGTGCGTTTCCTGATGGCCGTCGGCGACCTGTTCATCGGCTGGATGCTGCTGAACCAGGCCGAGATCGCGCTGGCCGCCCTCGACAACGGCGCCACCGGCTCCGATGTCGCCTTCTACACCGGCAAGGTCGCCTCGGCGCAGTTCTTCGCCCGCAACGTCCTGCCCGAGCTGACCGCCACTCGCGCGATCCTCGCCAACCTGGACAACGACATCATGGACCTGGACGAAGCCGCCTTCTGATCCGCCTCTCCGCGTATTCAAGCCAGACTCAGGTGATTGTCTGGTTCGGGACGCGGCCGGCGGGACGGAACGCAGGTAGTTAGCCGGTTCCCGGTGAGTTACCCATGTTCTTGCGTGATCAGCAGAACGGGCCGGAGCATTCAGCTCCGGCCCGTTTTCTGTCTCTGCCTCTATGCGGAGCCGCTACCGAGTGCCGCGAGCGTCGTGAGGAAGTACATCAGGCCATCCATGAAAAATCTCCTTCGAAGTGGGTCGGCCCTTCCTATCACGGGCTGGTTACGGACAACCGTGACGAGATGAACGCCGAGCGAACATGCCCGCTCAGTCTGCTTTCGACGCGGTGAGCACCCGGACCCAGCGGGCTGACGCGCTCTCGGCGGTCGTGCCGCCGGGCAGCTTCTTCGGGCGCCGGTTCACCGCCGTTCGGCGACCCACCCGGCGTACCCTGGGATCTACCGTCGGTCGGGGTGAGGCTCGGGGGTTGGGATGGCTGACAGCACGGCGCTCAGTGTGTATTTGCGTGAACGGCGGCTGGCCGCGGGACTCGCGCGGACCGAGCTCGCCAACCGCACACAGCTCGCACCACTGCTGATCAGCCAGATCGAATCCGGGACACTCGTGCCGAATCCCGCCATGCTGCAACGACTTTTCGACGGCCTGGACGTGCCACTCTGGTATCGCAAGCCCATCCTGGTTCTCGGTTTACCTGCCGTCGAATCCGGCGCAGCGCCCACGGCTCCGTCGGCCGAAGACCTGGCCGACCTCGCCAGCCTCACCCACCCCGCCTGCCTCACGCGCTTCCCGACCATGGACATGCTCGCCGCGAACTCCGACTATCAGCGCCTGTTCCCCGGTCTCGGCGCCGGCGTGAACGTGCTCGAGTGGATGTTCCTCAACCCCGTGGCGAAGAAGGTCTACCTCGACTGGACCACCGAAGCCCAGCTTCTGGTCCACGCCTTCCGCATGCTCGCCCCGCTCGCCCCCACCCAGCGCGTCACCGCCATCACCGAATCGTGCGGCCAGTCCCCCGATTGGGATCAGATCTGGACCAGCGAGGTTCGCTCACAGGACATCGCGCGGCGCCACCTGCGCCTACGCGAACGCAGCACCGGGCTGGAGCGGCGCATGATGCTGCGCATCTACGACCCCGCGTTCCCGAGCCGCCCGTGGTGGCTGTACCGCCTGGTCCCGGTGCGGTGAAACACAGCGAGTCCCCCGGCGCCGCAGCGACGGGGGACTCGCGATTCCTCAGGAGTTACTCGGCAGCCTCGCCCGACCCGGACGACAGCTGCTCCAGCAGCGCGGCGAGACCGTCGGCCGACCCGGTCTCGGCCTCCTCCTCGACAACGTCTTCGGCTTCCTCGCTCGACCCCGAGGTCAGCGAAGCCAGGATCGCGGCCAGCTGCTCCGACGACCCGGTGCTGGGCGCGGGCTCTTCCGCCGACGCCGTACCCGCACCGAGCACGGCGATGCTCGCCGCCGCAGCCATAGCCACACCGAAGACACGAATCTTGCTCATTGTGAACCCCTCGTTGTTCAGATTTGCCGCGGATTTCCGCCGCACAAGATGTCTAACAGCGAAGCAACCCCCGCCAGAAGACCGATGAAAGGGGGGCAAGACAATTCCTCAGGAGGCCAACAGGCCCGCCACCAGCCGAATCAAGTTCGTCAACCCCCACAACACCGGCGTAGCCGAGCCCGTCGACCATTCCTCCGCGATACCCGTTCCCATACTCGAAACCCCTTGTTACTCATATCCTCACCGGCAAATGTCCCGACAGCGATCATAGTGAGTCACCCGATACGAAATCGGCGGCGGTACTCGTTGGGTGTCGTATCGAGCTGGCGACGGAAAGCGCGGGCGAGCGTGTCGATGGTGTTGAAACCGCAAGCGGTAGCGATCCGTTGGAGCGTTTCGTCGCTCGTCTCGAGCCGGTGCCGCGCCACTTCCACCCGCGCCGACTCGATATAGGCCGCGGGCGTCATCCCGAGTTCGGTGCGAAAGATGCGCGTGAGCTGGCGTTCACTGACATGGACCTGCTCGGCGAGGTCGGTCACCGTGAGCGGCTTCGCGATATTGCCCGCGATGTAGTGCCGCAGATCCTCGATCCGGCGCGTGGTCGATACCGGCTCGAGCGACACACTGAACTGACTCTGCCCGCTCGGCCGTTTCAGATACATCACCAGCTGGCGAGCAACCCGCAACGCCAATTCGTCCCCGAAATCGTCGGCCACCAAGGCCAGCGTGAGATCCAGGCACGCGGTGAGTCCCGCTCCGGTCCAGACATTTTCGTCGCGAATGTAGATCGGATCCGCATCGACGATGACCTCCGGATGCTCGGCGGCCAATTGCTGCGCGGTCGACCAATGCGTGGTCGCTCGCTTCCCGTCGAGCAGCCCCGCGGCCGCCAGAATATGCGCACCGACGCACACCGAAGCCACCCGCCGAGCCCCCTCGGCCAACCGCGACACGGCCGCGACCACCCCCGGGTCGACCACCGCGCTGACCCGCCGATGACTGTCCGTCTCCACCGCCCCCGGCACCACCACCGTGTCCACCCGTCCCAGCTCGGCGAACGTCACATCCGGCAGGATCCGCACCCCCGCCGAGGTGGTCACCGCCTCCATCGACTCGGCGGCCAGCACCACCCGATACCCCGTCGGATCGTCCATTTCCCGCTGCAACAGCGAGAACACCTCCGGCGGCCCTGTGACGTCGAGCAGATCCACCCGATCGAACAACACGATCACCACGAGCCGCTCAGTCACCCACCACCTCCGTGTCCGAATCTGCAGGTTACATGACATTGCCGACATAGAGCGCTGTCCATACCGTTGATCCCATGACCTCCACGACCCTGCGCGCACTCAACGGCTTCGACGAAACCCCCGCCTCCCTGACCAACTCCACCCTCGTCCTGGTCGACTACCAGAACACCTACACCCAGGGCGTCATGGAACTGACCGGCTGGAAGCAAGCCCTCGACGCGGCCGCCGAACTCGTCACCGCGGCCAGGGCGGCGGGCACCCCCGTCATCCACGTCATCAACGACGGCGGCAAAGACACCCCCTACGACATCACCACCGACATCGGCCGAATCCATCCCCAGCTGTCCCCGACCTCGAACGAACCCACCGTCGTCAAATCCGTCCCCAACGCCTTCGTGAACACCGACCTCGCCGAATTGGTCGACGCCGCAGGCAACACCAACCTCATCATCGCCGGCTTCATGACCCACATGTGCGTCACCTTCACCACCGAAGGCGCCTTCCTCCGAGGCAACACCGCCACCGTGGTCGCCAACGCCTGCGCCACCCGCCCTCTGTGTTCAGTCTCCGCGGACCAGCTTCACCACAGCGCCCTAGCCACCATCACCGACCTCTACGGCATCGTCGTCGACAGCCCGTCATCGTTGTCGGCGTCGGCGTAGTTTGCGGGACCGCGGCCGAGCAGCGTGCGTGTATTCCGGCCTGCTACCCCGCAGGCCGGAATACACGCACGCCGTCGAATCGGTGGAAGTCGTTGTCGAAGGTAGCGACCTCCGCACCCAACTCGACCGCAAGAGCCGCGATGTGACCGTCGGTCACGAGATTTCCGGCCGTCCCGCACCTTTGCAGGATGCCGTCGAGCAACTCCAGATGCCCTGTTCCCGGGCCGACAACCACCGCCATCTCGCTACTGAGCCAGGTCCGGACGTCATCGATAGCCTCAACCGATGACGCAGCGTTGGGAAAAACTCGCGGATTGGTGCTGATCCGGACATATCCGAGCAGGACCGCCCAGCAAAAACCGATCGGTTCCTGACCGTTCAGCGCCTTCGTCAGCCATCCATGCGCATCAGCGTGATGCGGCGAGTCGGCATTCACCGAGTACAACAGCACATTCAGGTCGACGACCTTCACTTACGCATCTCCAACTTGCGCACGATCTCTTCGTCCTCGAGCGAGGCCGCCAATTGCAGCGCCTTGTTCAGGTCAACCATCGGCGCACCCAGGTTCCTCATCGGCAACCGAACCTCGGTGCGCGTGGGCCGTGACGAGAGAGTCGCGCGGACGGCATCGTTCAGCGCCTTCTTGAAGGAGGCGCCCGTCTCGCGCATCCGCTTCGCAATCAGTGCTGCGACATCGGGGTCCAGGGTTACCGTGGTTCGCATGATGTCATCATAGCATCACGAAAGATGATGCCAAAGCATCAATCGGTGCGGAACCGGCTGGGCCGATGCGCCGATACGACAAATCGGCCCACACCCCGGTTCGAGGTGTGGGCCGATGCACGTTCTGCCAGATCAGGCTGAGATTGATGACAGCCGGTTCACGGTCCGTCAGCCGATCCGCAGGAAGGTGACCGCACCACCGGTAATCGTGGCGTACCACAGGGGCGAACTCACGGTGTGCGTTAGTTCGACGGTCACCACTTCGCCCGCGGCGATCGGCGCCGTCGTGTTCACCACCAACGTACCGCTCGTCCCCGAAATGGCGGCACTCGTAGCGACGACTGTGGTGCCGACCAGCAACCTGGCCTGGAAAGTACCGGCCATTCCAGCGCCTGAGAACACGACATTGGCAGTCAACGGCACAGCTGCTGCACCACCCTGCGCCTGTAGCCCGTTACCGGAAACCACAGAGCCCGGATAGCCGACGGTGTCAGCGGTCCATCCACCGACCACGGTCCACACGTTGGGCGCACCTGTCACCACGTTGCCGTTCTTCGTCATCGCAGACGGACTGAACGAGTTCCCACCAACAAAGATATGCGGCATCAGTTGCTCACCTCCGCCGTTTCCACCGGGACCTCGTCGTCCATCGGCGGCCCAGGCTGCGGCTCGGGTTCAGGCTCCGGCTCCGGCTCCGGCTCGGGTTCAGGCTCCGGCTCCGGCTCCCGCTCGACGATCGCACCGGGGTAACCGGCCTCCGCGCTCTTCCAGTAGGGCGTACCGTCGGGACTTTCCGGTTCCGGACGAGTTTCGAGTGCCTCCCACTTCAACACGGGTCCCCCGAGGAACATAGTCGCCATCAGACGGTCACCCCCGCCAGACTCGCCTGCAGACCACGCCCCGCCGGACTGTCGACAGTGGTGATCTGCACCGTGATCCGATCACCGGCAGCAAAAGTCCACGCCCCGGTCAGACTGGTGTCGAGCGCGTGGTTGGCCGCACCGATAGTCGCCGAGGTCCCCGCGACAACCACGCCGTTCTTGCGCAGTTCGACCATCAGATTGCCGGTACCCGCCGTCTCGCCACGGTAGGTCACCTTCGACACCGTCAGCGCCCGCTCGACCCGAATCCCCTCCGGCACAGTAGTTCCCGCACCGACAGCCCGGATACCCCCGTGCGACTTGATGGCGATGTCATACGCCTGTCCCGCCGAGGTAGGAGTACGCGCATTCGTCAACCGCGGGTCCGAGTCGGCCACGGCATGGATCGCGCTGCGAACGGCCGCGTCATCCGCGGCGGTGAGCAGGGCGGTGCCCAGCGGACTCGCCCCGGTCAGCTGGCCGATCGGATGGGTGTGTGGCGTCGGTGTTCGAGGGTTCGTCAGCCGCGGGTCATCACCGGCGACCGCGGTCGCGGCGGTATCACCGATAACCGGCGGAAACGTGACGGGCTTGCCCGAGATCCCGCTCCACACCGTGGTACCCGCCGGCCCGCGCACGACAATGCCTTGACCGTTCGGTGTCCAACCGCCGACAGTCCGATAGATGTACAGCAGCCCATCGGATTTGACGATGTACTGGCTACCGTCCGGCGGCGTGACAGGGAGTTGCGGATAGGTTTCAGCCTGTCCGTCGATCTGGATGCCGTGACCTGCCGGTCCGACGACGACGGCGTTGCCCGACGAAGCGGGCACGGGAGCCGCGAGAGTCAGGTCGACCAGGCCGGTAGACCCCGTATCGGGGCTTTCCGGGTTCGGCCCGGAGACATATTTGGGAACCTGGAAACTGAACGGTTCCAACGGAATTTGCTCGCCGTCGTAGGAAAGATCGAACGAGACGCGCCAAGTCCACTCGGACGGATTGGTCGCGGGCCCGGGCGCGACCAGGCGCACACCGCGCTTTCCGCGCCAGGTCAGATAGCCGAACTCGTCGAGTTGGCACTCATAGTGCTGCGGAAGCTGGACATAGGTCGCCGGCGCCGGCTGCGCGTTGCGAACGAGGATCTTCGGCGCGTCGGCGATGAAGGTGATGGTGCCGCTCATGGGCGGGAACTCGGGCAAGTCGCCGAGGTCGGGGCCGTCGATCACGTTGGCGAGAAATCGCCCGACGACCTTGCCGTACTCGAGCGGAGGCAGATCAGCCATGGCTCAATACCTTTCGAGATGGTGTGCGAGGGTGCGCCGCATCAGACGGGCAGCGCACGAACCTGGAGGTGGGAGAAGTTGCCGTAGACCGAGTACGTGCCGCTGCCCGCGGCACGAGTCGCGACCACGTAGAGGGTGGCGGTTTGATTGGCAGGCACAATTCCGATCTGAGCTCCCGGCTCGACCGGGAAGTCGAATCCTGGAGAAATCAGCACGTGGCCTGATCTCGCTTCCCAGTGGCCCCAGCCCCGGGCGACCACTTCGCCGTCCGGCGCACCGATCCGAACCGTCGCATCGCACCGGGTCGGCGCCGCGGAGGAAAGCCCGACCGCACCCTCGATCCAGGGCCGCCACGCGGTCGGCTGCGCCGGAATCGTGATGGCTGCCAGTACCTTCGAGTCTTCCTTGAGATTCTGCGCGCTGAGGAATTGGTTGTTGCCGATCGTCCATGGGCCGCGCAGGCGAGGCGAGGGAATCGGCCGGAACTTCTCGGTGGCGCTGTCGAATCCGAGCACATAGCCCTGGCCGAGTGGATTCTCTTCGGTCACCAGGACGTCGGAAGCATCGGCGATTCGTCCTGCGGTGCCAGGGGCGCCCGGCGCACCCTGCTCACCACGGGGAAAAGTGATCTCCAACTGCTGATTCGGTGCCGTACCGAGAATTCGGGCCGAGGCGGCCGATCCGACCGCACCCGCCAGTCCGACACCGGTGAGCACGTTCACCGGGCCCCGGCGCCCCGGCTGCCGGAAGGCGTCATCGAAGGCGACGAACTCGGTGCCGGTCCAGTAGTAGATCGCGTTCTCCGACACCACGCGCCAGGCCTTGCGCGCATCGGCAGTGGTCAGCCCCAGTGCTGACAGCGCGGCGACATCGGCGATGTCACCCTGCCAGGCCCAAGGCCACGCCGCGGCGCCTTCTGCGCCTGCGACACCGGCCGGTCCTTCGCGCAGTTCGATCAGGACTTCCCGGTCGACGATCTCGACCGGATTCACGGTGTAGGGCAGACCGACCGAGTCGGCCACTCCACGCATGGTGATCGTGACGCCCTGGTCGAAGACGGTTGTCGGCTCGTCGTCGTTCACAACACCCCCACGGGTCGGGCCGTGCACACGATTTCCGCGCCGGCCATCTGATACTCGAAATTCGCCGAACCGGTGCGATGCAGGACCACGACGAGCGTCGTCGCCTGACCTGCTGGAATGACACCCACTGTGCTCGCTGGGGTGATGTTGCGCGCGCCGAAGTGCGGCTGAAACCGCGCTCTCGTCTGCAGGCCGGTGGTGTACCCGGTGCCGAGCGCGACGGTCTGCCCCGCCGCCGAGCCGATATGAACGGCGGCGTCGACGCGGGTTCCGAATTCGCTCGCAGTTCCGTGCGGGCGAACAACCACGCCACCGGTGATCATCGGAAGCCACGCGGTGTCTTGCGCGGGGACCTGCAGCGTTGCGATCACCATCGTCGTGGTCGTGACCGTGAACTGTGACGGCGCGAACCCGGGACCACCGTCCCACGCCCGATCCTCGCGAATGGTCCACGGTCCCCGCAGGCCTGGATAGGGTCGTCCCGACCATTTGTTCGTTGTCGCGTTCCAGACGGGCACCGTCTTGTCGGAGTGCGAACCGTCGGCGTAGTCCGCGGCCTGACGAATGGGCCCCGGGGGGCCGACCGGCCCCTCGAGCCCTTTGACGCCGCGGGGCACGACGATATCCAGTACGAGGTTCGGCGCGGTGCCGCTGACTGTCACCTGTAGGCCGGAGTTCGCCGGTCCGGTGGTGACGCTTCCGATCGTGACCGAACACGACTCACCGTCCGACCCCAGTGCGCCGAAGGCATCGGTGAAGGTGTCCATGCCGGTGCCGTTCCAATACGCGAGTGCGCCGGATGAAACGACACGCCAGGCTTTGCCTGCCTGGGCGCTGCCCAATTTCGCGGTGAGAGCGCTCAGGGCGGCGTGGTCGGCGATATCGCCTTCCCAGCGAAACGGACGCGCGGGCTCACCGTCTGGTCCCTGCGGCCCGGTCGCGCCCGTTGTCAGTTCCAGGCTGCCGTCACGTGGTGTGCCGTGCAGAGCCTGCACGAGTCCGGGCGTACCGAGTCCCTCGTCCAATCCCCGGATCAGTGTTGCGTCGAAATAGTTTCCTACCGAGTTCATGTCATCTCATTCCGTAGGCTCGGCGAAGGCGACGAGCGAGGCTCCTACCGGGGTGAACCCGATCTGGTCGGAGTCGGGGCCGGTCCCGATCCGCTCGACCGACACCACGAGGTGTCCCGGCTGACCAGCCGGAACTGTCGCGAAGTCGGAGCTCGGCGAGAGCGCCTTGGCGGTGGTGCCGTCGCGCAGGCACGGGAACAGCGCCACGTACATCCAGGCGCCCGGCGCGCCGATCCCGAACGCGGTGCCGGTCGCGACGATCGGGCCCTGCGCGCTACCGAGCCGGACCGTCAGCTCGGCGGACTGGCTGACCGTTTTCGAGTACGCGGCCATATGGCCGTACACGACCGGTCGCCACCGGAACGGCTGCGCGGGGATGGTGAAGGTGCCACCGTCGACCCGGCTGGTCGCGGCGACGTTTTCGCCGAGGAAGTCCTCGTGGTACCACCCCCACGGCCCCGAGCCCAACGGCGCCGGCGTCGAACGGAATCGACGGCTGGCACGGTCGTAGGCGAAAACGCCGCCGTGGCTCGGCCCGTTGGTGGTCTCGTAGTCTTCGGCTTCGGTGATCGTCCCTGAGTCACCGGGCGGACCGGCCGGGCCACGCAGACCCGCGGGAACCGTGGCCCGAAGCTGCTGGTCAGCGCCACGGCCGACAACCTCCAACGCCGGTTCGATCAACGCAGGTTCATTGACGGTGTCGGTGACCGTGATGCTGTTGGCCTCGGCCACCGGACCCGCCGGTCCCACCGCGTCGACCGAGTGCACCCACCCCGCTTCGGTCCACACGTCCATGCCGTTGTCGTCGAGCCGGTGCCACCACTTGCCCCGGTCCTGCGGACCGAGACCCGTGGGTCGCGCGGCACTGTCGGCCAGCACGCCCATCTTGCGAAACGACGTCCGCGGACGTCCACGCGCACCCGCGATTCCGGCCGGCCCGCCGGGCAGCGGCAAGTCCGCCACCTCTGGTGCCAGCTCGACCCGCGCGGTCAGCAGCGGCAACCCGTCGATATCGGTCTGACGATCCGCGCGCAGCCGCGCGGCGAAACTGATGTCTGCCATAGATCTCTCCTTTCGGTTGGCGGGCCGCTCAGAAAATGAGCAGGTCCATGTCGGCCCCCACGTCGGTGGACAGGTCCTTGATCGCCGAGGCGACCCGGCCGAGCCGCTGCCACGCCTTGACGACCGAGTCCTCTTCGTCGGACCCGTCACCCACGGTGATCTGCCACGACGCCGCGGTTTCGCGGTCGTCGGTGAACGTCAGCTCGGTGACGAAGTCGGTGAACACCTTCTCGCCCATGGCGAATCCGATCTGGTCACCCAGACCGAAGTCACGGCCGATCAGGTAGGGCGCGTTGTCCTGGATGGTCACCTTGTGGCTGGTGTAGCCACGAGAAAGATGCAGGCCCTGCCGCGCCGCGACGAACCCGTCGAGCGTGAAGGCCTTGTCGCTACCGGTGATGAACACCTCGCGGAACGCGTACGGGCCGGCCTTGTTGACCCGCTCCATATCCCGGTAGACCATCCAGGCGAGGAACACATCGTCGAGCTGGCCGCGATAGAGCCAGTCCAGCCCGATCAGCGACAGCAGCCCCTTGATCGCCATCTCGATGCCCGCGTTCACCCAGCCCGGCGAACGACCACCGACGATGATGTCGGTCGCAGTCGGTTTGTGCAGGGCGATCTCGGAGGCGCCGATCCCGGAATACTCGCCCTCGAAGTACCACACCCAGGGCAGATTCCGCATGGTGCCGAACTTGCCCGGCGTCCCGTACACGGCTTCGTACTCGTTGGTCGAATCGAACTTCGGATACCGCATCGGTGTGGTGCCGTCATCGGCGAATTCCTCGAACCACGAGATGATTCCGTCGAGCAGCGACCCGGTCGGTCCCGTAACGCCCGACTTGTCCACCGTCTCCAATACCACGGTCGGCTTGTCGAGGTAGAACCATTCGGGCGCCGGCTGCTCGTCCTCTCCCGGCAGGAAGAACCGAGCTGTCAACATGACACCCGAATCCTCGAGCATCGGCTGAAACAGCTTGTCCGCCATATCGAATCGCGCCGAGGCAGCACTCCACCGACTGGTGTCGGTTCGGGGGTCGACCGGAACGACCGCGATCGGAAACGTCGTGTTCCCTTGCAGCCGCATCAGATTCGTTGTCAGGTACGTCGTCACCAGCGTCCGGACCGGCCCGAACAGGATGTGGTGACGCGGGAACTGCGCGAGCACCGGCGCGAACGGACTCGCCCAGCAGCAGATCGTCGACACATGGTTCCAGGTATGAATCGCCTCGATGTCCACGGTCTCGACACCGTTGTCATCCCGCACGATCGAGGCCTTCGTGATGTAACCGTCCCACCGAAAACCCCTGGTGTTCACGGTAATCGGCAGGGTGGTGTCCGCATGGTTGCCGAACAGATGGTCGAAGTGCACCATGTCGCGCGGACAGATCATCTTCAACCCGCCGGCCGAGTTCCGCGGAAAACTCACCTGCAACGACAGGTAACTCCGCTCCTCCCCCACCTCCTGCATATCCTTGTCCCAGTACCGAACAAGAACCTCTTGATCCCGAGCCCCATCCTGCTCGACCCGGAACATCTCATCCATCCGCCGCGATTCCGCGTGCGGTTCCCAAACACCCATCCTCCACCACCTTTCCTTGATTTTGGGCATAAAAAAACCCAACCCGAACCGGGTTGGGTTTCAATGATCTACGGCCGTGAAATAACCATCGACCGTCACCGCACAATCGGCATGACCTCGTTCCTACATCTACGCCGCTTCGGCTAGTCGACTACAGTATTCTCGCCCTTCTCGGGACGGATCAGAACGCCACCCGTAATCAACCCATCACTCGGAATTCGAACGGTGCTCATCAATGGGATTTCGCGCAACTTCCCATCGAGCAACACCCACAACCCCAAGCAATCATCCTCCTCGTCGCGGATCAAGACCTGCACCGAGTACGGATCCGGCCAATCGAGACCTTCCAGATATGCGAGCAGTCCCCACCAGTTGAACCGAGAAAATTGCGCAACCCACATGTAACAGTCACCCGACCCGCGACATGACCCCTCGAAAACGGAGTCATCGACTGCTGTAAAGCACTGATGCCACTCGCGATCGGGATCCGGCACCATCAACGGTTCCATAACCGGCCACGCATCACGCGCTAGTACAATAACCTCAGCGAAACGACTCAAGTCCTACCTTCTTCACGCCGCGATGAATACCTCCCAATCCAGAAACCCCCTTAGTGCAGCTTTAGCCAAAATATCTAAACCATACATCTTCCGCGCAGCCGTCATCGTCAAGTAGGTTCTCAACTCCGGTCTCAGTGGCGCGCGCGAGCTTAGATAGTTCGCAAGGATCGGTCTCCGATCCAACGATCTCCGAAATGTCAAGTAATGCTGAAGCCAGTCGCGGCGCATTGAATTCGTAGCGCTCAGGCTGACTTCGACCGCGAAGATCAAATGGCATCCACGCGTCTATGTAGGTTTCCAGGGTCACAATGAGGTAATCGGCGATGCAATTTACAGACAACAAAAATGCCAGAGGTTCACGAATGGAATCATCTTTCGGATCGAATCTACTGGAGAGCCAGGAATAAGTTACAGATGATCCGACAATAAACTTGCTACTCAAATCAAGAGTTTTGCCACTCACCCAATCTAATAGGTCTGATTCCAGCAGTGATCCAATCGCCCGGTATTCGCCCATACCATCGGATATCAACTCGCCATCATCACTTCTGACGTGCACGCTGGTTACGGACTCGCCAACCGAAATACCATGCCTTACCAAGGCATCTTGAATGCTAGCATGAATAGTGCAACTTTCGCCGATGACCGCATATCCCGAGATTCCCCGACCAAGTAGATCCATTCCCCATTGCCACCTGGCCACAGGCCAATCTACCTTCATTCTACCTTTCACCTCCCGGCATAAACCGACCATTCTTCGGAACTAGGATACTACCATCAGAGGCTCGAACCATCACCTGGACAGAACTCTGCTGGTACAAAAGGTCCAACCGGGCACGGAAAGGTTCGATGAGTTCGAGTGTCAAATTCGTATCTATGACTACGGTCTTGATATCCACACCCGATTCAACCACCTGCTGGGCAGCTTTAAAGGCATTGTCGATTACCTTCTTTGGATTCTCAGAGCGGACGGCCTTGAACTGCCATCCGAAAGTGGTACCTGCACTGTCGACTGCAAGGACATCCAGATCTGTCGCCTTGCCGGCAGACAACCCTGGCCTAATCGTATCGCCAGCCTTGACCTCAAAGGAAACCTCTTTGACACCGGCGGCACTGAGGCGCTCCGCTAACCGCAATTGCTCCAGCGCGCCCGCGAGCATGTCAGGACGCACCAAGCTAGATGCGACGGTTGAGAAATTCCTCATCCCGTGATAGCGACCGGAAGATACCAATTCTGCGATTTCGTACCCTAATGGATGCTCGGCCAGAGTCTTGGCAATCTTGGGGATGTCGCCAGGTTTGACCGCCGTACTGGCCAGCGCCTTCCTAATACTGCTTTCGATACCCTTCTGGTTAGGGGCACCGATTTGTGGCGCGGATGTATCCGGCTGCCGTGCACCATCGGAACCTCTATCAGCCCGCTGAGTTGCCGCGAAGGCCTTCGGCTCTACGGGTGACCTAGCAGAAACGCGGCCGGCGCCGCCCTCCGCAACAAGACCCGATGGTCCTGTGTTTTCAAGAAACTCAGCCAATACCCTAGTGATAACTTCGACTGACTTCGCCGGCCGACTACTCCAGTTTTCCAATTGGCCCAGTTTTTCGCGGCCATAATTTCCAATCTTTGAAGCAATCTCCTCCACCAACACTTTCGGTGAAATTTTCCGTCCATCAAGATAGCGGGTCGCCGTGTTACCTATCGATGACCTCGAATGGACTGATGTCGGCCTGGTTCCACCTGGACGTCCTACACCCGCGGCCCTGAATAGCAGAACGCTGGCCGCCGTTGCAGTGCCGAATTCGAACACCGATCCAACGGTGTCGTCTTTCCACTGTTTAAGCGGAATTCCGGTGAGGTCTTTGACCAATTCGTCTTCGCGGTCCGGCGGCTGGTAGGTTGTGGATCCCCGAACCAAGTCTGATCCGCGTAGCGTGTCATAACCCTGCATGACCGCGTATTTCGGGAGCGCCAGATAGAACATGGCGGCGCCTTTGGCCAAGCCCACCGCTGCCGTCCCGGCGTTTGCGAATCTGTTCGGAGCGTCGTAGGTTACGTGGAATGTTCCGTATTGGTCGACTCGCACGGATGATATCCCCTGCATGCCGTCCCGAGCCATATGAAATGGGGCTCCAACGGTATCAGAAATCAGAGATCCAAAGCTGGACAATCCGCGCTTGGTTGCATTCCATGCGCGTGTATCCCACGGCTGTACCGGTGCACCGATCTCCTTTCTCCAGGCTTCGTTTCCATTGGCATCGAAATGAATCGTGGTTCGACCAGACTGGGTCGTCTGAGATCCATCAGGAAATATCGTGTCGAGACGGGGCCGACCATCCTTGCCCAGGGAGAAGTCGGTGATTACACCGAGATAATTCATCCGGTACGTATGGCCGTTCTCGACTCGCAGCCACGACTGGTTACCGTCCTTGTCCGGCTCTCCCTGCCAATGGTTGTCCTGTTCGTCGATCAGCCATCCGGAACGGTTGGTAAACATTTGGCCAGTGAATTTCGACTCGAGCTGGCCACCGGGCGTCAAGCGAGTAGAGGAGACTGTAGCGTTGCCGAAGTTATCGACATGGATATTGTCGTAAAGGCCCTGCGAATTCCGGACTCCGATATCGACGCCGACCACACGGCCATCGGAGTCGATAGACAGCGTCCGCGCCTTCGAGAGATCGGGAGATGTCTCGAAGATCCAGTTGGGGATGCCCGACGTGGATGTACCCGGGGCGAAATGCTGTCCGTAGCCCAGCTCGTTCGGTCCGCCCGACTCGAAATAGGACGATCCGGCACCGACGTCGTCCTGCCACCGGATGTACTTCGCGGTGCCTTCGATCGACACAATGCGGGCGGTGGATACCACCTTGCCGGTCGAATCCCTGACGATGGCGTCAACGGTGTTCTTGCCGTTCCCCTCCGGGATCGTATACTCGACGGTTTGCCCGTTCGGACGCACTTCCGTCCAGGGCTTGCCCTGCTCACGCCCTTCAGTCACAGGCATGGGAAGTGGATCCTGGTTCGGACCGTTCGCATCCAGCAGCGGGTCGGTGGGGGGAGGAGGTGGGGTGACACCTGGCTGCGTAGGGCCTGGTGCTGGCGTCACTGGTACTGGTGTCGGCGTCGTCACGCCTGGTTGGACAGGCCCAGTAGGCGCGTTCGGATCTGTCACCACTGGTGGCGGGGGTGGTGGTGGGACAGCATTTGGAGTGGCTGCCTGCGTGGGGCTCGGTGTATTGATTCCTGGTTGGACTGGCCCAGTTGGTGCAGTCTGCGTGGGAATCGGTGTCGTGGGCTTTGCCGGCGTCGGGCGCTGCGGAGTAGTCGTTACCGGGTCAGAAATCGCTTGAGCCGAGGGGATCCCGTCGCGCGCCCGGCTGTCCATCGCACGAACCCCGAGCATTCGTTCATAAGCCCGCACCGCCGAAGTAGCCGTCACCCCATTCAGGTTGTGCACCCGTGGTTCTCGCGCGGGACGCGACCCAGATCCAGCCCCCAACGGGGTCAACGACGCCAACCATTCGGAGAGTTGAGTGTGGTCGTATGCGACGTAAGGCACTGGTACCACCATCGCGATACCTCCTTAGAAATCGAGAGAGCCCAATCCCCGCAAAGGGATTGGGCTCTCTCTCGATCGATGTTCAGTTGATAGGCGCGATCAGAACGGTCGCGATGACCTCGGTGTCACGGCTCCGATGATGCTCGAATCGGTAGTCCCGTCTTCGATCTTCACCACAATGTCGGTGCTGGCCCACGGGTCGAGCGAGGCGAGCCAGCGTCGGCCGGCGAGCTGACCCCACACGTTCACGCTGGCAGTGCTGCCCTCGGTGTAGACGCGAGCCGTGCGGTGACGCGGGTGGGTGTCGATCCGCAGCGTCTGGCCTGCGGTCAAGCGCGGCGTCTGGACCAACCGAGGCTGTTCCAGACCCTCGACCGGGTCGAGGATCGACCAACGGCCGGGGCCGTTCATCGTGTAGCGCGGCCAGGCCGGCTGATCCGCTGCGTTGCGCAGGCGCAGAATGCCTTCGCCCGCACCGGAAGCGTTGGTCCACACCATGGTCTCGTCGAAGTGCCGCTCAAGCGGATCCATCGCGGTCGCCGACATCTTGTACATCGCGAAACCGTTGCGCGCCGGATCGATATCGCCCGAAGGCTCAGGGGCGGTGTCGAGCTGGAACTGCTGGAACCGCCAACCCTGGTGTCGGGTGAAGTAGCCGACGGTCACGGGCTTGTCGGTGGACCAACCGCGGAACCATGCGTCGTGCACGGCGAGGAACTCGCGGACCGGATTGGATTCCTGCGCGCCGCTCGCGGTGGAGATGATGGCGAGGAAGTCCCATTCCTTCTTCCAGCGGACCGATCGGGCGAAGGTGGCGCCATCTTGGCGGGCACCTTCGGTGGCGAGGAGCTGGACCGGTGCGAACATGAAACCTGTTTGTGCCGAAAGCCTTACGCCTTCGCGGCCGGCATTCGGACCTGCCAGGTGCCAGACCCGGCCGTTGTTGTCCCACACCACGATCTTGGTGTCCTGCGTGTTGAGCATTTGGTGGATCATCGACCGAGTCCTCCTCCTCGTTGTGCCACAAACGTCTGGCGGCGTTGAACTCGGGCGATGGACATCTGCACGCTCTTGGGGTCCATGCCGTTGAAGTTGTAAATGTCGCCGCGGGCGGTGTGTCCGCCGACGCCCTCGGCCAGGTCGGTCAGACCGAAACCGGTGCCGACGACTTCCTTTGCCGTACTCGCCAACCACTCGACAGGCTTCGCGACGAGGTCGACGGCTTTGCCCGCGACGACCGAGCCTGCGACGGATCCGAGCACGCCGCCGATCGCCGCACCGGCCGGCCCCGCGATCGCGGTACCCAAACTGGCGCCGATGAATTGGCCGACCTGGCCCGCCGCATCTTGCGCCAGGCCCTTTGCAGCTCCGGTGATGCCCTTGACCAGACCGCCCGAGGCGTTGCCGGACGTGAAGCCTGAAATGGCCGATGACAGGTTCGATGCTTCGTTGTTGTCGAACGCCTCCTGTTGATCACCCGGAGCGAAGAATTCTGTGTCAGCGGTGATTCCGAGTTGTTTGGCCAGGTCGCCATTGACCGAGAGTGCGTCCGAGATCGCAGGAATGCCAAGCGAACCCGCTAGAGCTCCGAGCGTGGAGCCGACCTGCCCGAGGGCCGTGGTGTCGCTCAGACCGAGCGATGTGCCGAAGTTCCGCGCCAGCTCGCTGCCGACGAGGTGCCCGCGATCGATGTAGTCGGCGCCACCGTAGGTGGTGAAGTGTGTTGGTTCAGCCAGGCTCGTCCCGTTGAGACCCTCACTCAGACTCGGCGTGCGCGGTGTCGTGGACGGCCCAACTGCCGAATACCCACCAGCGCCGTTGGGCACATACATGACGCTGCTGGAACCGCCGCCGGACCCACCGGTGACAACAACACTGTTAGAACCACCGCCAGATCCACCGTCACTACCGAACCCAGTCGGCGTCATCGGCGAAGCACCGCCCGGCGCAACCGAACCACCGGCACCGCCCGACGACAACCCCGAGCTCTCCGACGGCATCTCACCGATCGCGGACTTCAACGACATAGACGCCGCGAACCCACCACCGAACCGAGACCCGATCGTCTGCCCGAGCTGCTCGCCGATCTCCGGCGCCAACTGCCCAGCCGGTCCGAGCGCTGGCGCGATAGCCGCACCCAACGCCGCACCGACCCGACCACCCGCTTCGGTCGCCGAGGCGACAATCCCCGCGGACAACGCCTCCGACAGCGCGGAAAGCGGTGCCGTAGAACCCTGTGCCGACGAAGTCGACTCCTGGGCGAACGCGGGCATCGCGCCCATCAGCCCCTGCGGCTCAACGTTGAGCGCAGCCGAGATCGGCGGCCCTTCGCCGGTGAACGGCGAGTTGGCGCCCAGGTCGACCTTCATCGGTTCAGGTGTGCGACGGCCGAACAGCCCACCCGCACCCAGCACAGGGGCCAGAGCGCCGCCGAGCGCCGCACCCGCGGTACCCGCGGCATTGATCGCGGCGCCGCCTATACCGCCGATCACGTCCGCGATCAGTCCGGTCCCGAGCAGATCGCGCCACTTCTCCGGATCGCCCATGCCCGTGTCGCCGACCAAACCGCCACCGGCGAAGCCGGGGAACATGTCGGCCAGGTATCCGGCGGAGGGAACCCAGCCGGCATTGATCGCTTCCAGCAGCGGCAGCGCACCGGCGGTCGCGGCAGCGTTGACCACGAACTCACCGTTCGACAGGCGCGCCAGGATCGAATCGCTGCTGCCGGTACCGGGACCGCGGACCGAACCGCCGCCCGCGTAACCAGCTGTGGCGCTGGTATTTTCAACTACTACATTGTTGATCCCGGCCTCGGGCTTCGCTGGGTTGAGCAGCGTCGTCTTCGACGAGAACTTGATCAGCCGGGTCTTGGTATCGGTCGCGTCCGTATCCGGGCGGAGCAGATCCATCGCCTGCCCGGCCACACGCTCGGCGATCGCGCCGGGCTGGGTGCCGAGCACATCGGACAGCACACCGAGCAGGCTGGCTCCGATCAGGCTGTTCGGCGGAATCCGGCCATCCTCACCGAGGGTGACCGGCCCTTCCTCCGGCAGGGTGATCGTGGCGGTCCCGCCGCCGGAGCCGCCTTCCCAGACGGCCCCGCTCGGCAGCCTGATCCGCTTTCCCGGAGCCGGTGTGCCGCTCGTGGTCATCGCAAGAACGTCCGGCAATGTCATCGCCGTTGGGCGTTTCTTCTTCACAATTGGTATCCACTTTCTGCGTTCGACCGCTCCGGGGCCACAGCCACCTAGTCGTGCCAGCCGAGGAAGTCGTTCATCTGATCGAGTTCCGTTGCCGTGCCGACTCGTTCACGATTCGACTTCCGACCCGGACGCGCGATCGGCTCGGGCATATTGCGCCCGCGCCTGCCGTCATCGGTCCGCGCCCACGCCAACCACCGCAGGCTGTCGGCGACATCCGCCAGCAGGTGCTCGGCGGTCTGCCATCGACTTCCCTCCGGGTGCATCACCCGAAGCAACGCCGACTCGAGCGGCAGGTGCTTCACGATCGATCGCAGGTCGGCCCAATCGAGTGCGTCGGTGCCGAGCATCCGTAACCGGAGCCCCAGGACGATCAGGTCGTATTCGATTGCCTCGCTGTACTCTTCGAGAAGAGCATCGAGGCTTAGGATTCCCCCAGGCTCAGCCCCGAGTGCGCGCGCCACGCCTCGAGCAGCTGGTGGTAGGCGTCGGGATCCATCTCGTCGAGCGTGGCCAGCGCCTCGGGGGTCAGGCTCAGCTCGAGCAGGGTGTACATCGCGTCGACATCGCCGAGGCGACGGATCCGGCGCACGAGGCCGGGCTTGAGGTAGGACAGCGACGGCAACACGATTTCCGCGCCGTCGACGGTGTAGGTGAAGTCGGTTTTCACGACTGCGGGCTGGGCGATCTTGATGGGAGCAGCAGGAGAAGTCATGGGTAGCAGACCCTTTCGCTTGAATCTGAGTTTTGAAAATAGGAAGGGCCCAACGGCGGCGGGCGGGCCTGCGCATAGGTGTTTTACCCGCCGCCATTGGGGGCTTTTAATCAGGCAGTCTTGAGACCGTCATCGAGGTAGCGGTACGCCTTGATGCCGGAATCGTCCTTGAATGCCTCGACATTGATCGTGAAGCCGGCCAGTTCGTTGGAAACGAACTTCTTCTCGGTGATCGAGGAGATCTTGGCGTTCGGCAGCACGATGCGGAGCTTCTTGTCCTCGGTCTTCATGTCGAAAACCCACGAGCGACGCGGCAGAACCACGCCGGTCTCCCGGACGTTGATCAGCTTGCCCGAGGTGGAGGTCGCCGCAGTGGCGGTCACATTGTTCTCACCGAAGATCTCGCTGAGCACATCCTGGTCCCACACCGCGTACAGGGTGAGGCCGAAGCGAACCGAGTGCTCGGTCTGCAGCTGGGCGATGATGTCGGCGTTCCAGTCCTTGACCGTCTCGACCTTGCGCTCACCGAGCGACTCGATGCCGTCTTCGGAGACATAGCCCAGGGCCTTGAAGGCGGGGGCGATGGTGCCGGCCGCGGTGGTCGGCAGGGTGGTGTTGAGCGGCGCCACCAGGACACCGCCGGAAACGGCCAGGTTGGGGGTACCGGCGCCGATGAAATTACTGGAAGGCAGAGCCATTGTTGTTATCTCCCTTGGGATTGTTGCGCAGGCCCTCGGGATGGGTACTTCAGTTCGACTCCGGATCGGAGTCAGGCGAGGACAGTGCCTCGCACAATCAGGTCGGCGACAAGTGTGTACCGCGGAGCGGCTGTCACCGGATCGGTGTCGTTCTCCATGCCGGCATCCTCCACCTGGTCGCACCACACGGTGCCCAGGTAGCCGGGAGCGGCCGCACTCAGGATCGAACGCACAAGCGCGGCAAGGTTTGCCGCCGCGCCGGCGTCATCGGTGCATTCGAGAACAACACGAGGACGATCAAGAATCAGTTGGGCGCTACGGCGCCCCTCGCGATCCTCGACATCGACTCGGGCTTTTCGGTCGTTTCTGGTTACTCGCACCATGCGGGCAGGATGCGGATCCGGGACCCGGCTGACCACAGTCGCGATATCGGATACCGCAGCGAGTTCCACCGTCAGATAATCGACCAAAGTTTGTTCGATATCAGAAAACAGTATTCTTTCATTCATGTCAAGTCCTTGAAAAGATTGATTTGAAACCATGGCCTAGGCATGAAGAATCCCGACCGGTCAACCGATCGGGACAATCCTAAATCGGCCACGCCTTCGCTAAGCGACACCTTCACGCAGCGGACAGTGCCGTGACCACATTGCGACCCTAATCAACGTCCTCGGGAGCCTGGCACGCGCGAATTTACAACATTCGCAATTCGGCGCCATAACTGCCGTGGCCACATGAGAGGAAATTTCCCGGCGCGGATCGACATCTTAGCGATCATCCACCACCGCCTCATCCACCAGATCCATTGCCAAATAAAGAAGGAACTCAGGAAAGCGCGTAGCCGACTAGGCGCAGGCAGCTGAGCACAGCCCGATGAATCAACTTGATCAAGAGGGATTCCAAATACAATGCTCCTCGCCCAGTCCTCTGGTTGATCCCAATATATGAAATGGTCGTCGCCGACTACCCGCACGCCTACGAATCGGTCGCTAACCCGCGCCACAGCCTCGGAATATCCAATATCGTAAGACTTCGCTATCTCCAAAGCGATCAGACGGAAGTATTCCTCAGATTCTTGGTCTTTCCAAATATTGAACCTCGGCATATTTAAGATCCTTTCCCGTATCGACCGCCTTCATACAATATACCGGTTCAGGACGTCAATCGCAGCGTTCGTGTGCCAACTCGTCTGCGTGCCGCTGCCAGTGGGATCTGCTCCACGCAGATATTTGGGGAGATTCGCTAGAATCGGCCCCTCCACAATATCGAAGGAATGACCCCGAGGAGGTTCGGCGCGTCTAAATCGCGAGATAAACTCAACCCATTCTCCGTCCGCCGATGAAAAGTTCAATCGCGTCAGATTAGAAAGCTCCGATTGCGGAACGCGGAACTCAACCAGCCCTGGCAAAGATCCAGGATTTCGATTTATCGCACTTTGCGCGTACTTGAGAGCCTGATTAACGTCCCGTGACGTATAAAACCCAGGTCCGAAATCGAGTTTCCCGAGTCCGGTTAGACCGAGACTAATACCAGAATTTCTGATAATCGTCGCGGACTCCTCAGTTGTTCCGTGATAGAAAACAATCTCGGGGTCTGTGCCTCGACCTCGCCCCCCAAATGGCCATCGCGTGTGCCAGCCTGACAATCGAGGCGGCCTTCCGGTACCACCGCCGGCCGAACGTCGAGGTTCGCTAATGGAGCTGCCAGCGGGACCAGGAACTGCCGTTCCTCTGTCATGCCTGCTGCCTGTCCTGCCCGCATTGTCGGCGTTGTTCCGCAATGCCTGACGCGCCGCTGGGGTTCGGGCGCTGGCAGATGCCAGTCTGGCTGCTTCGGCTTGGAGGAGGGAAAAGTGCTCGATCTCCGCCACGAGGTTGTGCGCAGCCCGCGCGGTGACGGTCTCGGCGGTGAGTACTTCGCTGAGAGGTCGGCCAGCGCCGAGGCGCTGGTGGGCCGAACTGAGGATACCTGTTTGCGACGCAGGTAGTCTGCTCCCGGCAGTCGACCCCGACTGGATGGGAACGGAATAGACTTCGGGTGTTGCTATTGTTTGCGCGGGGATGGGTTTGGCTTTGGTCGGCAATGCCGCCCGCGGGCTTGATGCAATGTAGTCGGGTTTTGAGTTCCGGGATCCGATGGCGGCGCGCAACCGCTCGAGAGCTGTGATAGACGCCCCGGTTGTCACCCCCGTCAACCCCCGCGAACTGAGCTGAGAGACGGCCAGTTCCCTGGCGGTCAGGGATGCTCCATGTCCGGCCAGTTGGCTGCCGTACCAACGCGCGCCGATACGAGCGCCCCACCCCACTGCGGCGAATGGTAGATCGACTAGAGTTGCCAGTTCGAACACCAGGATGGCATTGTCTTCGACGTTTCCGGCATCCAGAGCTCCGGACTGCTTCGGCACTGATATACCGTCGATAGTTTCGAACGCCGACCACGTTATTCCCTTGTAGTCGGAATCGGTGAGCATCGCCAGCTGGTTGTTCTTATCGAACTGCGCGATAACCGTACGCAATTCACCACCTTTGCCGACGTAGTACCACGGCTGGGTGGCGGTGCCATCCGGCGCGTAGCTCATCGGTCCGCGGTGAGATATTTTGTCCGAATTCCACGATGCCGTGAACGGATCGAAATGATCCCAGGTGTTCGGGCCGCCGATCGCATTGTTGTAGCGATCGATCGGAGTCACGGAATTATCGGGGCCCACCACAGTGCGGTTACCATCGTTGCCAGTGACAATACTGAACGGGGCGCCGTTTGCCCGGCCGGGAACCGTCAACACATTCACATGTTCACCGTCAGACCCGAACACATCTGTCACCGGAGTGCCCAACACCGCGCTCGGCCTGAAGGCCGATTCCACGACCCGACCGTCCGGGAAATAGGCCACGGTGTGACCGCTGGATCCATCCGGATCAAGCTGTGTCACGATCACAGGCAGCGAGGAACCTGACGGCGGCTCATTGATGATCGACCCATCCGGGTACTGCACTGAACGGGAACCATCTGGGTTCGCGGTCCACGTGGTAATCCCGCCGGGGCCAGAGACGGAAAATATCTCGGATACCGAGCCATCCGCGTGGGTAGCAGTCGTTTCCCACGAATTTCCGTTCGTACCGGGCACCGGTGTCGACTGACTAGTCAACACCACCGAACTGTGCATATTCCACACGGTCGTATTGATCGTCCCCGTCGTCGGGTCGACCGCATTTGTCGTGCGACCGCCATCGGGCGTAGCGGTGACCGTCGCGCCATCAAACCGGGTCGATTCGCCGGGCTGCAAGTTTGCTAAATCCCCGACAACCAATGGCGCCGGCAAATTGCCCGGATCCGGCGTAGCCCCCGCCAGCACAGCAGCCGTCGCAGGATCTGTTCCGGTCATGGCCCCCAGCAAGCCCGGAATGGGCGGTTGCGTTACCGTCTGCGGTGCGGGCGGGTTCGAGTTTTCCTGGTTGGGTACCGCATTCGGCGCAGTCGGGGAGGTGGTTGGTGTCTGCGGGGGCATAGGTGCAACTGGCTGTTCAAGCGGCTTCGTATCAGCTGGTGGCGTCCACCCCGCACTCACACCCGGCTGCTCCGGCGGCTTCTTATCGGTCGGCGGTACCCAGCCCAGATTCACCCCCGGCTGAGTGGGGCCCTTATCGTTGACGAACTGCACATCGCTGAGGTTCTCCCCAGCAGAATCGAGTGCTCGACCCGACAGAACCCTGTTGTACGCCCGCGCAGCAGCAGCCGGCGTCATTCCGGAGTGGTTGAACACCCGCGGTTGACGATCACGCTCACGCGACCCGGCACCGATCGGAGACAGGCTCTGCAACCAGCGACCATCACCCGTCGGATCCGGCTCAAGCGCGTTCATCGCGGAGGCTCCGCATCATCGATTCGGCGGCGCAGCTCGGCGACCATCGCCGCATACGCCTCCGACTTCGTCTTCCCTTCGCACGCGATCCCTCGGGGATGCGTCGCGTACCAAGCGCTTCCCTCGACCTGCTTCACTGAGATCTCGTCGAAGTCGTAGAACTCCTCGGCATCAGGGGTCGGCCAGTTGCCCTCGGCATCAGGGGTGATGTGAGCGCCAGTGTCGAACGCACCCGGTGCACCGGCTGGGGTCGGAACCCACCTGATCTCCTCGAGTTCGGCGTGCACGCGTACACCGCGCTTGATGAGATACTCGGCGACCCGGGTTGCCTGCTTGATCGAGGTGACAGTCGGTTCGGCCAGCTTGCGGCCGACTGGGCTGGTCCATTCGGGGAGGTGGATGACCGAGAGTTCTTCTGCCAGTGCGCGAACCTGCGGGTCGAGCTCGTCGTTGTGGTCTGGTTCGGCGAGCTTGCCGGACAGGGTCTGCTGGAGGAACGCCAGAAACTCGGGAGTGACCAGCTGTCCGGATTCGGTCTGGACGTATTCCGGAGGCGACGCTTCGTTGGTGCCGAAGTCGACCGAGCCGATGATTTCCTTGCCGGACATGTGGTGGAGCCTCCCGAGCTTTTGGGCATGAAAAGGGCCCGCGCCTGCTGGCCGGGCCTTTGCGTGGTTGCGGGTGTGGAGTTAGGACAGGCCGAGCAGCGGCAGGATCACCGGGGCGAGCAGCACGGCCAGTTCGAGCAGTTCGAGCAGGACGGGAAGCATGGAATTCACCTCCTCTCAGGTGCCAGGGTTTCGAGGGCCTTGAGGCGGTCCAGGATGTCGGCCAGGGCGTCGACCACGGTCATGCCGTCGAGCTGGTCCCAGCCGGCGAACATGCCCGCATCCCGCTGCTGGCTACCGCACAGCTGCTCGCGGATGTCTTTGACATCGGTGCCGATCGGGCCGCAGAACGCGGTGATGAAATCCTGGATCTGGGTTACTTCGGATGCGCTCATCGGAGCGTCCTCTCCGTCGATGAATGCCTGTACGTCGCGACGGAACTCGTCCATGTCGATGCCGGCGGGGTCGATTTTTCCTTCGTGGGAGTACTCGCGGTGGGCCACGCAGTCTTCGGCGTCGCGGCCGATGCGGGCCAGGATGGCCGCGCAGCCGCGCTTGTAGGCGTCGAGTTGCGCTGGGGTCCAGTCGGTTCCGTCGCCGCGGGAGACGGCTTCGATGCCGATCACGTGGTAGTTGGCGTTGTCGGTGGGCCAGCCGGGCCAGGAACCGCGGCCCGCGTGCCAGCACACGCCGGCGGCGATCACGCGGAAGGTGCCGTCGCGTTCGAGGACCAGCTGGGCCAGCGGGCCGGGGAGGTCGGCGCGGCCGTCCTGGACGATGCGCCAGTCGTTCTTGCCGCCGCCCGCGGTGTGGTGGCAGAGCACGCCGCGCAGGTCACGGAAGTCGCCGTGGCCTCGGTCGCGCCAGCCCTCGTGTTCGATGACGTCCAGCCCGGCAGCGCGCAGCACGTCGGCCAGCCATACCGGGTCTCCTGTCCATCCCATAGGTATCTCCTTGTGTGAGTGAAGGTTCGGGGTCCCGCCCTCGTGGACGAGGGGAAGCGCCGAGGGCGGGACCGTCACTCCTGATGCAGCGGCGACGTCTACGACCGCAGACCACCTGCGGGAGACTCCGCGCTTCAGGAGCGCGGCATGCGGCGGGCTCGAATCCCGCACCGTATCGAGTGTTCTCCGGGGGCCGACCGCATGCAGTTCAGGAACGGCGCAGCCGCCGTCAGATTTCTTCTTGGAGGGTGGCGGGGATCTTGTAGTCCGCCACCGGGGGCTCCATGCCAGGGACATGCAGGCGCAGGAAGCCGAGCAGTTCGTCGATGTGTCGCTGCAGTGCGCGGATCAGCCGGATCGCGTCGCGGAATCGGAGGTGATCGTCGGCGGCCTGCTCCTCGAGCGCGACTACCCGCTCACGCAGCTTGGCGACTTCACGGGCCTGCCATGCTGTCACCGCGCCGATGACTGTCGCAAGGGCCATACCTGCAGCTTGTACGAGTTCAGGGCTCAACCACGATGCCATCCGGTTCACCCACCGATCCGGTCATCGGGGTAACGGCGGGCCTGATGAGCACGCCCGCGATCAGCGGCGTCGCCAATCCGTACAGGGTGAGCAGTGTTTCGATCCATGCCGTATCGATCTCGCGACCGAGAAGATAGGCGAGGACTCCCGTCACAGCGACGAGTACCGACCGGACCAGCGCGGGCTCTGGGGTTCTGCTGATTCTCATGATGTGTTCCTTCCCACAGGGTTTCGCGGGTCTCAGATGCGCCCTTCGGCGACATCGCGGTTCAGTGCCTGGGCGAGAGCGCGGGCGTGGCCGTAGCGGACGTAGTCACTGGTGTGCCTGCCGTCGAACAGGTAGCCGCGGGCGTAGGCGATAGCGCCGGTCCAATGACTCCAGTTGGATGGCGACCACCACCGCTGCAGTTGATTTCGGGTGGCGGTGTCGAGCATTCGCTGTGCCCAGCGCACCGCCGAGTTCGCGCTGGCGAAGCTGAAGAAGGCGCTCAGATCCGCGATGGTCCGCAAGGGGTTGCCCGCGGGCAGTGCGGTGATGGGATCGCCGGGCGCCGCAGCCCAATAGGCGGGGATACCGTCGATGGGCCGCTCGCCGACCACGCCGTATCCGCCGGGGTCGGTGTCGCCGAGATACTTGCCCGCCGGTCTGCGCGGATCGGCGATCAACGCGCAGGCGATCACCTCACGGCCCGGATGTTCACCGCGGCCGATCTCCGCCGCGAGGTCACCGGCAACCGCCGCACCCTGCGAATATCCGGCCAGCACGACAGGGTTCGGCGATCGATCGACAGCGGCCAGGAGCGCCCGCTTACCTTCGGCGACGCTCTCGGCGTAGCTCACCTGCGACCCGTAGTCGGCGGGATAGGGGACCATCCGAGGGGTGAACATCGACTTGTTCAGCGCGTCGGTGAAGGCACCGGTGACGCCGTCGCCGCCAGGATTCCAGGTTCCGCCGACCACGAGTACATCGATCGTGCGGGGCGATCCTTTCGGAGACCACAGTGACATGTTCCTACCTCTCTGGGACGTGAGTGGAGGTCCCGCTCCGACGGAGTGCTCCGCCGGAGCGGGACCGATGCGCCCCTGCGCTGCGACAACGCCTTTCGACCACAGCGAGCTGCGGGAGACGGGCGCGTCAGGGGCGGGCATGCGGCGGCGGCATGCGCCAACGACAAAGCCCCCGTGCCGTTTTCACGGAACGAGGGCTGAGTAGGACTGTGGTTATCGGTGGTGTCGGCCGGGTGCCAGCTGGCGAAGCATCTCGCCCGAGCTGGATGTCGGCCACAAGCACCGATAGGGGTATTCGGAGGGCATCCCGGGCAGCCAGCCCAGGCGGTTCAGCAGATGCACCGGTATCACCGCGAACTCCTCGTTGGCCAGGTGTTGCAATCGCCAACCGAGCAGGAACTCGGTGACCCCGAGGAGCGCGGAGACATCGGTGAGGTTGTCGCCCACCTCCAGCGCGTCACGCAGGTGGGAGACGGGGATGAGGCGTTGTGCCACCACATCGTGCACCTGCATTTCGATCCGGCCGCGCCATCGCTCGCCGTCGAGTGCGGCTGCCAGTTCGCGTGATTCGGCCATCTCGATGTGAGCAACAGCGTGTGCGATGACTTCGTTTCGTACATGACCGGACAGGTCGGCCTGGATGAGGACTGCGCGGTCGACTACCGACCAATACGACACGAAGTCGAAGACCACGGCCGAATCGACCCGGATTCCCTGGTTGAACGCAGATTCTTGGGCGTTGAACCCATTGCGCTGCACCGCGATATCTTGTCGGTCCGGCATCGAAGCATCCGACTCACCTTCATCACCCATGGCAATACACAACTCTCACAACTCGGAACTGACCACGACCCGTCGCATCATCACCACCGGAGACGGTGCCAGATGCCGTGTGTCAGGTCACCGAGAGGTGGTACGCGTCACCGTGGTCGGCGCCCGGAGCGAGCGCCAACGATCCACCGCACCAGCGACGACTTGGAGGTCTTCTACGCAGATGTCGGAGAGGTCGACATGGCCGACACGGTTCCTTCGGCCTGGTATCGAGTCGTCTACTCGATAGAGGGGCTCGCCGCCTTCGCGAGTAGGTCTCTCACCGGTCGGCTTACCGGATTCATCGGGAGTAAATGCATCGAATGCACCTGACACAAGTAGAACCTCACCCAGCAGCCGAAATGTCGAGACTCTCGGTCGAGAGCACGGTCCCATTCTAGCGGTGACGTGAACCGAGTCCCGGTCAGGATCTGCGGGGACAGCGCTCGCCGGCATCGAATTGCAGTGTGCCGAAATGATTTTGGGCACGACAAATCCCGCTGGCACTAGTTTGCGCCATCGGCCACAACTTGTCAACACCGACTTTCACAAGAAGCTAAATCCCAGGTAGAAGCAGGTATTCCGATATGAAGCGGTGGCGCGATCGGGCTGAACTTGTTGCGGCCTAAGCACTTCGGGCCTCTGAATCCGGCCGTGCAGAGGCCCCACAACGCCAGCGGGGCGCCGGCAACAATCTGCCGACGCCCCGCTGGGTCACTCTGTTCGCTATGCATCTTTCGCCCGGTGCCGCGCCGGAAGGGCACGGTGCGCATCCAAAACCTCACCCACGATGAAGAGCTCCGGCCAGTCCGGCGACCAGGGCCCCGGGACCGGGCTGATCAGACCGGCCTTGCGCAGTGTGCGCACCCGCCGAGCGGTGAGGTTCCGGAAACCGTCACCCAGCTCTTCGGCGAGTTTGCCGATCGCGGCCGCATGAAGGCGAACCGCCCTGGCGCGCAGAACCAGAGCCGCATCGGCGGGAGCGAGATCGACCGGCGGACACACCACCGCTTCCGCGGCCTCGATCGCCGCCGCGAACTCAGCGGGCGCGGCCTCCACACCTTCCGTCATCGCCAGCGCGATGATGTTGCGCTGCAACCACTCCGCCATTCCGCTGATGGTCGCGACCCCGGTGTAGTCGACGCCGCGCTGTTCGCAGACCAACCGAACCCAGGCCACCAAGACCGACTGGAGATGGTCGGCCGCGCGAGCGGCGACGGGATTGAACGGAAGTCGTTGTTCCCGTGAGCCATTGCGCGTGCGGTAGTCCACCGCGCCGAAGCGGGTCTGGCGCGTGCGCGCGTCCGACAGATCCTCGGCCAGGTCGGGGATATCCCCGAGCATCCGGGCCAGATCCCGCGCGGCTTCCCGATCCAGGTACAGGTGGTTGTCATCGGCCCACCTGTCCAGTGGGGTCACGCCGCATGAGTCCTCACGAATGCGGTTCGACGCCGTGACGGCATCGTATGGGCCCATGTACTTGCTCCTTCGGTCGATAGCGGGCCGGAGCCCCGGTCGTACCCTGCTACGCGGCCGAAATCGAGTGGCGCGCCCCCGGGCTGTGTCCAGGAGTGGCTCCTACTGGGACCCACAATCGGACACTCGTTGTATGCAACGTTGTTGCAACGCGTCTGTCAAGCCGAAGCGGCAGAGTGCTGTACCCAGTCACGTACCACCACAAACAATCTCGCCGTTCGCTGTTACGGTCTACATTCGGTGCAGGATTTCGATTCGCAAATTCGCAGCCGATGACTACATACACTTCATGCATCAGTGCAAACAATCTGCTACCCTCGATGCATGGTGAGACAACGGAGCGCGGTGGTCCCCGCCGAGGTCAGCGCCACCCTGCGACTTGCTCGCAAGGAGCGCGAGATGTCGATGGACCGCGCCGCGAAAGCAGCACGGATCAGTACGAGCCTGTGGACGCAGGTCGAGAACGGGACCCAGTACAAGCGCGGACAGAAGGTCCCCGCCAGCACCACGGCCGAGACCTTGCAGGCCATGGCGGCGGCGGTCGGGCTCGATGCCGAACCGCTGCTGACCCAAGCGGGGCTGGACCCGATCGAGACGGAGCACGTTCGACCGCAATCCACCGAGGGAATCGTCGATCTCTCCGGGTTGTCCGAAGGTGATCTGCGGATTGTCGCCGCTTACGTCAACGGGCTTCGGGCAGCCAGGCACAGCTGAGCCCGACGACGAATGCCCCGCTCATGGCGGGGCATTCGTTTTTGCTGGCTAGTCGATCAGGCGACCGGGGTCGGTGCCGGGCGGGCTCCCGCGTCCATCTTGTCCATCAGACGGCGACCGAGGTTGTGGAAGGGCTTCTCGATCGTGTGGTAGGTCAGGGTCGCGAGAGCGATCGAGCCGATCACCCAGGTGCACCAGGTGAGCCAGGCCGCGGATATCCCGAGAACTGATGTTGTCCAGGGGTTTATGGCGCCCAATACGAGGGCGTGCATGAGATATAGCGAGAAACTGATCCGCCCGAGGAACAGCAAGGGGCGCGGGAAGGAATACCGGCGCAGTAGCAGCGCGGCACCGAACAGCAGGTAGGCGCAGACCATGGTGACCGCTTCTTTCCACCAGGGGACCCACACGCCGGTCGCCGGGTCCAGGTGGGGCTGCTCGACGACGAACTTGAACCCGAGGATCACGCATGCGGCGAACCCGAACATCCCCCAGCCGAGCATGGTGCCGATCTCGCCCGCCGTCATCCGGTAGAGCACCGTGCCGACGAGCATCGTCGCGAAGATCGTGGCGGAGTATGCCGACGGACCGGGTTGGTTGAGGACCAGCGGGACGGCGATCGATGCGAGTAGAACCGCTGCGCCGGCCGAGCGCCTGGTGGCCGCACGACGAGCGAAGAACACCGCGACCGCCACTGTCACGACCACGACCATCAGGCGACTGACAAGGTTCGCGTCGGGGCCGTTGACCATCGCAACCGGCAGGAACAGTGCGGCGACAATCGAGCCGATCGCAAGGACGGCCAGCGGCACCGATCGCCGGTTGAGCCCACCGAGAAACAACAGCGACACGAACAGGTAGAACACCAACTCGTAGGAGAGCGTCCACGCGGCCCCGATCACCTGAGTGTTCGGCGCGCCGAGGAAGAACTGCACCATTGTGGCGTTCGTGATCATGTGCCATGCGGGATCGGCCAGAAAGCCCGATTGCAGACTGAACCGGCCGACTGAATGGAGGATCATCGCCGCGATCAGACACCCCCAGAACAACGGGAACAGCCGGAAGAACCGGCCTACCCAGAAGGCGGCAAGCGATCGCCCGCGCTCCAATGACGCAGGGATGATGAAGCCGCTGACGATAAAGAAGACGAAGACCCCGAACATGCCGGCCCCGAAATGCGACGACGAGAACCGTGCGTATTCAGGCCACAGTCGCTCCCCACAATGACCGATCACTACCGCCGAGGCCGCCAAACCTCGAAGCGCATCCAGAAACTCGAACCGGCCACCACGGGTGCGTACTTTCTCTTCGACCCGCACTACCGGATCGATCACTGCTTCATCAGATTTCGTCACACCACACCGCAAATAGTTCGAACAAGGCCAACTCGACCCATAGGTCGCGATCTTAGTGGCGACCGGACAACTCTGAGCTACCGGAGCTACCATGATTGCCAACTTTGTTGCCGACTGAAAATTTCTAACACGGTCGGCGACCCCTCCCTAGCCCGCGACATTCGGGGCATTCGCCGAACCATTGCTGTGCGTTTGCCCGACGGGCGCCCGGCAGCAGGGCTCGTTTCGGGGATCTCATATCGATTGCTCGAAGACCACCGTTCGGCATCACGAACGGGAACTCGAACAAGATCATTACCGCTGGACGATCGATCAATCGCGCGAACGGCGGCAAGATCCCCGCAGCGAAGGATCGAGGCAGCGCATCACGCTTGTGCCGAACCTTGCTATATACCCAGTTAATGCTCGGCTTAGTCCATGATTGATATCACCCCGAAAACCTGTAACAGGTTCTGGTGTCCAACCGATTGGCACGCAGCCATATTCATGTTTCCCCGCCGCGCGCTGCGCTGACCGGAATATGTGCTGCCAGTTTCCTGCCGGATAGCTGTTTACTCAGGGCCGCATGCCTTTTCGGGCATGCGGCCCCCACACGTGCGATATCGACCGGGATGGACCGGTCTCGCTACGACGGGCAGTTGACCGTGTACTCCCACTGGGTGTCATTCGGTCCTGTGACCCGAACACTCACCGTCGAGGACGAGCCCGCGGGCAACGACACGACCCGAGATCCGGTGCCCTGGTTGGCATTGTCGCCGACGTAGCCGGTGTCGAGCACCTGCCCGCCTTCGTAGAAGACCTGGATGCGGTCGGGGATGTTGAGGGTTTCGTAGGTCAGGACGAACGAGGTCGGTCCGGTGACGCCGAGCTGATGCGTCGTGTTGGTGACGCCGGCCCCGCCGGACTTGGTCGAGCGGTTGCACGGCTGCACGCTCTCGGACGACCCGCCGCTCGAGCTACCGCCGAGGATTCCACTGCCGGTATCGAGCAGATCTCCCAGAATCCCACTGCCCGTGTCGATCACCCCGCTCCCGGTTTCACCGCTGCCGGTGTCCGCGCCCGCCGCCCCGGCGGTCGCGACCAGCGACAGCGCTGCCCCCGCGACGGCAACCGCCCGCAGAATCCCCCGATTCGAAAGACTGATCTTGTTCACAACGCTTCCTCCACAACACTTCTCGCCACGGATCTGGATCTGGTGAACCCGCCGACGCGACCGAACGATCGCTGGGCAAGAGAAGTTCTACCCGCGTTTCAGAGGAATCGAAATGCTCGAAATTCGGCCACCACAGTGTTCAGATGCCGAATAGTTGCCCGGTGGTGCTAGCACGCGATATTGGCGGCCCGGCAACACTGCAAAGGCCGCCCACCGCGCACTGGGCAATTTCTTAGCACGCAGAAGAAAACACCGGACGGTAGACCAGAACGGGCGAAAACGCGCTCTACGGCAATTGTGTAGCGAACCAAGTCGGGCCGATGAGTAAAGTCACAGCAATTACCCGTAACGACGACTATCGGGATGACGATCGACCAACCTTACGAAAGCGTAAGGCCCCGAACACAATCCCCCGTGACGACCGATTCTCCGTGCCCTGAAGCCGGCAAGGGCCGCACACCCCCCTGGAGTGTGCGGCCCTTGCCGGTGGAGACTCAGCGCAAGGTTGCGGTGAGGTGTGGGTACCCCTTTTTGGGATGCAGGATGGAGAGATCCCAGCCGGATCCGACCTGGTCGGCGTAGATGTTCACCGAGGACGGAAGGAAGATCGGCTTGCCGAACTTGACCGCGTAAGTGGCCTTTTCGGGGACACGGCCCTCGACGGTGCTGAGGATCGCGGCGGCCGACCACATGCCGTGGGCGATGGTCTGCGGGAAACCCATGGCCTTGGCACCGATCCCGGAGACGTGGATCGGGTTGTGGTCGCCGGACGCGGCGGCGTAGCGGTTGATCATCTTCTGATCCACGCGCTGCACGCGCAGCGGGGGCGGGGGCACCTCGTCGGCGGGAGGCGCCGGCTTGGGGCCGCCCGACAGGGACGTGCGCTGCTGGTGCAGGAAGGTGGTCACCTGCCGCCAGACGAGTTCACGACCGACGCTGATCTCCGTGATCGCGTCCACCAGAAGACCTTTCGGGTGTTCGCGGAGGTTCTCGATATGGGTGGAGAAATCGAGGGGCTCGGCGACCGAGATCTCGCGGGTGCGTTCGATGACGTTCTCGAAGTGCACCGCACCGACCGCGCTGAACGGGAAGTCCCGTGCGACGACGAGTTGCATCGCCAGCGGGAAGCTGAGGATGAACGGGTACGTCAGCGGCAGGGTGTCGCTGAAACGCAGGCCGGTGGCATGGCAGTACGCCGCGAGATGGTCGGGGTCGACCCGCACGCCCTCGAGGACTACTCGACGGTCGGGCAGGGTCGGCTTGCGCGCCGACAGCGGAGCGGGCAGCGGGATGGCGCCCAGCGCCGCCTTGGCGTACAGGCCGCCGTTCTTGGGAACCTCGGTGAGGGTGATCGTCTGAGTCATCAGGCGCCGATCAGGCTCTGACCGCAGACGCGAACCACGTTGCCGCTCACCGCGTTCGACGCGGGGCTCGCGAAGTAGGCGATGGTCTCGGCGACGTCGACGGTCTGGCCACCCTGCAGCAGCGAGCTCATCAGGCGACCGGCCTCACGGGTGCCGACGGGGATGGCGGCGGTCATCGCGGTCTCGATGAAACCGGGCGCCACCGCGTTGATGGTGATGCCCTTCTCGGCCAGCAGCGGGGACTCGGCGTCGACCATGCCGATGACGCCCGCCTTGGACGCGCCGTAGTTGGTCTGGCCGCGGTTGCCCGCGATGCCCGCGATGGAGGACACGTCGATCACGCGTCCGCCTTCCTTGAGCACGCCCTTGGCGACGAGGCCGGAGGTGATGCGGTGCGGGGCAGCGAGGTTGACGTTGATCACCGAGTTCCAGCGGCCCTCGTCCATGTTGGCGAGCAGCTTGTCGCGGGTGATGCCGGCGTTGTGGACGACGATGTCGATGCCGCCGAAACGCTCGGTGGCGAAGTCGGCCAGCCGCTCGGCGGCGTCGGGCGCGGTGACGTCGAGGGCCAGCGCGGTGGCGCCGATCTTGTTCGCGGTGTCGGACAGCGCCTCGCCCGCGGCGGGGATGTCGGCGACGATCACGGTGGCGCCGTCACGGGCGAACACCTCGGCGATGGTGGCGCCGATACCGCGCGCGGCGCCGGTCACGACAGCGACCTTGCCCGCGAGCGGGGAGTCCCACGAAGCCGGGGCGACCGAGTCGGCGGAACCGACCCGGATGACCTGACCGTCGACGAAGGCCGACTTGCCCGAGAGCAGGAAGCGCAGGGTCGACTCGAGGCCGGTCGCGGCGGCGCCCGCCTCGGGGTGCACGTAGACGAGCTGACCGGTCGCGCCGCGCAGCAGCTCCTTGGCGACCGAACGGGTGAAGCCCTCGAGCGCGCGCTGGGCGATCTGCTCGTCGACCGAGCCGGCCAGCTCGGGGGTCGTGCCGAGAACCACGACACGGCCCGACGGCGCGAGGCTGCGCATGGCGGGCTGGAAGAACTCGAACAGCTGCGCGAGCTTGTCGATCGAATCGATGCCGGTGGCGTCGAAGACCAGCGCGCCGTACTTGGTGCCCGAGTCGGGCGAGTCCGCGACGGTGTAGTCCGACAGCAGCGCGCGGACCGGCTCGGCCAGGCGACCCTTGCCGCCGAGCAGCACCGGGCCGGGCAGCGCGGGCTCGCCTGCCTTGTAGCGGCGCAGTTCGGCCGGCTGCGGGAGGCCCAGCTTGCTCGCGAGGAACGCGCCGGGGGCGGAGTGGATGAAAGATCCGTAGAGGTTCGGTGCACCCTTGCTCTTGGCTGCCACTGTTCCTACCTTCTCTGTGCTCGACGAGTGTGTGACCGTGCTCCGCCCAGTGTCCCCCGTGTGAGCGCACACTTGCGGGTACGGTGTCGACAACGAACTTACTCCGGAGTAAGTTTAATGTAAACCGATACGACGCCGCGACCGCACGGGGGCCAATTCCACCGGCCGGCGTTACCCGGAACCGACGAGACCATGGAGAACTCGAGTGACCAGCAAAGCCCGCTCGGCGACGGCCAAGGCCAGCACTGCTAAGACCAGCACTGCCCACGCCGCCAAGACCCAGCGCCCGGTCGCCATCGTTGGCGGCAACCGCATCCCGTTCGCGCGCTCCGACAAGGCCTACGCCAAGGCGTCCAACCAGGACATGTTCACCGCCGCGCTCGACGGGCTGATCAGCCGGTTCGGCCTGCAGGGCGAGCGCCTGGGCATGGTGGTCGGCGGTGCAGTGCTCAAGAAGGTCGGCGAGCACAGCCTGATCCGCGAGAGCGTGCTCGGCTCGAAGCTCTCGCCCTACACGCCGGCCCACGACCTGCAGCTCGCCTGTGGCACCGGCCTGCAGTCGATCGTCACCGTCGGTGACGCGATCGCGCTGGGTCGCATCGAGTCCGGCATCGGCGGCGGCGCCGACACCACCTCCGACGCGCCGATCGGCGTGAGCGAGGACATGCGCGAGTGGATGCTCACCGCCAACCGCGCCCGGACCACCAAGGATAAGGTCAAGCTGGTCGGCCAGCTGCGCCCCTCGATGCTCGGCATCGAGATCCCGCGCAACGCCGAGCCGCGCACCGGCCTGTCGATGGGTGAGCACGCCGCCATCACCGCGAAGGAATTCGGCGTCGCCCGCGAAGCGCAGGACGAGCTGGCCTACCTCTCGCACAAGAACATGGCGGCCGCCTACGACCGTGGCTTCTTCGACGACCTGATCACCCCGTTCCTCGGGCTGACCCGCGACGACAACCTGCGTCCCGGCTCCACCGTGGAGAAGCTGTCGACCCTGAAGCCGGTCTTCGGCGTCAAGGCGGGCGATGCCACCATGACCGCGGGCAACTCGACCCCGCTCACCGACGGCGCATCCGCGGTGCTGCTGTCCACCGACGAGTGGGCCGCCGAGCGCAACCTCCCGGTGCTGGCCCACCTGGTCGACTCCGAGGTCGCCGCGGTGGACTACATCCACGGCCCCGACGGCCTGCTGATGGCGCCCACCTACGCGGTCGCGCGCCTGCTGGCCCGCAACGGCCTCACCTTGCAGGACTTCGACTACTACGAGATCCACGAGGCGTTCGCCTCGGTGGTGCTGGCCACCCTGGCCGCGTGGGAGTCCGACGCCTACTGCAAGGAGCGCCTCGGCCTCGACGGCGCGCTCGGCTCCATCGACCGCAGCAAGCTCAACGTCAACGGCTCCTCGCTCGCCGCGGGCCACCCGTTCGCCGCGACCGGCGGCCGCATCGTCGCCTCGACCGCGAAGATGCTGGCGGAGAAGGGATCCGGCCGTGCGCTGGTCTCCATCTGCGCCGCGGGCGGCCAGGGCGTGGTGGCGATCATCGAGCGCTAGTCCGCGCTGATCACACACAGCGACGGCGGGTGGTCTCCGATTCTTCGGAGACCACCCGCCGTTTCGTTGTCAGACCTCAGCGGCACGTCGGGTTCGGATGCGGCTCCGTGGACGCCCACGGCCCGCAGAGGATGAGCTTGAGGAAGCCGAGTGGAATGTCGATCACGGCGGAACCGGTTCCGGCGGAACCTGATTCGGCTACCACAGCCGGTTGCGCGGGGGCGGCGAGCGCGGTGGGCGCGCCTGCGGCGATTCCGGCGACAGCCGCGGTGGCAACAAGGACTCGGATCATTCGACGATGCATGACAAGCCTTTCAAGGGACAAACTGAGCGAAGCTAATAACCACATCGGGTGCCCCTATACGAGTGTTATCCATAACTTCCAGGGGCTTGACGACTTGAATTGCCCAGTGCTACAAGACATTCAGTTTGCGCGACGCGCTGTCAGCTCGCTTCGATAGCGGCGGCGAGAAGTGGCCAGGAGTTGTGCAGGTCTTGTTCCCAGTACCGCCAGGTATGGGTGCCGGCGGCGCGGAATTCGGTATGGGCGGGGATGTTCAGTTCCGCGAGGCGAGCGGCGAGGCGCTGCGTGCACTGGTTGGCGGCGGCTTCGATGGCGCCGCCGAGCAGGATCTGGTCGGTCATGCCGATCACCTTTCCTGGCGTCGCGCCGGGCGGGAGAGTTTCGGCGGCGCCGGGGAGTCCGTTCGCGCTGGACAGGTAGATCGCTTTGCCGCGCAGGCGTTCCGCGTTGAGATAGGCGTCGTTCGCCCGCCAGGCGGGGTCACCGGGTGGGCCCCACATGTTGGCGGGGTCGGCACCACCGCGGGCGAGCACGAAATCGATGTAGGCGCGGCTGACGGGGTCGTCGACCGAAGCGCAGCCGCTGTAGGAGCCGACGGCGCGGTAGCGGTCGGGGGCGGCGATCGCCAGGTTGAGCACCGCGGTGGCCGACATCGACAGGCCCGCGATGGCATTCACGCCCGTGGTGTTCAAGGTGGCGTCGACGATCGGCGGGAGTTCCTCGGTGAGGAACGTCTGCCACTTGTTGCGGCCGAGCTTCGGATCGTCGCGCTGCCAATCGGTGTAGTACGAGAACGCGCCCGCCGCCGGCGTGACGACGTTGACGTTCTTGTCGGCGAAGAACTGCACGATGTCGGTCTGGTTGTACCAGTTCGCGATATCCTCGCCGCCGCCCGCGCCGTTGAGCAGATACAGCGTCAGACGTGGCGCGCTGGTGTCGTGCGGCGTGATGACCTGCAGCGGAATCACCCGGTCCATGGACGCGGAGTACACGTGCAGCGTCTGCTGCCGCTGGCCGGGCCGCTCGATCCGATCCAGCCGCGATCCGTCCGCACCGGCGGTCCCGATGGCGACGACCGACAGCGCGATGACGGCGAGCGCGGTCAGCGCCGTCCGCTTACAGGGGAACACGATTCCTCACAGAATTCGAAAAAGAGTGCGCCACACAGAGAATGGTTCGCCGGGACGGCAGCGCGAGACCGTCCCGGCGACCAGGTGCCAGACGATCAGCTACCGATCAGATCGCCCAGCACGTCGGAGATGATGTCGCTCAGCGAGCCGGTGGAGCTCAGCTGGCCATCATCGGAACCCAGTCCGTTGTCACCAAGGCTGCCGATCACCGTCTCGCCGGCGTTGGCGCCGCGCGCGGTGAAACAGGCGGTGAGACCGGGCATCTCATTGCTGACGCCCACGGTGCCCGCGACCCCGACACCACCGCTGGTGACCATCTGACCCGTCTTGACGCTGCTCGGCACCGGGTAGGTGATGGTCAGGGTGACCGGGTTGCCCGAGTTGACGAACCAGCCGGTGCTCGTGACCTTCCAGCCGCCCGCGTTGGGCTCGGCGGTGACGTCCTCGGTGACCTGGCCGCCGATCGCGTGATAGGCGGTGATGGTGGTCTTGGTCGGTGCGCCGAAGCCGACCGGCGGGAAGTCGGTGATGGTGTTGACGTACGGGTTGCCGATCCCGGTGGTTCCGACGATCACCTTGTAGGTGACCGAGGTGCCGACGCCGATCTGCTCGGCGCTCGCGATCTTGTCGTAGACGTGGGTGACGCCCACGGTGCTCGCGTCTTTCTTCTGCGCGTGACTGCTCACCGCGCAGGTGGCGTCGGCGGCGGCGACGCCGGATCCAAGGCCGACACCGACACCGGCGACGACCAGGGCGGTGGTGGCGACGCCCGCGGCGATACGCGAAGTCCGGAACATGCTTTTCCTCCAAAGCCCCGGGCGAGACGACCGGGGCGAATTCCTCATCAGGTGGGCTTTCCCCCCTCTGACCACAAGGTATAGGTCCGACTGGACGCTTGTCCTGGAAAAGAAGAACGTGTTCTTATTTTGTGGAACATCGTTGTTTTACTCTCTGGTCCGGGTAGCATCCGAGGATTTTCGCTCTACCGATCCGACCCGAAAACGCGACAACCGACCTCCGTCTGGCGACGAAAGGCCGGTTGTGGGCGTCTAGGGGGCTATTTTTGCGGCAGCTCGTTGTGGCCGCCGAACGCCTTTCTCATCGCCGAGAGCATCTTGTCGGCGTAGAGGGCCTGGCCGCGGGAGGAGAAGCGCTGGTAGAGGGCGGCCGAGAGGACCGGCACGGGGACCGCGGTGTCGATGGCGGCGTCGATGGTCCAGCGGCCTTCGCCGGAGTCGGAGACGCGGCCGCTGTAGGAGTCCAGGTCGGGGTCGCTGACCAGGGCCGACGCGGTGAGATCGAGGAGCCAGGAGGCCACGACCGAGCCGCGACGCCACACCTCGGTGATGGCCGGGATGTCCAGGTCGTACATGTAGTACTCGGGGTGCTCCATCGGCGTCTCCTCGGCGGAGTGCTCACCGTGCAGGTACTCCGAGCCCGCGTTGGCGTGCTTCAGGATGTTGAGACCCTCGGCGTAAGCGCCCATCGCGCCGTATTCGATGCCGTTGTGCACCATCTTCACGAAGTGACCCGCACCGTGCGGACCGCACAGCAGGTAGCCCTTCTCGGCCTGCGACGGCTCACCGGTGCGACCAGGGGTGCGCGGGGCCGACTCGTAGCCGGGGGCGATGGTCGCCAGCAGCGGCTCCAGGTAATCGACCTGCGCCGCGTTTCCGCCGATCATCAGGCAGTAGCCGCGCTGTAGGCCGAACACGCCGCCCGAGGTGCCGATGTCCAGATAGTGAATACCCTTGGGCTCCAACGCCTTCGCACGCTTGATGTCCTCGTGGTAGCGGCTGTTGCCGCCGTCGATGATGATGTCGCCCGGCTCGAGCAGCTCGGCGACGTCCTCGATCACCTTGCCGGTAGCACCGGCGGGAATCATCACCCACACCACGCGAGGCACCTCGAGCATGCCGATGAACTCGGCCAGGTCGGTCGTGCCGCGGAACTTGCCGCCGAGCTCGGACTCCATCTCGGCGATCGGCCCTGGGTGGCGCTCGTAACCGACGGCGGTATGCCCGTCGCGCACGATCCGGCGCACGATGTTGGCACCCATCCGGCCGAGGCCGATCATTCCCAGCTGCATCAGTTCTCCTCGTTGTCCGGTCCGTGGTGTCGAGTCTCACCCCGATTGTCTCGCGCCGCCGCGTCGTCGCTCGTGGCGGCGTCGGCCCGCGCGCCGAAATTCTTCCGAATGGGCTGTAACGCCCCGCTCCGAGCCCCGATAAACAGATCGGCTCCGTGTAGTTGCCAGACCCCCGACCCGGCAACTACGCGGAGCCTTTCTGCTGCCCCCACCCGGTTGCCGAGCTGCCGAGCGCGCCGAAGCGCGTTACCCTCGGGCCGGACCCCGCAAACATTCGGGGCCAACCTAACGGAAGGACCTCCGTGCCCAGCGAGTCGACCGCCGGACAACCGGCCGACCGAAGGGGCGAGGTCGGATTACGCAAGCTGCTCGAATCAAATCGCACTTTCGATCCGGACACCACCGCCCTTACGCAGCCCTTGAACACCGTGACCCGCGATCGCTGGTCACCCACCCCCGGCCCGGCAGGCCCGCCCCCGCCGGCCCCGCCGGGCAACCAGCAGCTGGTCAAGCGGATCGGGATCGCGGTCGGCGCCGTGCTGGCCGTCGGGACCGCCGCCTACCTGGCCGACCTCGCGTTGAGCACGGGTGAGGTGGCGCGCGGCGTCGTCGTCGCCGGTATCGACATCGGCGGGATGGACCAGGCCGAAGCCGACGCGCTGCTGCACACCGAACTCGGCCCCAAAGCCGAGCGACCCCTGCCCGTGCGGATCGGCGATGTGCAGGCCAGCATGGTGCCCGCCACAGCCGGTCTGTCGGTGGACTACGACCGCACCTGGGACGCCGTCGGCAGCCAGCCGCTGAACCCGGTGAGCCGGCTGATCTCACTCTTCGGCACCCGCGAGGTTCCGGTGTCGAGCACCGTCGACACCGCGGCCCTCGACGCACAGCTCGAGACCTTCCGCGTCCACGACAATCCGACCGTCGAAGGTACGGTGCGGTTCGAGAACGGCAGGCCGGTCGCGGTCGCGCCGGTGCCGGGCCGGGTGCTCGACACCGAGGCCGCGCGCACCACGATCACCGACCGCTGGGCGGCGACCAGCCAACTGGACCTGCCCGTGGTGGCCGCGCCGGTCGCCGTGCGCGCCGACGCCGTGCAGGCGGCGGTGCGCGACATCGCCACACCGGCCGTCGCGTCACCGATCACTGTGTCCGGCAAGGATGTTCAGGCCACGCTGACCACGGGCCAGATCGCCGACGTGCTCGGTTTCGTGCCGGACGGCAACGGCGGGCTGGCACCCCAGTTCAACAGCGACGCCGTCATCGCCTTGCTCGCACCACAATTGGCGAAGTCCGAGGTGGAACCCAAGGACGCCACCTTCACCGTCGGCGCGGGCAAACCGACCGTGGTGCCCGCCGTGGTCGGCGAGAAGGTGGACTGGCCCAAGACGCTGGAGAAGCTGCCCGCCCTGCTCACGCAGCCGGGTCCGCGCACCAGCCCGGTGGTCTATCAGCGCATCGAGCCCAAGCTCACCACCGAGGCCGCGAACGCGCTCGGGATCAACGAGACGATCGGCCAGTTCACCACCGGCGGATTCAGCGGCCCCTCCGGGGTGAATATCCGCACGGTCGCCGCCAAGGTCGACGGCGCGGTGGTCAAACCGGGAGATACGTTCTCGCTCAACGAGTTCACCGGCCCGCGCACCGCGGCGGAGGGCTATGTGGAGTCCGGCATCATCGACAAGGGCAGGCCGAGCACCGCGGTCGGCGGCGGCATCAGCCAGTTCGCCACCACGCTCTACAACGCGGCCTACTTCGCCGGGATGGAAGACGGCGGACACACCGAGCACAGCTACTACATCTCGCGCTACCCGGCTGCGCGCGAGGCGACGGTGTTCGACGGTGCGATCGACCTGGCGTTCCGCAATACCGGCACGACCGGTGTCTACATTCAGGCGGTCGCCACCGGCTCCGATATCACCGTGCGGCTGTGGGGCACCAAAACCGTGAACGTGGAATCGATTACGGGTGAGAAGTCGAAGCCGACCGAACCCAATGAGGTGGTGCTGCCCAAGGGCAAGGACTGCATCGCCTCCGAGGGCGCGCCCGGCTTCACCATCTCCGACACCCGGGTGATCACCGACGCCAAGTCCGGCGCGCAGGTGTCGCGGCACACGCGGACCGTGAAGTATGACCCCATCCCGATCGTCAAGTGCGAGTAGGGGTTCGATAGCGGAAGGCTCGCGCGGTAGGCGGATTCGCCACCGCGCGAGCCTTTTTCGTCAGCAGCCGCAATCGCAGCCGCAGTCGCCGCAGCAGCAGTCCTCGCCGCAGCAGTTGCCGCAGCACTCACCGCAATCGCAGCAACTGCCGCAGTCACAGTTCTTGGCCCAGGCGTCCTTCTGCTCGCCGGTGCAGGGACTGGTGTGGTCGACACAGCAGGCCATGCCGGTGCAGTAGACGCCGAGCACGAGTCCGCTCGCCTTGAACGGCCCCGGCCTGCTCGGGCGCCGTCCGGGCGGGGACGGGAACTCGTACGGCGAATGCTGCTGCGCCGTAACGGGAGTGCGGCAGGCGTGGCCGACGGCGATGCCGAGCCCTCGACCGAGGCTCCGCAGCAGGCTCGCCAGCGGATCGAGCAGCGCCCAGCGGACCGTCGGCAGCTGGTCGAGTTCGGCCTCGGACGCGGCCTGCCGGATGCGGGATTCACTCTCGCGCAACAGATCGTAGGCGCGGGGCATATCCGTGCCGGTGGCCTCCAGCGGATTGAAACGGCCACGGGCGCGGTCGCGCTCGAGGTCTTCGATGGCGTCGGCCAGGTGTGCGATGCGGCCGACGTGCCGACCGATCTCCTGCAGGGCCGCAACGTTTTCCGGGCGCCCGGCCAGGGTCGCGGTGTGACCGAAAAGGGTCGCGGCACAGAGCTGAGTCGGCCCGGTGAGTTCCTCGAGCGTGATCACCTCGACCGCCGCGCGGGACTCCATCGAGGACTGGGTGGCGATCGCGTTCAGCATGGGCCGCACATCGAGCCCGATCAGATCAGCCTGCTGCTGTGCTCGTGCGGCCCAGGCGTTCGACACCCGCCGCATCGGCCGGCGGGCGAGGACGGAGGCGTCCCCGTCCTCGACGTGATCGCCGATCTTGGCCGCGCCCAGCAGCAGTGACGCCGTGGCGGCCAACCGCACACCCGGCGCGTTCGCGGCGACCACCGACGCGCGCTTCATCCCGCGCAGCGGACACGGACCGGCGCTCGTGTGCGCACCCGCCCCCGACTGCGCCTCGGTGAGCACACTGAGCACGATCGCGTCGGTGTTGGTCGCGGCGCGGGCCAGCTGACCGTGCCCGTCTCGCAGACCCAGACACAGCCCGCACATGTGTGCCTGCCATTGCCCCGGATCGATGCCATATTTCGCCGCGCCGTGCGCACACGGCTTCAACACACCGAACACTGCCACCCCGTCTGTCGTGAAACGTCAACCGTGCACGATCGCAGCCGACGGGGCCGGGCGCAACCGCTACTCGATCTTCTTCCGGCCGGCCAGGCCGCGCCAGGCGAGGTCGTCGAGCAGGTCGACCGCCTCTGCCACTTCGATCCGCCCGCTGGCGACCCGGTCGGCGATGGCCTCACCCGCACCGATCACCGCCGCCGCGACGACCTCGAAGTTGGTGCCGGGGTCGGCGTTCTTGGCGCTGGATTCCAGCAGTTTCGCGGTGAGCTCGATGACCCGCTCACGGGCATTGTCGATTTCGGCGGCAAATGTTTGCTGACCGATAGCCTGGCGGTAGAGAACCTGCCAGGACTGCCGGTTGCGGTCGACGAAATCGAGGAAACCCTCCAGCGCGGTGCGGACCTGTTCGTGCGGGGTCAGCTGCGGGTTACCCGCGGGCGCGACGGCCTCGATGAAACGTAGACCCTCGCGCTGGATGCAGGCACGGAACAGCTCGTCCTTGGAGCCGTAGTACAGGTAGAGCATGGGTTTGGAGATCTTCGCCTCGGCGGCGATGGCATCCATCGACGTGTCGTGGAAGCCCTTGCGTGCGAATACCTCGACGGCGGCATCGAGCATCTGTTGCTCGCGAACTGCCCGGGGAAGTCGCTTGGTCCCGCCTGCCATCCACTCTCCTACCGCAGGGTGAACCACCTATCTTACTCCAAGGTAAGTTCGCCCGCGCTCATTTGCCGCACAGTCGCCGGGTGCGATCAGCAGCCCAGCGCTACGCCCTTGTAGCGCGCCATCCGCAGTACGGAAGTGTCGACCCGGTCGGCGGGCAGTTTGCCACTCGAGACCGACTGTTCCAAACGGTCGAGTACCTGCGGCACCGCATCGCTGCTGATCCACAGCGCGTTGTCGGCGCCCGCGACGAGCGTGGCCTCGACCGCGTCGGCGATGGACATCCGGGCGGTGATGGCGGCCATGCCGCTGAGATCGTCGGTGAAGATCGGGCCGTCGTAGGGGGCGGCGCCGTAGCCCTTGCCCTCGCGCAGCAGCGTCATCGCGGCCGGGCTGATGCTGGCGGGTACGTCGGGCTCGGTCAGGCCGGGCACGTCGAGGTGGCCGACCATCACCGCCGCTCCGGAGTTCACCAGCTCGCGGAACGGCACCAGGTCGGTGTTCTGCATCTGGTCCAGCGGCGGGGTGGTGACGGCGCCGGTGTGCGAGTCACCGGAACCGGAGCCGTGGCCGGGGAAGTGCTTGATCACCGAACCGAGGCCCACCTCGTTGGCCGCGCGGATGTAGGCGCCCGCGAATTCGGTGACGACCTTCGGGTCGTCGCTGTAGGAGCGGTCGCCGATCACGCTGTCGTCGGGCTGGCTGCTCACATCGACATCGGGAGCGAAATCGACGGTGATGCCCAGATCCTTCAGCGCCTTCGACCTGGTCAGCGTGAACTGGTAGTACTGCTCAGGGGTCTGGGTCTGCGCGATCTCACGGGCCGACGGCGCGGCGCCGATCACGTTCTTCGCGCGCGAGACCCGCCCGCCCTCTTCGTCGATGGTCACCATCAGCGGGACCTTGGCCTGCGCTTTCACCGCGTCGAGCGCCGACTTGTCCAGCAGGCTCGGATCGGTCCAGCTGCCGACGAAGATGCCGCCCACCTGCTCCGAACTCACCACGTTCGACGCGTCCGCCGAACCGGTGATGCCGACGGTCAGCAGCTGGGCCAGCTTCTCCCGCTGGGAGAGCTTGGCGAGATAGTCTGCGCCGCAATTGCTTTGGATCGGAGTCGCCGACGCGGGCGAACTCGACTCTCCGGCGGCGGAGGGCGCGGCCACTCCGCTGCTACTCGCCGCGGGCGTCGTCTCGTTCGACGAACCTCCCGAGCAGGCGGTGGCAACGGCGGCGAGGACTGCGAACACGACCACAGGCGATTTCCGCATGCGCTCCACGGTAGCCCGCCTCCGGCTCGAACCCCACCACGGTGGTTCGGATTGATACACACATCCGCGGGGTAATCTGAGGGAAAAGCCGCTCCGACCAGCGCAGGAGGTCGTCATGGCATGCGATCGGATGCTCATCGCCTACGACGGTTCCGAACACGCCAAACGCGCCATCGAGTACGCGGGACGATTCCTGACCGCCGACCGCGCGATTCTGCTCACCGCATGGGAACCGATGGTGCGCCAGGCCGCGCGCATCTCCGGGCTCGCCGGGGTGATGCAGCCGGACTGGGTGCCCGACGAAGAGGTGGAGGACATCGCCTACTCCGACGCCCGCAAGATCAACGCCGAGGGCGTGCACCTGGCGAAACTGGCCGGAATCGACGCCGAACCACGCACCGCCGAGTGCACCACTACGATCTGGAACGCCATCGTGGACTGCGCCGATGAGCTCGACGTCGACATCATCGTGGCCGGTACGCGCGGTGCCACGGGGTTGCGCGCGCTGTTGCACAGCAGCGTCGCCGAGGCCGTTCTCAAGCACGGGCACCGGCCGGTCTTCCTGGTGCCACCGGAGCAGTAGCGGTTCGCCACGCCGGAACTTCGTGGCGCCGTCGCGCGGTGAGAGTTCCGTCGCTCTCCCGGATCGGCGCCACATCGGCGGCGTTATGGTCGAAGCACCATGAACGAATTCCTGCTCGCTCGACCCGACGCGGTGTTGCGGACGTCAGGGGTGCGCCAGGCGTACTCCGACCCTCGGCAGGCAGTGGCGGCGCTGCGTGCATGGCGGAAACGGCCCGGCCACGTCACCGATTCGGCCGGGAAACAGCAGGACTCGCCCGGCGCGGCACCGACATTGATCGTCGGCGCGCTCCCCTTCGATCCGCGCGAAGCCGCGGCGCTCTGGCAACCGGAGACGGTGCTGCACACTGCGGGACCGTGGCGACCCGCGGCCCTCCCGGAATTGCCCGGCGTGCGCGTGGTGGCCGAAATACCCAGTACGGCAGAGCATGTCGCGCGTGTGACGAAGCTGGTCGAGCAACTGGGTGACCCGGCGAACGAGCTGCGCAAGGTAGTGGCCGCACGGTCGATCGTGCTGGAGGCCGACGCGCCACTGGACCCCGAGGTACTCGCGGCACACCTGCTGACCAGGCATCCGAATGCCGCGGTGTACGCGGTCGACCTGTCCGCGGCGGGTCGATCCGGCGAGACGCTGATCGGGGCGACACCCGAGGTACTGGTCGCGCGGCACGGCGACCGCGTCAGCCTGAATCCGCTGGCGGGAACCCTGCCTCGCCGCGCCGATCCGGCCGATGACGCGGCCCAGGCACGCGAGCTGCTGTCCAGCACGAAGAACCACGACGAGCACGCCTTCGTGATCGACTGGATCCGGCAGCGACTGACTCCCGTCTGCACGGAACTGCGCATCCCCGACGCGCCCGAGCTCCTCAGCACCGAACAGGTCTGGCACCTGGCCACTCCCATTCACGGCGTGCTGCGTGACGCGTCGACCACCGCCCTCGACCTGGCCCTGCTGCTGCACCCGACCCCCGCCGTCAACGGCACCCCGTTCACCGCGTCCCTGGACGCGATCGCGACCGACGAACCGCGACGCGGCTTCTACGGCGGCGCGGTGGGCTGGTGCGGCGACGACGGCGACGGCGAATGGGTCGTGGCGATTCGCGGCGGCGAGCTCTCCGCCGATCGGCGGACGCTGCGGGCGAGCGCGGGCGGCGGGATCGTCGCGGCGTCGGATCCGCGCGCCGAGCTGGCCGAGACGACCGTCAAACTTCGCACCCTGCTGAGCGCCCTGCGTTGCGAGCTGCCCAACGACTGACCGAGCCCGGTACACCTGCTAGGTTGACCGGAGACAGGCCCCGTCGTCGAGCGTATTGGAGTGCGCGATGAAGTTTGCTGTTCCGGCTGTTGCCAGCGCGGTCGGCGGCGCCCTGCTGAGCGCGATCGCCGTCTTCGCCATCACGGCGGCGGTGCAGCAGAACACGGCGCCCTCGATCGACCGCAGCGGTGACAAAGACTCGTCGCTGCTCAACGCCCCTGAATACGGCAGCCGCTGAGGCCGACGCCCGCGCGTCGCGCCCCGCATCGGGGCAACCGGACAAGGCGCCACTGGGCTGGCGCTGGCTCGTCGGCTCGGTAGTAGCCGCCTTCGTACTGACCTTCGCGCAGGCGCCCGGCCTCACCGTCGCCGACACCAAATACGACCTCGCGCAGAACCCCCTCGGTTTCCTCGCGCGAGCGTCGCACCTGTGGAGCAGCCAGGCCCCGATGGGCCAGGTCCAGAACCAGGCCTACGGCTACTTCTTCCCGCACGGCGCGTTCTTCTCCGCGGGGCACCTGCTGAACCTGCCCGCGTGGGTCACCCAGCGCGTCTGGTGGGCGCTGCTGCTGCTCGCCGGGTTCTGGGGAATCGTCAAGCTGTGCGAAACGCTCGGCATCGGCTCGCGCGGGTCACGGGTGATCGCGGGCATCGCGTTCGCGTTGTCGCCGCGTGTACTGACCACGCTCGGCTCGATCTCCTCGGAAACCCTGCCGATGATGCTGGCTCCGTGGGTGCTGCTCGCGCCCGCGGCACTGGGCACCGCGATCGAACGACGGCGCGGCGGCCCGCTCTCACCGGCGGGAAGCGCGCTGGCGCTGGCGTTGATGGGTTCGGTGAACGCTGTCGCGACCGTGGCGGCGTTCCTGCCCGCGGCACTGTGGTGGGCAACCTATCGGCCGAATCGGCAGTGGTGGCGGTTCACCCGGGCGTGGATTCCGCTGCTGGTCCTCGCCACGTTCTGGTGGGTGGTGCCGCTGCTGCTGCTCGGCAAGGTGAGTCCGCCGTTCCTCGACTTCATCGAGTCGTCCGGGGTGACGACGCAGTGGGCAGCGTTGAGCGAGGTGCTGCGCGGGACCGATAGCTGGACGCCGTTCGTCTCACCCGAACGAATCGCCGGCGCGGTGCTGGTGACCCAGCCTGCCGCGGTGCTCGCCACCGGCCTGCTCGCGGCGGCGGGGATGGCCGGACTCGCGCGGTCGACGATGCCCTGTCGGGGCAGGTTCGCCTTGATCCTGTGCGTGGGACTCGCGGGGATCTGCGCGGGATATGTCGGGACACTCGGAGGGCCGTTCGCCGAATCGGTGCGGATCTTCCTCGACTCGGGCGGTGCGCCGCTGCGGAATGTGCACAAGCTCGAACCGCTGATCCGGCTGCCGCTGGTGGTGGGACTGGCGCATCTGCTCGGCCGGGTGGCGCTGCCCGCCTCCGTGCCGATGCCGGTGTGGCGCAGCTCTTTCGCCCATCCCGAGCGCGACCGCCTCGTCGCGGTCGCCGCGCTGGTCCTGGCCGCGCTCACCCTCGCGACCTCACTGGCGTGGACCGGGCGGCTGGCCCCGCGCGGCGCCTACGACCGGGTGCCCGCCTACTGGACCGACACCGCCGACTGGCTGGCCGACAACGCCGCCGACACCCGCGCGCTGGTGGTACCCGGTGCGCCGTTCGGCAGCCAGATCTGGGGACTCACCCGCGACGAACCGCTGCAAGCCCTGGCGAGTACCCCCTGGGCCGTGCGCGATTCGGTTCCCCTGAACCCGCCGGGCACGATTCGCGCGATGGACTCGGTGCAGCGGCTGATCGCCGACGGCAGGCCGTCGACCGGCCTCGCCGCCACCCTCGCCGACCAGGGCATCGGAATCCTGGTGTTGCGCAACGATCTCGACCCCGAGACCTCGCGTTCGACGCGCCCGATGCTGGCGCACCGCGCGATCGAGGGCTCGCCGGGCCTCACCAGGGTGACCTCGTTCGGCGCGAACATCGGGCCGCGCGCGGCGGATGCGGGACTGGTGGTCGACAACGATCTCCAGCCCGCCTACCCGGCCGTCGAGATCTACCGGGTCGACGTCCCACCGCCCGGCACCCCCGTCTACGTACGCAGCGGCACCGGCGCGCCGCCCGGGTTCCCCGGCGCGTACACCGTCCCGCTGGAGTCGACCCCGGTTGTCCAGGGTGGCCCCGAGGTGCTGGAGCGTGTGCGCCGCGACGGGGGGAACCCCACGGCGCCAGTGCTTCTCGATGCCGACGCGCGACGCGCCGGATTACCTCCGCGGCCCGTGCTGCTGACCGACACCCCGATGGATCGCGAGTCCGATTTCGGCCGGGTCGACAACCACAACTCCGCGGTCCGCGCCGCCGACGACGCCCGGCGCACCCACAACCTGGTCCCCGACTACCCGGTCGAAGGCGCCGAACTCGTGCAGGGCGAATGGTCGGGCGCGAAGGTCACCGCGTCCAGCTCGGCCGCCGATGCCACCCAGATCGGCGGAGCGGCGCCCGGCAGCTCCACCGCGGCCGCCGTGGACGGCGATCCGAGCACCGCGTGGATCAGCAACGGTTCCGAATCCGCTCTCGGGCAATGGATTCGACTCGATCTCGACAAGCCGATCGCCAACGGCTCGCTGCGCTTCACCACCACGGCGGCGGCGCTGGGTGATCCGGTGAAGTGGGTCGAGGTCCGCACCTCACGCGGAACGGTGTCGGCGCGGATCACCGAACCCGGAGAGCCCGTGTCCGTCGCGCTGCCCGCGGGCAAATCCGACTGGGTGATGATCAGCGCCGCCCGCACCGAAACCGGCACTCGTGGTGGTCAATTCGGGATCAGCGAACTCACGCTCGACGATTACTCCAACCGGGAAGCGCCGGAGCGCGTGGATATCCGGCACCGGGTGGTGCTGCCCGATGTGGCTGCCGGAACCATCGTCAGCGGGTGGGATCTCGGACAGGAATTCCCCGGCCGCGGTAACTGTTTCGACGGCCCCGACCGCGTGCACTGCAGCAAGGGGCTCGGGCTGCCCGCCGAGGAGCCGGGCATTTTCGGGCGCACGCTGTCGGTGCCGGAACCACTCACCGTCGGCACCGACCTCACCGTGCGCACCCGGCCGGGGCCCGCGCTGGAGGCCCTGCTCACCGACCCGACCCGGCCGGTGGCACGCGGTCAGGCCGATGTCGCCGACCTGCGCGGCGCCGCCTTCGCCGCTACCGACGGCGATCCGAAGACCACCTGGACCGCACCCGAGTCCACCGTGCGTGAACCAGCGGGCGGCAAACCCACTCTGGTACTGGAACTTCCGGAACCGACGCTGGTGACCGGACTCGACATCACCACCGCGCTCGGCGGCTTGCCCGCGACGGCGACCTCCGTCGCGGTGAACCTGGGCAACGGCCCGCAGATCCGCGAACTGCCCGAACGCGACCACGGCGAACCGGCCCGAATCTCGCTGTACCCCACCGAAACCGATCGCATCGAGATCAGCATCCAGAGCTGGAACGAGGTGCTCGACCGCACCGCACTCGGCTTCGTCCTCACCCAGCCCGCCGGCCTGGCCGAGGTCGACGTGCTCGGTCCCGAGTATCCCGCCCACGCTCCCGGCGACCGGCTCATCACCATCGGCTGCGAAGCGGGTCCGGTGATCGCCATCGGTGGACGTGCCGTGCACACCACGATCACCGCCACCGCCGACGAACTCCGTTCGGGCGCGCCGGTTTCCGCGCGCGCCTGCCCCGAGGACGCAGCGGATATCGAGCTGCTCCCCGGCCATCCCGACCTCACCGTGGCCCCCACGGAACTCTTCACCGTCGACCGCCTCCGTCTCCCCCGCACCGACCCCTACCCCGGCGCACCCAGCGCGCCTACGGGCAACCCCGGCGAAACCAGCGAAACCGGCGCTCCGTCGGACCCCACCGAAACCGGCGAGACTGTCGGCTCCACACCTACTGACGCCGGGAACAACCCCGCCGATCCGAAAGCGCCGGAGACCGGCACTCAGCTGCTGGTCCTTCCGCTGAGCACCAACGTCGGCTGGCAGGCGCACACCGCCGACGGACGGGAACTGTCACCACTTGTGGTCGACGGCTGGCAGCAGGCTTGGCTGGTTCCGCCGGGTACCAGCGGTGAGATCACGGTGTCGTTCCCGGCCGACCGCTGGTATCGGCTGGCGATCTTCGGCGGGCTGTTGCTGCTGATCCCCCTGGTGCTGCTCGCCGTTCCGCGCCGACGTGCGGTGCCCGACGCCGGGCCCGCACCGAGCACCTGGGGTGTCGGTTGGGTCGCGGCGATCGGGCTGACCGGCGTGATCGCGGTGATCTCCGGGCCGTTCGGTGCGGCGTTCACACTGATCACCTTGGGCTGCAACTATTTCCGTCCCGCACTGACGGAGCGGACCCTGCCCTGGCTCGCGGGCCTCGGGACGCTGGCCTCGGCCGCGGCCCTGTCGACCGGGACCTGGCGCTCCGGCACCGAATACATGGGCGGCTCGCTGTTGGCCCAGGCGCCGGCCGTCATCGCGGTCGTCGCAGTCGGGGTGGCGGCGCTCCCCCGCCGTCGCTGAGCGCGACTCAGCGCACCGCCGGACGCTGCGCCGATTCCGGCCGGTGTTCGTCGACGCGCGCGGACCCGGCCCGCCGATCCCACCGGGCCGCCCAGCGGCGGGCCGGTTCCTCGATCAGGGCGAAGCTCGCGGCGGCCAACGGGAGCGTGAGCGCGGTGGTCAGGGTGATCACGTAGAGGAAGTCACCGTTGAAGGGCACGATGCCGAAGACCGGGAAGACCACGGTGAGCACCACCAGGTGCCACAGGAAGATGCCGTAGGACCAGCGGCCGAGCATCGCGGCGGTGCGCGATTCCAGCCAGCGGTGCGGGGCGCCGGATTGCCGCAGCACCAGGGGTGCGAGCAGACAGAACCCGAAGATCATGCCCAGCGCCATCTTCATCGCGTACTGCCACGGTTGCGCGCGTTCCAGACCGGCCGGACCGCCGAACTCGGTCGCCGAGAGCAGGAACGCGGCGAGCGCCACCGCCCACATCAGCGGCTGACTCGACAGCACTCGTGCCCACCGGACCTCGGGTCGCACGAGGTGGATCAGTTCCGCCAGGAGCATCCCCGCCGCGAACCACGGCAGGTAGGCGGGCAGCCAGTTGTCGGCGTGGATCGCGTCCGGCGTCGGGATCGGCCACAGATTCCAGGTCAGACACACCGCGACCAGCCCGCACAGCACCGGCACCCGCCACCGCGCCGCAGCGCCGCGCAGTCGCACGACCAGCCAGGCCAGCACCGGCAGCACCAGGTAGAAAGCCATCTCCACCGACAGGCTCCACATCTGGGTGAGCCCATCGGTCAATGTCAACGGCACGAACACCTGCAGCAGGAACAGATTCGACACCCACACCCGCAGGTTCGCCGAATGCGCCGCGCCGGGCAGCAACAGCAGCACGAACACCACGACGACCCAGTACGCGGGCATCACCCTGGCCACCCGGTGCAACAGGTAGCGAGAGGTCCGCGGTGCGCGGCCGAGCCCGTGCGCGGCCGCCGCGTGTGGGCGCCACAGCAGGAAACCCGACAGCGCGAAGAACACCGCGACCGCCATATCGAAGCGTTCCAGGATCGGGCCGAGGACCGGCATCCCGGTCGTTCCGGTCTGGAACGCGACGTGGGTGACCAGCACACCGAGCGCCGCCATCCCGCGCATCCCTTCGAGGGCGGGAATGAAGGCGCGCGGGCGCGAAACGGGAGCGGTGGCGGTCGTCATCGGGGTCCAGTCTGCCGTGTCGGCGATTTCCACGGCACAGCACCGCACCTTCGCGGCCTGGGCTGTTAGTGTCGGGGCTCACGAGTGCCTGTGGTGCAATACCAGACCACCGGGCCATCCGTGTTCGAACGACGAGGAGAGTTTGCATGGCACTGAGTGCCGGTACCAGAAGAACGGTCGCCTGCGTGCTCGTGGGTCTGGGCGCGGCGTTACTCGTCGCCGCGCTGATGATCCCCACCTACACGGTGAGCAAAGTCGCCAAGACTCCACTCGATCTCGAGATCACGACGATCGCGGAGAATCAGAAGGGCGAGGAGAGCCTCGTCCTCGACTCCAAGTCGTTGACCTCCGGTGACGGTGCCGCCGTGGTGAACAAGGATGTGCCGCTGATCTCCCAGCGTTTCGTCACCGTCGAGGAGCCCTCCGACGCCGACGAGATGACGCTGCAGGCAGGTCAGACACTGCGGCGCACCGACGTGCAGGGCGATACCGGCCTGCTCACCGCCGCCATCGACCGCGTCACCATCTCGCGCACCACCGGCATGCCGGTGGACACCGACCCCAACGGGTCGATCGCGGTGACCGTGAACAAGGACGGCAGCGTCATGGAGCCGGTGCAGCACACCGGCATCGGCTACCGCTTCCCGATCGGCACCGAGAAGAAGACCTACCCGTACTTCGACATCAACGTGCGAAAGTCCTTCGACGCGAACTTCATCGAAGAGACCGAGATCAACAACATGAAGGTGTACCACTTCCAGATGGAGGCGCCGGTCACCAGCACCTGGGACGTCGTGCAGTCGCCGACCAACCGGCTTACCCTCCCGGCCGCCAAGTGGGGCGTGGAGGGTGGCGACACCCCCGTCACCATGACGCGCTACTACACCAACGTGCGTGACCTGTGGGTCGAGCCGCAGACCGGCACCGTGATCAAGGGTGGGGAATCGATCCACCTGTTCTACGCGCGGTCCGGGGACAAGCCCGAGGTCACCGCGCTGAAGTCGCACCTGGTGTTCGACGAGGCGACCGTCGAGTCGCAGATCGCCATCGCCAAGGAGAACACTGACAAGCTCTCGCTGTTCGGGCGTGTGGTGCCGATCGTGTTCGGCGTGCTGGGCGTGCTGGCGCTGCTGGCGGGGTTGTTCCTCGGACTGCGCGGCGGTGGCACTGCGGCTCATGCGAGTCCGCGAGGATCGCGTCCGACGCCCGCCCCCACGGCCGCGCCGGATGACACCACGGCTACTCGGTGGGACGGCGACGACGCGCCGACAACGCAGTTCCCCCGTGGGGACTACGACGCGCCTACCGAGCAGATCGACATCGACAAGCGTCCCTAGACGGACACGCTCTACAACAGCCCCGGTCTTCGGCCGGGGCTGTTGTGTTTCCGGGGACACCTCGGGCGAAACCGGCCGGTTCGGTCAGTGCAGGACCGGGTCGGCCGGAGCCAGGTGGGTGCGGGCCGCGCGAAGAACGACGACGGCGACGATCGTGGTGGTGACCGCGGCTACGGAGACAGCCGTGCCGATCAGGGATTCGATCGTGCGGGCGAAGGCGAGCATCAGGGTCACCTCGACGGCCAGGCCGAGCCAGGTAACGGCGGCCAAGGCGGTGCGTTCGACCGCGATGGCCGAGAGCAGAGCGCCCTGGAGGACCGCCAGGATCGCACCGTGCAGGGCGAACAGCCACAGCATGCCCTGAATGGGGGCGTAGTCGGCACCGGCGAACAGGGGGGCCAACGGGGCAGCCAGCGCGGCGCCCAGCACCGCGACGACGCCGATCACCGAGAGCACCGAGAGGGCGTCGCGAATCGCACGGGCGGAATGGGTGGGCTGGGCCATCCGGGGATACAGCACGACGCCGACCGCCTGCGGCAGCCAGAACGCGATCTTGGTGGCGATGGTGCCCAGCGAGTAGCGGCTCGCGTCGACCTCGTCGAGGACGATGCGAACCACGATCAGGTCGACCGAGGACAGCGCCATCAGCGCCGCCTGCACCTGCACGGCACGCAACACGGGAAGGACGCCGACGGTCTTGGTCATCGGTTCCCGGCTGTTTCCGGCATCGCCGCTGCCATCGGTCGGTGGATCCGCCGACCCGGTCGTCGAGCGGGCGATGCGACCGGCGACGATCGCCGCGCCGACGATGCCCCCCGCCCCCGCCCACAACGCACCGGCAGCACCGCCGCCCAAGGCCAGCGCGAGCAGCGCGGGCGCCACCCGCGCCGTACCCGCCATCGCGAGCACCGTGGCGAGCGCGCGGAAGTGATTGCCGCCCTGCAGGATTCCCTGCTCACCCGAGAGGATCACCAACGCGGGCGCCGCGCCGAGGGCGGCGGCAGCGGCCCACACGCCGACGTCGAGCACCACGGCCACCACCGGAATCAGCACCACCGCGACGGCGGCGACCAACGCGGCACACCGCCACATCATCGCTCGCACCGCGCGTAACGACGCCCCGCGCACCACCTCCCTCGCCACCACGTTCTGCATGGCAAGGGCGGGGACCGCGCACAGCAACTGCACTGCGAGCAGACTCGCGAACTCGCTGTATCCCTCGACTCCCAACCAGCTCGCGGCCAGCAATTGCAGCAGGTACCCGGCGACGTTGGCGGTCATGGCGCCGGCCGTCACCCAGGTCAGATCGGCAACGACAGGCGGGCGGCGGACTGAGGACACGCCTCATGGTCGCACTTCACTGTGTTCGCCATCACGCCTACCCCGAAAATGTGAGTCCAGGCGGACTCACCTTCGAGCGATTCGGCCCCGAACAGCGCCTATTCGACCCCGGCCACGGCGAAGCCCGACGGGACGTAAGGTGCGTGGACGTGACGAGTAGCGGGCGAGCAAGGGCCTTGGTGGCCGGATACTGCGCTCTGCTCACGATGATCATCGTCGGACCGCTCGCCGGATCGGGCTACCTGCTGCTGCGCGACGCAGTGAGCACGCCCCGCTCCTTCCTCACCGATTCGGCACTCGGCGTGGGCGCGGCCGCACCCCGCGCCGTTCCGCAGGACGCCGTGCTCGCCGTGCTCTCGCCGGTGATCGACGGCGGAATTCTCGTGAAGGCGATCCTGATCGTCGCGCTGTGGTCGGCCGGATACGGCGCGGCGGTACTCGCGCGACGCTTGGTCTCCGCTTCTACCGGAGCGCAATTGGTCGCCGCGACCCTCGCGCTGTGGAATCCCTATGTCGCGGAACGACTTCTCCAAGGCCACTGGAGCCTGCTCGCCGGTTACGCCGCCCTCCCGTGGACCGCGCTCGCCGCCGCACGCATCCGAACAGCCACCAGCAGTACAGAATCCGGCGAAGACGCGGGGGCGGGCAGCCGATTCGGATTCGCCGCGTCTCTCGGTGGATGGGCGGCACTGACCGCGAGTTTCGCCGCTGCCGGGCTGACGCCGACCGGCTCGTTGCTGGCCGCGGTGATCGGGCTCGCACTGGTCGGGCGGCGGGCCTTCCTCCCCGCCGTCGCGCTGTGGATCGTGACCTGCGCGCCCTGGCTGACCGCGACCGCGCTCGGATCGGGGGCCGAGCCGTCGGACCCGGCCGGCGTCTCGGCGTTCGCGGCACGAGCCGAACCGTGGCTCGGCACGCTCGGCAGCCTCGCCGGGCTCGGCGGGATCTGGAACGGCGAAGCGGTCCCCGCGAGCCGCACGACCCCGCTCGCCCTGCTCGGCACACTCTTGCTGCTCGGCATCGTCGCGTGCGGGGTGCGGGCGGTATGGGCGCTCGGACGTGACGGGCGAGCGCTGCTGGTGATCGCGGCGGTGGCGATCGTGCTGCCCGCCCTCGGCGCGACCAGCTGGGGGCTGGCCGCCGGAGAATGGCTGGTGGTGCACGTTCCCGGGGCCGGGCTGCTGCGGGATACGCAGAAGTACGTGGCGTTGGCCATGCCCGCCTACGCGCTGTGCGCGGCGGCCGCGTGCCGAACCGTCACCGTGGCAGTCCGCCGAGTACTGGCCAACGACCCGGAAGCTTCTGCCGCCGAAGGACACCCGGAAATTCGCGAGGGCCGGACCGGATTTCGCCCCGCCGCAATCCTTTTCATTCTTCTGGTCACCCTCCCGCTGGCCGACCTCGCCTGGGGAGTCGGTGGCGCCGTGCGCCCCGTCCACTACCCCGCGGGCTGGCAACAGGTGGTCGACCACATCGACGCTCCCGGCGACATAGCGGTACTTCCCGCCGGGATGTTCCGCCGATTCCCCTACAGCGGAACAGCTCCCGTCCTCGACCCGGCTCCCCGCATCCTCCCCAACGATGTCCTGCAGACCGGCGAACTCCGAGTCCGCGGCTACGCGGTGACCGGCGAGGGCAACCGCGCCCGCACCGTCGAGCAAGCGCTCCTCGAAGGTGCCCCGGCCACCGAACTAGCGGCCCTCGGCGTCGGCTGGATTCTGATCGAACGCACCACCCCCGGCCCGCTCGGTGCCGCCGAGAAAACTCTCACCACGGCCGAATTGAAGTACCAGGACAAAGACCTGGCCCTCTACCGCGTGCCTTCCCCCACCCTTCTCGACATCGCCACCCCGGCCCAGCGCCGAACCTCCGCCGCGGCCCACCTGCTCTGGGCGGCCCTGCTACTCACCGGACTGATCGCCGCGGCCGTGCGCCCGGACCGGACGGGCGCCCGGCGAGCAGATCGAGAGGCAGCGGGTCACCGAGTCGACTAGACCCGGGCCGGGGAGACCAATCCGCTGACGGTGCGGCCGCGCGCGGCGGCGGCGAGGACCTCGAAGACACCGGCGCCCGTCTGTTCCCAGGAGAACTCGTTGGCACGGGCTCTGGCCTTCTCGCCCATCACCAGGCGGGTATCCGGGTCGGCCAGGAGGTCGCCGGCGGCCGCGGCCAGGGCGGAGGCGTCGTCGACCAGCAGGCCGGTGACGCCGTCGACGATGGAGTCGGTGAGACCTCGGGAACTGCGGTAGCCGATGGTGGGGACGCCGTGCTGGGCGGCTTCGATGACGGCCAGGCCCCAGCCTTCCTTGCGCGAGGGCATCACGTGGACCCAGGCCGTCGAGAGGATCTCGTGCTTGCGGCGTTCGTCGACGTGGCCGTGGAAGGTGACGGCGTCGGCGATGCCGAGTGCGTCGGCGCAGGCGCGCAGGTTGGGGGCCCACCAGCCGTCGCCGATGACGTCGAGGTGCACGTCGGGGAAGCGTTCGCGCAGGTGGGCGACCGCGGTGAGGGCGTCTTCGATCTGCTTGTGCGGGACGAGGCGCGACAGGACCGCGATTCGCGGGTGGGTGGCGCGGGTGGCGTCGTCGCCGGGGACGACCGCGGCGGGGACCGGTTCGGCACCGTTGCGGACCACGGCGATGCGCTCACGGTCCACACCGAGCGCCGACAGCTCCTCGGCCGACGGCAGCGACACGGTGAGGTACTGGTTGTCGCGGTGCACGCGCGGGGACAGCGTGGATTCGATCCACCAGCCGATCCGCCCGACCAGGCGACCGGCGACCGGCCACTGCTCACGGTGCCCGTGGTGCACCAGCACCACCGAGGGCACACCCGTCGTGGTGGCGAAGAAGGGAATGCCGTTCTGGGTGTCGATCACGACGTCGGGGCGCAGGCCGCGCAGCGGGCCGATACCGAGCCGACCGGCCACGATGGCGGCGAGCGCGCGGGGATAGACGGTGAATCGGCCGCCCGCGCGACTGATGTCGATGCCGTCGATCCGCTCACGTTTGGGGGCACCCGGGTAACCCGCCGTCCGCAGGGTGACCTTGATGCCACGCGCGGCCAGCTGGGCGCCTACCTGCTCCAGATACCGTTCGCTGCCGCCACCCTGTGGGTGCCCGGTGTCACGCCAGCAGAGTAGGAGGACTTCACGCACGGTCGGGGCTCGCATTCGGTTCGGTGGCAGACAAACGTCGGCCCCCACACTAGCGGGTGTGCTCCACGCAACACGGCTGTATCGACCCCGCCCGCCCAGATCAGCCCGTCGCACCCGAGCTGACCCCGTGAAGACGAACCCGGCGCAATCACCCAATCGAACCCCGTCCAGTCAGTTCTTCCGACTCCACAACGCCGAAACAGGTGATTGCGCCAAGACCCCACCGATCTCCACCCCCACCGATCTCCACCCCCACCAATCTCCACCCCCACCACCCAACGCCCCCACCACCAGCCGCGACCGAAGGGTCTGCCCATAAACTCCTGCCCGTGCCGATCGCCACCCAGCCGACAACCGAGCAGCCCGTCCATCGACGCGACCGATCGAGGTTCGCGCGCCGGGCCACTCTGCGCCGCTCGCTGCGCCTGCTCACCAGCTTCCGCTTCGAGCAGTCCGACCCGGCCCGCTTCTACGGCGGCATCGCCACCGACAGCGCGGAGCTGATCGGCGACTTCTACGCCGACATCACCGGCCGCGATCTCACCGGCACCGTCGTCCTCGACGTGGGCGGCGGCCCCGGCTACTTCGCCGACGAGTTCACCGCGGTGGGCGCGCGCTACGTCTCGGTGGAGCCCGACCCGTCGGAGATGCACGCGGCCGGGCTGCGGGTGTCGGGTTCGGTACGCGGATCGGGGATGGCACTGCCGTTCCTCGACAACTCCTTCGACGTCTGCTTCTCCTCCAACGTCGCCGAACACGTGCCGCAGCCGTGGCTGATGGCGGACGAGATGGTGCGGGTGACCAAGCCCGGCGGCCTCATCGTGTACTCGTACACGGTGTGGCACGGACCGTTCGGTGGGCACGAGACCGGTCTCTGGCACTACCTCGGTGGCGAGTACGCGGCCCGCCGGTACCGGCGCAAGAACGGACACGAACCGAAGAACAGGTTCGGCCGATCACTGTTCGCGGTGACCGCGGCCGATGGGTTGCACTGGGCAGCAACGACTTCAGCCGACGTGCGGACTATTTTCCCGCGTTATCACCCACACTGGGCCTGGTGGCTCGTCCGAGTTCCGGTCATTCGCGAGCTACTGGTCAGCAATCTGGTCGTGGTGGCTACCAAAGCATGATCACGCCAGCCAGCTCAAGCGCCGCGACCTCCGCATCGGCTCGGGCAACACCCTGACCCACGGCGATTCCTGAATCGCCAGGCCTACGGTCTCCAACGTGGTCAGGCCGACCTGATCGGCCAGCGCGCCGACCATCGCGACCGCCTCAGCGGCCTGGATAGCGGCAGTCGCCTGCTCGATCGTGAGTGTGCGGCCCGGCAGGAATGAGACAACCCATCCGCCACTGCCCACACTTTTCGCTTGATGGTCGGTCTGGTCGCTGGTCATCAACGATCGGCCGATCACTTGCACAGCCATGAGTCGGTCTCCCCAATTCGCTGTTAATGTCCGATGAATCGAGCGAGCTGATCAGTAGCTAAAGCATCCCCTTTTCACCACCGGAACGCAATAGTGCGTTTCCCCGAAAAGCGAACCGACAGGTTGGAATTCGCAATCTTCACAGTCGTTGCGCCGCAGCGAATTAGAACAGGTTGCAGACAATTCGCCCGCAAAACTGTAACGTGTTCTCATGCACTACGACAGTCTGTTCATCGGCGGGAAGTGGACCACCCCGGCCGGTAGTGACCGCATTTCGGTGGTCTCCCCTGCAACGGAGGAGACCGTCGGCAGCGTGCCGGCGGTAACGAACGCCGATGTCGACGCCGCGGTCGCCGCGGCGCGCGACGCGTTCGACAGCGGGCCGTGGCCATCCACACCTCCACTGGAACGAGCGGAGGTACTCACCAAGGTTGCGCGCCTGATCGAGCAGCGTTCGCCGGAATTGCTCGCCGCGCTCACCGCGGAGATGGGCGCGCCGACGTTAGCGGCCTTGACACTCAACCAGATTCCCGCCGTCGCGGCACTCGACGCACTCACCGAGCTCGCGAAGACGTTCGCCTGGAACGAGACTCGAGTCGGCCTGTTCGGAACCTCGCGTGTCTCACGGGAACCCCGCGGTGTCGTCGCCGCGATCACCGCCTGGAATGTCCCGTTGTTCCTCGCCGCGAACAAACTCGGACCCGCGTTGCTGGCCGGCTGCACTGTGGTGCTCAAGCCGTCGCCACTGACTCCGCTGACCGCGAACATCCTCGCCGACCTCTTCACCGAGGCGGGCCTGCCCGACGGCGTGCTCTCGGTGCTGCCCGCCGACGCCGAGGCCAGTGAATACCTCGCGGGCCACCCCGGCGTCGACAAGGTGACCTTCACCGGCAGCACCCCGGTCGGCAGGAAGCTGGCCGCGCTGGCCGGTGCGCAGCTCAAGACCGTGTCGCTGGAGCTCGGCGGCAAGTCGGCCGCCATCGTGCTGCCCGACGTCGACCTCGCCGCGAGCATTCCCGTGCTCGCGTTCTCCGGGCTGATGAACAGCGGACAGGGCTGCGTCGCGCAGACCCGAATCCTCGCGCCGCGCAGTCGCTATGACGAGATCGTCGAGGCGCTGGTCGCGCACGTCAAGACCATGCAGACCGGTGATCCGACCGATCCCGCCACCCAGCTCGGCCCGCTGATCAGCGAAAAGCAGCGTGACCGCGTGGAGGGCTACATCGCCAAGGGCAAGGCCGAGGGCGCGCGGCTGGTGCTCGGCGGCGGCAGGCCGGCGGGCGTGGACCGCGGCTGGTTCGTCGAGCCGACGATCTTCGCCGACGTCGACAACTCCAGCACCATCGCCCAGGAGGAGATCTTCGGCCCGGTGCTCTCGGTGATCCCGTACGAGACCGAGGACGAGGCCATCGCCATCGCCAACGACTCCGACTACGGCCTGGCCGGTTCGGTGTGGACCACCGATATCGAGCACGGCGCCGAGGTCGCGGCCCGGATCCGCACCGGTACCTTCGCGATCAACTGGTACGCCTTCGACCCGACCGCACCGTTCGGTGGCTACAAGAACTCGGGCATCGGCCGCGAGAACGGCCCCGAGGGCCTCGACGCGTTCTGTGAGCAGAAGTCGGTCCTGATGCCCATGGGCTGGACCGCCGAGTAGTCCGACATGCGCACTCACACCAACGCGTGCGCATCACTCCGCTGGACCGACTCAGCCTCCTAGTTTTCCGGCATATGGACCCGGAGAACCGGCTGCGCGGCCACATCACCCCGGGCAGGTAGGTCGACGACCTCGACCCGCCAGCCCGGGGGCAGGACCCGCTCCAGTCGGCCCGCCACGCGCTGCATGGGCGTGCTCGAATAGGTGTCGGACTCGAATCCGGTCACCAGATCGGTCATGCGTCAAACCACCTCTCAGCGTCGATCTCGTCGTTGACCGCGTGGCGGTGCAGGAGTCTCGCAGGGGTTTCAGCTCGAGAGGAATATAAGCGACAGTTGCGCTGACACCACCAGCGACGCTCTGATCACAGACAGATGTACCCATAAAGAGTTCGCGGGAATCGTCGGACGAACTGTGGACAAGCAAAACCGCCCGTACCGAAACGGTACGGGCGGTTTTTGTGTTCGGGGGGTCAGCCCAGGCGCTCCTTGAGTGCCTCGAACTCGTCACGCACGCCCGAAGGCAGCTTGTCGCCGACGAACTCGAACCATTCCTCGATCGACGGGATCTCCTTGCGCCACTCGTCGGCGTTCACCGCGAGTGCCTCGTCGACATCGGCGGCGACCACGTCGAGGCCGTCCAGGTCGAGATCGGCGGCGGAGGGCACGTTGCCGACCGCGGTGGCCGTGGCGCCCGAGCGGCCCTCGATACGGCCGACGATCCACTCCAGCACGCGGGAGTTCTCACCGAATCCGGGCCACAGGAAGCGGCCGTCGTCGCCACGACGGAACCAGTTCACGTAGAAGATCTTCGGCAGCTTGTTCGCGTCGGCGTTCTTGCCGAGGTCGATCCAGTGGTTGAGGTAGTCGCCCACGTGGTAGCCGAGGAACGGCAGCATCGCCATCGGGTCGCGACGGACGGTGCCGACCTTGCCCTCGGCGGCGGCGGTCTGCTCCGAGCCCATGGTGGCGCCCATGAACACGCCGTGCTCCCAGCCGAACGACTCGGTCACCAGCGGAACGGTGGTCTTGCGGCGACCGCCGAACAGGATGGCCGAGATCGGCACGCCCTGCGGGTCGTCCCACTCCGGCGCGAGGGTCGGGCACTGCGACATCGGGGTGCAGTAGCGCGAGTTCGGGTGCGCGGCGTGGCCCTCCGACTCGGGGGTCCAGTCGTTGCCCTTCCAGTCGATCAGGTGCTGCGGGTCGCCTTCGAGACCCTCCCACCACACATCGTTGTCGTCGGTCTGGGCGACGTTGGTGTACACGGTGTTGCCCGCGTCGATGGTGGCCATCGCGTTGGGGTTGGAGCTGTGGTTGGTGCCCGGCGCGACGCCGAAGAAGCCGAACTCCGGGTTCACCGCGTAGAGCTGACCGTCCTTGCCGAAACGCATCCAGGCGATGTCGTCACCCAGGGTCTCCGCGCGCCAGCCGGGGATGGTCGGCTGGATCATCGCGAGGTTGGTCTTGCCACAGGCGCTCGGGAACGCGGCGGCGACGTAGTAGTTCTTGTTCTCGGGCGAGATCAGCTTGAGGATCAGCATGTGCTCGGCCAGCCAGCCCTCGTCGTGGGCCATCGCCGAGGCGATGCGCAGCGAGTAGCACTTCTTGCCCAGCAGCGCGTTGCCGCCGTAGCCCGAACCGAAGGACCAGATCTCACGGTCCTCGGGGAAGTGGGTGATGTACTTGGTGTCGCTGCACGGCCACGGCACGTCGGCCTGGCCCTCGGCCAGCGGCGCGCCCACGGAGTGCAGCGCCTTCACGAACGGCTTGTCGGCGCCCAGCTTGTCGAGCGCGGCCTGGCCCATGCGGGTCATCACGCGCATCGAGACGACCACGTACTCGGAGTCGGTGATCTCCACGCCCAGCTTGGGGTCCTCGGCGCCGAGCGGGCCCATGCAGAACGGCACCACGTACATGGTGCGGCCCTTCATCGAGCCGCGGTACAGCTCGGTCATGGTGGCGCGCATCTCGGCGGGGTCGACCCAGTTGTTGGTCGGACCGGCGTCGGCCTCGGTGGCGGAACAGATGTAGGTGCGCGATTCGACACGGGCCACATCGGAAGGATCGGACAGCGCGAGGAAGGAGTTGGGCTTCTTCTTCTCGTCGAGCTGCTTGAAGGTGCCTGCCTCGACCAGCTGAGTGGTCAGGCGATCCCATTCCGCGTCGGAGCCGTCGGCCCAGACCACGCGATCGGGCTGAGTGAGCTCTGCGACTTCCTGTACCCAGGCGAGCAGTTCACTGTGCTCGGTCGGCGCCGTGCCGTCGGATCCACGAAGACCAGGAATGGTCGCTGAGGTCATGAAAACTCTCCTGAGATGGGCGGTTGTTCGATCCATCGATCGCCACCATGGGCGGGTAAGGCGTCCGCAGTGACCAACCGTCGCACAACCCCGATAGACGGCTAGGAAGGCCGTACACGGACGGTGGCCGCGCATCGACTGGCAAGAGCGGACGCCCAGGTTCCTGCCTCAAGGTTAACGCGATATGACGACCGATATGGCATCGGGCTCCCTAACAGGTACCCACAGGTGTATCGGTCAATCCCACGCTCACAGTCGATCGAGCGTGGCGATGTCACGCTCACAGGCCGTCAGCTGTGCGGGACGCTCGGCGACGAGCCTGCGCGCGAGCGCGTCGAGCTCGGTGACACGCCGATCCACGGCCACGGCCCGCGCGGTCGATTCCCGCACCACGTGCTCGGCCAGTTCGGCCTCGATGTCCACGAGCACTCCCGCGACACGCTGTTCGAGCTGGGCTTTGACGTTCACCAATGCCTCGGAGACCCACTGGGCCATGTGGTTGCGTTCGGCGAGCTGGCCGCGGGCGCGCACGACCCAGTAGGCCGCGCCCGCGCCGAGCAGCAGCGTCACCGGAACGCTCGCCACGTCGAGTGTCGGGACCAGCGACAGCGGCGCCACGATCAATCGGCCGAGGCCGACGCCGGCCGACGCGCCGAGGGCGATCATGAGGTGATCTTCGACACCTCGGTGTCTCTTACCGGGATCCGGACCGACTCGCGGCGCCGGATCGCGGCGCCGGGTGGTCGGCGCGGCGGTACCGATCCGGCGCGCCGCCTCGCTGACCCGTGCGTCGATGACGGCGTCGACCGAGACCGATAGTTCACCGGCCGCCTGCTGCAAACGCTGTGGGTAGGCGCGCAGTTCGGCGCGGTCGCAGCGGTCGAGTTCGGCGCGCGATCGGGTGTGTAGCGCGCGCACCATCGCGCCGAGCTCGGTGGTCAGGTCGACGCGGGCGAGCTGCACCTGGCTGCGCACGGCGGCGAGGCCGGTCTGGCGGCCGCCGTCGCGCTCGGCGACCAGTCCGATGCGTTCCTCCCTGATCCGTGCGGTGTCCGTGCCGGAGCGCAGTGCGGTGATCTGTTCGTCGATTCTCGCCCTGGTGTCGGCGAGTACCCGGGTGCGGACGACGGCGCGGCGCTGGGCACCGTCGGCCGGTCCCTTCGCGGTGGCCGCGGCCAGGGTGGCGTGCAGTCCGGCCACGCCGGAGCGATCGAGCAGGGCCGAATCGTCGGTGGCGCGGGCGGCGGCGGCCAGCCGGGCCGAGACGGCGACGATGTCGAGGTCGGTGATGCCACGCGCGGCGAGCAGTTCCAGGTTGCGGTCGCGGGTCGCGCGCCAGTCCTGATAGGCGTGAAAGCCGTTCATGGCGAGCAGGATTCGCTGATCGGCGGCGCGCAGACGGTCGATCAGGGCGAACATGTCGGCGCCGAGGACACTGCCCGCGTCGAACAGGATGAGCGCCGCGGCCGGGTCGTTGCCCACGGTCGGATCGGCCAGGTCGATATGGGGTTCGAAGCGGGCGAGTTCGGTGCGCAGCAGGGTGGTGTTGGCGTCGTCGGGGGCGTAGAAGTCGACGCTGCTGCCCTCCCCCGCGGCGGCCATCGCCCGGAGCAGGGCGCCACCCTGCGGATTCCACCGGTCGATCACCGCGTCCACCGCCTCGGGTAGGACACCGGGGTCGTCGACGGCCGAGCGTTGGCCGGGCGGGACCTCAGAGGCCTGCACTGGACATCCGCTCCCAGGCTCTGACATAGCCGTTGTGAACGCGCAGCGCGGCTCGCCTGGCAGCGGGGGGCATGTCGCTGGACACGACGGCACGCCAGCGGGTGGCGCGGGCGAGCGCCTCGTCGGCGTCGCCGGGCGCGGGTGACGGGTAGCCCGCGGCCAGGTGGGAGACCTGCGGACAGGCCAATCCGGCGCACAGACCGGCCCAGAGCGCCTCGTCTCCGGTGAGATACTGCTCGATCAGTTCTCGCGCGCGGCCACCGTCGCCGGGGACCGCGCGGGCGGCCAGGCGGGTCAGCTCGTCGAGCAGTTCGCCGCCGCGCACTGCTTCCACCTGCTCGTACCGGCGGTGGACCAGCTTGTGCAGCGGATCGATCCCGCTCGCGGAGTGCAGGATCTGGATGATCGCCGACGCGGGCAGATCGGGATCGGCGCGCAGGGCCGACAGCGCGCAGTCCACGCCGTAGAGATCCCAGTTGGCGATCAACCGCCTGCGCGCTTCCTGGTCGGAGCCGACGCCGATGAACAGATCGGCGGCGAGCACCGACGGCACATCGGGGCCGACCGCGAGCCTGCGCAGATCGCTCAGATCCTCGGCGCTCACCGCCCCCGACCTGGTCCTGGCGGCGACCGAGGCGACGATCGGCACGATCGGCAGGCCGAGTTCCTGCGCGTGCCGCTGTGCCGCGGCCACGGCCTCACCCCAGCGCGCGCCCACCGCGTCGGCCTTGTTGAGCACCACCACGCCGCGACCCTGCGGCACGGTCGCGAGCAGACGATAGTCGGCGGCCTGCGGCGCGCCGGCCAGCACGTAGATGACCAGATCGCCGTCGAGGACCGGGTCGGGCAGCTCGGGCTGATCGACCGGCGCGGTCTCCTGCGCCGACAACAAGGCCAGCGCGGCCATCACGGTGGTCCGCCCGCTCAGCGCACGCCCGGTGATCTGGATGTGCAGCGGACGACGACGGCGCGCAGCCGCCGCGGCGAGCTGTTCGGCGATCCCCGGATCACCCCCGCGACCTGCACCTAGAACCGCGATCAGCGCGTCGAGCTGGTCCGCGGGTCGTGTCTGTGCGAATTCAGTGGCTGTCGGCATTGCGCGCACCCCCTTTTCGCAGGGCATTGTGTCAGATCCGCGCCGAGCCGGGGCGGGGCGAACCTTCTGCCGACCTGGGCGGATCAGCGGTCCCCCGAACTCGCCTGCGACGCAGCTGCGCGCATGCTGGACAATGGACGACGTGAACGACGCCGCCAACCACGCCGAGCCGACCAGCCACAAGCTGTCGGAGATGCCGAACGACGCGGGCAGGCGCTCGCTCACCGGCTCCCGGCTGTACCCGCGCGTCACGAGCTTCCGCTCGCGGCGAGGCGCGCTGACGCCGAATCAGCAGACCTCATGGGACCGCACCTGGCCGGTGATCGGGCGCGATGTGTCCAACGATCCGGTCGAAGCCGACGCCTGGTTCGGGCGCGAGGCGCCGCTGGTGATCGAGATCGGTACCGGCACCGGCACGGCGACAGCGGCCATGGCGAAGGCCGAACCGCACCTGAATCTCATCGGCATCGAGGTGTATCAGCCCGGACTTGCCCAGCTGGTCCAGCAGATCGAGCGCGAGGAGATCGAGAACATCCGGTTGCTGCGCGGCGACGCCGTGGATGTCCTGGAGAACATGGTTGCCCCGGAGTCGCTGATCGGTGTTCGGGTGTTCTTCCCCGACCCGTGGCCGAAGGCCCGCCACCACAAGCGCAGGCTGCTCCAGGCGCCGACCTTCGCCCTGATCGCCAGCAGACTCAAGCCCGGCGGCGTGCTGCACGTGGCCACCGACCACGCGGATTACGCCGAGCATATTCTCGAAGTAGGCTCCAAGGAACCGCTGTTCACCGGCCTGAACGACACCACCGGCGGCGACAGCGCCGCCAACCGCACTACCGCGCCGATCGGTTTCGAACGGCCCGTCACCAAGTTCGAAGGCAAAGGCCTGCGTGCCGGTAGCGCCATCAACGAGTTCATATGGGGGAAGATCGACAGATGAGCGTGAGTGAGATCGCCCCCGAGATGCCGGTGCCCGCCCAGGCAGGCTCCGGTTCCGAGGCGTTGAGCGGTTCCGATGTTCGACGCGTCCTGCTGGTCTGGGACGCGCCGAACCTCGACATGGGGCTCGGCGCCATCCTCGGTGGACGTCCCACCGCCGCTTATCGCCCCCGCTTCGACGCCCTCGGCCGCTGGTTGCTGGCCCGCACCGCCGAGATCTCGGTCGCCTCCAAGGGGCGCATCGAGGCCGAGGCCACCGTCTTCACCAATATCGCGCCCGGCACCGCCGACGTGGTCCGCCCGTGGGTGGAAGCGCTGCGCAATGTCGGTTTCGCGGTGTTCGCCAAGCCCAAGATCGACGAAGACTCCGATGTCGACGCCGACATGCTCGCGCACATCGCGACCCGGCAACGCGACGGTGGTCTAGCCGGCATCATGGTCGCCTCGGCCGACGGCCAAGCCTTCCGTGAACCCCTGGAAGCCATCGCGGCCAAGGGAATCCCAGCTCAGGTGCTCGGATTCCGTGAGCACGCGAGTTGGGCGGTCACTTCGGATACCCTCGGGTTCGTCGACCTCGAGGACATCCCCGGCGTGTTCCGCGAACCGCTACCGCGGGTGAGTCTCGAGTCGCTGCCCGACGAGGGCGCTTGGCTGCAGCCGTTCCGGCCGCTGTCTGCGCTACTCACTTCTCGCCCTGGTCAAGGAGTCGCTTAAGTGTTCACCCGCTGGGGCGATCTGGTCTACCGTTTCCGCTTCGCCGTCATCGTTGTCGTCGGTGCGGCGATGTTGGCGCTGGGCGCCTACGGCATGGGGCTCGGCCCTCGACTGAGCCAGAGTGGCTGGTTCGATCCTGGCTCGGAGTCGGTGCAGGGCGCGCAGATCGCCGACGGGTCATACGGGCGCGACCACTTGGCGGACGTGATCGTCATGTACAACGCTCCTGAGGGCAAGACGATCGATGATCCGGAGTTCTCGAAGAAGGTTGTCGACAGCCTGGCCGGGGTCGTCGCCAAATATCCCGATCAGATCGCCAAGATCAACGCCACCTATTGGAAGGTGGGCGACGCGCAGGCCGTGCCCTCTGCGTTCGGGTCCAAGGACAAGAAGCACGCGTTCGCGTCGATCGCCATCGCCGGTGACAACGACACCACCATGATGGCCAATTACCGCACCGTGGCGGACGTCTTCTACATCCCCGGCGTCGACGTGGAGGTCTCGGGCCTGCAGGCCATCGCGGTCACGCTCAACGACACCATCACGCACGACTCCAAGCGGATGGAAGTGCTGGCCATTCCCGCGGTGGCGATCCTGCTGTTCTTCATCTTCGGCGGCATCGTCGCGGCCGCCCTGCCACTGATCATCGGTGGTCTGACCATCCTCGGCGCAACCGGCCTCGTCATGGTGCTGACCAACTTCACCGAGGTCAACTCCTTTGTCACCGGTGTCGTCTCGATGATCGGTCTCGGTCTCGCGATCGACTACGGCCTGTTCATCGTCAGCCGTTTCCGTGAAGAAATAGCCGAGGGCTACAGCACGCGCGCCGCCGTTCGGCGATCGGTGATGACCGCTGGGCGAACAGTCGTGTTCTCCGCGACGATGATCATCGCCAGCCTCGGCGGCATCCTGATCTTCCCGCAGGGCTTCCTGCGGTCCGTCGCCTACGGCACCATCGCCACCGTCTCCCTCGCGGCACTGACGGCGGTGACGATCCTGCCCGCGATGCTGGCCGTGCTCGGCCCGCGCGTCGACATGCTCGGTCTCAAGCGCTTCCGCAAGACCAAGACCGCCGAGCAGGTCGAGAACGGCTTCTGGGGCAATATGACCCGCTGGGTCATGCGGCATCCACTCAAGATCGCCATCCCGATCACGATCGGCCTGCTCCTGCTGATCATCCCGGTCAAGGATCTGTCGTTCGGCGGTATCAACGAGAAGTACCTCCCGCCGGACAATCCGACCCGGTCCGCACTCGAGCACTTCTACGAAGTCTTCCCGCAGAAGAAGACCGACCCGATCCAGCTGGTCTTCGTCTCGGACAACACCAACGCGATCGGCAAGGTCTGGAAGGAAGCCAACCAAGCGCCCGGGCTGGTCGGCCCCTTCGAGGTACCGACAAAGTCGCCGACCAACCCCGAGGTGTTCCGCACCTCGGCGACCCTGCTCGATCCCACAAACAACGCCGAGCCGACGATCGACTACCTGCGCTCGATCGCGGTACCCGACGGCGTCACGATGTATGTCACCGGTCAGCCCGCACTGATGGCCGACAGTATCGATACGCTGCTGAACCTGATGCCGTGGATGATCTTGCTCGTCTTGGTCACCACCACGATCCTGATGTTCTTGACGTTCGGTTCGCTGGTACTGCCGATCAAGGCTGCGTTGATGAGCGCGCTCGGTCTCGGCGCGACTCTCGGCATCCTCACGTGGATCTTCGTCGACGGCAACGGCGCCACCCTTCTGAACTTCACCCCACAGCCGATCAGCGCGCCGGTCTTGATGCTGATCATCGCGATCATCTACGGCTTGTCGACCGACTACGAGGTCTTCCTGCTCTCCCGCATGGTGGAGGCACGCGCCCAAGGCGCGTCGACCACCGAAGCCGTGCGGATCGGCACCGCCCAAACCGGCAGGATCATCACCGCCGCCGCCCTGATTCTGCTGGTGGTGACCGGCGCGTTCGCGTTCTCCGACATGGTGATGATGCAGTACATCGCCTACGGCATGATCGCGGCGCTGTTCATCGACGCCACCATCCTGCGCATGCTGCTCGTCCCGGCGATCATGAAGCTGCTCGGCGACGACTGCTGGTGGGCGCCGAAGTGGATGAAGCGCATCCAGGAGAAGATCGGCCTCGGCGAACCCATCCTCGACGACGAGCGCCCGGAACACGGTGGCGTGGTCGACCTGGTGAAGACCACCCCGATCACCGACCCGCCGACCATGCAGATGACGGCGGTCCCCGACTCCAAGCTGGCCCGCACCCCGCGCAGGCCGCGCACGGTCGCCGAGATCGAGGCCGAGGCCCCGACCCAGCGCATCGACAAGATCACCGACACCGACGAACCCGCCCGTTCGCGCCAGCCGATGTCGCCCGATCCGACGCGTCCTCGCGCCTCGATGTTGTCCTCGGGTGAGCCGACCCGGGAGTTGCCGGTGGTCAAGCCGGGTACGCCGGCGAAAGCCGCTCCGGAGGACACGGCGAAGCAGGAGGACTCCGATCCCGACCTGCCGAAGTATGTTTCCGGCGAGCCGACCCAGGTACTGCCGATCGTGAAGCCGGATGCTCCGAAACCCGTTCAGGGACCTGATGATTCGACCCCGGATACCACCGAGGACGAAGACCGTGGTTATTCGGGGCCGAGCTTCGGCACACCCCCCATCCCCCTCGCCGATCTCGGCGATCCGCGAACCGGCCCCGGCGGCGCCGCTCGCTCGACCAACGGGCGCGGGCGCACGAACGGCACCGCCGAAACCCCCACCGGCCCGTCGATCTCGCGGCCCGGACCGGTCGACAACGGGTCCGGTCTCGATCTGCCCGGCATCGTCACCGGGGTTGCGCCGCGTGGCTCCGAACGCGTACAGCCGCCTTCGGGCTACAACACCTCCGGCGTGATCGGCGAGACTCCGCCGGTGCCCCGGGTGTCGACCCCCGACGAGACCGGCGACAGCGCCGGATTCGGCACCCCCCCTGCCGATTCCCCGCCGCGACCCAGCATTGTGCCCCCGGCCAGGCCGAACACGGCGACACCGCCGCCGCGTGGGATCGTCCCGCCGCAGGCGCCGAGGATCGTGAACACGCCCCCGAACGCGGCACCCCCCGCGCCGCCGAGCGAGACTCCGTCGAGCGGAACTTTCAACGGGTTCAGCCCGGTGACCGCGTCGAACCTCAGGCCGGTCACGCCCGACTCCCCCGCGCCCGATCCGGTCGATGCGGCCCCTTCGGTCTCTCCGGCGGAGCCGAGCCGTCCGTCAGAGCAGAGTCATCCGTTCGAACAGAGCCGTCCTTTCGAGCCGAGCCGTCCGACCGAGCAGAGCCGTCCGTTCGAGCAGAGCCGTCCATTCGAGCAGAGCCGTCCGCCGGAGCAGGCCGATCCCCCTGTGCGCGAGACGGATTCGCGCCCGCACGAAGTCGATACCGCGAGCCCTGACTTCACAGCGGCGCCCGGCGCGCATCGCGCCGAGTCTCACCAGGGCAGTCCGGCTCGTGCGGAAACGGAACCCGAGTCGCCGATCCCGCCGCAGGGCGTCTTCGGCACCGCGGTACCCGTGGAACCGCAGCCGAGCGCCCCGTGGAACAACGGCATGACCGGCCCCGGCACACCACGCGGTTTCACCTCGTCCGACCAGGACAGCGGACCTCGCTTCTCGCCGGTCACCCCGTCCTCGGCCGACGAGGCGAACCGTGATCGTCCTGTCGTCGATTCCTCCGGCGACCGGCCGACTTCGGCTCGACCGGCAGACGTGGTGCGTCCGCAGATCGCGCCGCCCGGATTCACCGAGGTCCGGCCCGAGACCGCGCCTTCACCCCGGCAGCCGGATTCGGCAACTGGCGAAACATCAGCCGCCAGTGGGGAACCGGCCGGCGAGGCCCCGGCGACCGACCAGATCGGTGGCCCCGGTCAGTGGCAGGCGCCTTCCGGTTTCACCGCTGTTCCGACGCCGGCCGCATCGCCTGCGGAGCCTTCCGACGATGCGTCCCCGGATACTCCCGCCGCCGAAACCGATGCCACCGCAGCGGAATCCCCCGCCGATACGCGCAACGAGATCGAGAACTGGATGGCTCAGCTGCGCTCGTCGCGCCGCGGTACGGCCGCGGACGAGGGTCGCCACCACGGCAACGAGGGCCGGACGGTGAGCGTGAACGAACTGCTGCGCCGACGCGAGGACGACTGACGTTCGCAGTGCTGACACGCGACCGGCGGGGCTTTCGAGCCCCGCCGGTTCGTTGTTTCTAGGAGGCCTGGCGCGGTGGTGCTGCCTCGGCGAAGGCACGCGCGTAACGGGTTCCGGTGAGCAGCAACAGGATTCCGACCGCCAGGAACGCGGTGACGCGGACCAGGCCGGACAGTGTCGCCAGATCGAACAGGAACAGTTTCGCCAGTGCGGCCGCGGCGACCAGCAGGCCGGACACCAGGCAGACTTTCGCCACCGCGGGTGAACTGGCGAGACGACGCAAACCGAAGAACAGTGCGCCGGTGGCCACCACCATCCACACGATGGTCGCGAGGCTGTGCCCGACGATGAAACCATCGGCACCGCCGAGAGATACGCCGAGGGACACTGCGGCGACCAGCACGTAGTACAGCCCCGCGATACTCACCGCGATCCACACGCCGGTGACGAGCGCCGGATCGTCGCACCGCGGCAACCGTGGCACGGTCCACGCCACCATCGCCGCCACACCCAACCCGACCATGGCCGCCACTGCCGTCGCGACATCGAGTTCCCGCTCCGCGAGCCCTTGCAGCGCAAGTGTTTCCGGCGTAGCTGTCGCCAGCATGACCAGCCCACCGAGTACCGCGAACGCGATACCGAGTCCGGCGGCCACCCGGGTGCGACTGACGGCGGCCACCGCGAGAAACCCCAGACCGGCCGCGAACAGCGTGGTCGGTAGCAGTCGAGGCTGACCGCTCGTCGCCGCCACGCAGGTCTGCGACAGAGCTACGGCACCGGTCAGTCCCGCCACCAGTGCCGTGTGCCGCGCGATCCGCCACACTGCGACAGGCCGAACATCCTCGGCATCGGGAGCATTCGCGGGGCGGGGAGTCGTCGCGGCGGGGCCCACTCCCCTCAGGCGAGGAATCACCGCGGTGGCCGCGAGGCCGAGCAGGACAGCGGCCAGAGCCGCAGTGATCGAAGCGCTCACCATTCGGTCGAACAGTACGGCGACCGCGAGCACCGGAAGTGCGGTCAGCGCGATCGTGATGCTCGCGGTGATGTCATCGGGCCTGCGCCGCACCGCGAGCAGCGCGCCGACCAGACCGACCACCGCACAGGCGATCGCGGCAACCAGCAGACCCTGCCGCTGCTCGGCCGCGGAGCCGGAGATCGCCCGTTCGATCCCGCTGAACGCCGCCATCCCCAGCACGGCGAGCACCACCGGCAAGGTGCGCGCCACGTGCAGCACCGGCCAAGCTCTGCGCATCTGCACCGGAACGCCTGCCGCCTGCAAGACCACCAGGAACCCGAGCAACATCAGCTCGGTGGTCAGCGCCGGAGACAACACCGCGGCGCCCACCACCACTCCCACGGCCAACGGCTGCGACTGCCACCGCACCGCGACTCCCACCCCGATCAACGCCACCGCCAGCGCCGCCGCGAGCCCGACCTCACCCGGAACCCATCGGTAGTACCCGGTCATCGCGACAACATCGAGATACAACCCAGCGATACCGGTGGCCACCAAGGCGATTCCACCGACACGCCCACCGGGCCGCCCGAAAACGCGCCACCCGAGCCCGACCAGCACCACCGAAAGACCGGCCCCGGCAACGACTCTCGCCACCGGACCGAAGAATCCGGCCTGCGCGGCCAGCACCAGCAGCATCAGCACGCCGACCAAGGTCACCCCGACCCCGGCCACCGCCAGCACCCGCGAAATCACCCCTTCCCGCTGCCACCACGGCACCCGAGGCTCGCGCGCCGGACCCCGCATCGGCATCGGCATCGGCGCGAAGGGTCGACCAGCCGGATGAGTTCCCTGCCCCCACCCGGACCCGACCTGACGCCCCTGCCCCGCGCCCACGGGCACAGCCGTTCCCGGCGCCGGCGCGTAGGTCGCTGTGTGGCCACCACCTACCCACCCCGCCTGACCGAGGTGAGCACCCCGAGGTGGACCGCCGTGACCAGGCCCGAAGCTCGCGAGAGTCGGCGGGCCCGCAACGGGCACAGGCCCCGCAGCAGGCGACCCCGCAACAGATGCAGGCCCCGCAACAGGCGCAGGCCCCACAGCAGCCGCACTCGACGTCGGGGGCACCACCTCGCCCTCGCGCAGCGCTTCTTCGGCCCGCAACTGCGCGGAAAGCACGTCCAGATCGCCCCCCAGCTGACCCATCCGGGCGCCCAGCGCGGTGAACTCCCCCGAGAGCCGCGCTACGAGCGCGGGATCAATAGCGGTACTCATCTCCCCATCGTCGGCGCCCGACACCCGCCGAACATGAGTAGAAACCCCCGTCAGCCCCCGGTTCCTACCCGAATCAGCCCGGGTAGCCCTCGATGTCTGCCCGACTACCCGGGGTCATGACCCCAGAAACCGTCGCCACTGCACCATCAACGGATACTTCGCCGTCACCGACCCGAACCGGATACGCCCGTGCACGACAAGGTGCAGAGGTCCGATCGGCGGCCCCGTACGCACCTTGTTGTTGGCCGAGGACCCCACCAGATCGAGACCGTTGAGGTCGACGGTGGCCGCCGCGGGGACGAGCAACGTGAGGCTCGTGCAGTAGTCGTCGACCTGGATCTCCACGATCTGCGTCTGCATCACCGCCTCGGTGAAGTCCAAGGTCACACCCGACATCAGGTTGTTGAGATGCAGCACCGGCGGCACCTGCCACGGCCCGCGTCGATGCACCCCCGACAAACGGCTGCGGATCGCGCTCGGATTCGACCCGCCGGCCGGAACCGGGATGTGTCGTGGGCGCGGCATAGCGGCGGGCTGCGGTGTGCCCGCCACCCGCATACCGGGCAGGTCGACCAGCACGGCGTTGAGTTCACCGCGGGTCTTGGCGGCCAGCGCGGTGTCCATCCGCTCGGTGAACTCCCCGAGCGACAACATGCCGAGCCCGACGGCACGCTGCAGCAGCTGACCGACATGCTCACGTTCGGCATCGGAAACACGCAGCTCACGGTCGCCGACGGGGCCGGCCGTCGCGGCGCCGGGTACGAAGAGGGATTCAGGACCGCCCATGTCATCGAGGGTAGCCAGCCACACCCGCCGAGCACATCAGGGCAAACCCCTAATCACTGTGGCTACTCGAGCCCCTGCTCGATCGCGTAGCGGGTGAGCTCGACCCGATTCGCGAGCTGCAACTTGCGCAACGTCGCCTGCACGTGGTTCTCCACGGTCCGGTGCGAGAGATTCAATCGAGTAGCGATCTGCTTGGCCGACAACCCTTTGGCCACCATCCGCAGAACCTCCGTCTCCCGCTCGGTCAACGACGGCCGATGCGGCTGATCGGCGGCCGCCGGTGCGGTCGCCATCCGCCGATACTCGCCGAGCACCAACCCGGCCAGCCCGGGCGTGAACACCGGCTGACCAGCGGCAGTGGCCTTGACAGCGTCGATCAGCTCGGCGGCGGACGCGCTCTTCACCAGATATCCGCTGGCCCCGGCCTTGATCGCGTCGAGCACATCGTCGCGCTCGGCCGAGGCCGACAGCACCAGCACCCGACTGTGCGGCGACACCCGCAGCACTTCGGCGGTCGCCGCGGCCCCGTTCCCGTCGGTGAGCTGCATATCCATCAACACCACGTCCGGCTGCACGGCCGCGGCCCGACGGCAGGCCGTGCCGACGCCGTCCGCGGTCGCCAGTACCTCGAAACCGGCTTCGGCGAGATCGCGAGAAACACCCTCACGCCACATCGGATGGTCGTCGACCACCATGACCGTAATCACCGCCATCGCCCAGCTCCTCTTCTCAGCGCGCCGGATGGCGCGGAATCCGGAATTCCCACTCGGTACCGAGGTCCGCACCCTCGGTCAATAACTCGGCAGTACCGCCCAGCGACTCGATCCGGCCGACGATCGAGCGCGAAACCCCCATCCGCCCTTCGGCTTCGGCCGCCTCCAGCCGTCCTGTCGCGATGCCGACGCCGTCGTCACGCACGCTCACCACCAACCCGTCACCGGTGTCCTCCAGCAGCACATAGGCTTTCGCGTCGGCGCCCGCGTGCAACGAGACATTCGACAGCGCGGTGTTCACCGCCGCCGCGATCTCCTGGGCGACTATCCGTCCTACGAGCACCGGATCGCCCGGCGTGGCCACCGATACCTTCGGCGTGGCGTGCGCGGTCAGCAATGGCCGCAGATCCACTTCGCCCGACTCCGGATCGGGAAGCTCCGCCTGCTCGGACAGCAGCACCCGCAACGCCACCTCCTGCTCCCCGGCCCGCTGCGCGAGTTCCTGTGCGGGCCCGCCTATCTCGCTGCCACGGCGTTTGATGAACGCCAGCACCTGCAACACCCCGTCGTGCACCTCGCGAGCCAACCGCTCCCGCTCCTGCGCCGCCGCCGTGATCCGCAAGGCCCGTTCGAGCTGCCCCTGCGCCCGTCGAGCGGTATTGGCGGCCAACCCGAGCGCCAACCCGACCGAGACGAGTACCGGTGCGGTCGCGTCGCCCCAGACGTCCTGTCCCCACTGACCCCGTACGGTCACCACGACGGCCGACATGGCGAGTCCCGCGACAACACCCGCGACCGGTCCGCGCAGGATGGCCATCGAGATGACCGAGTTCGCGATCCACAACGTCGTCGGCAGGGTCTGATGTCCGTGGTACCAATCGTAGTCCGCGACAAGCCGAGTCGAGGCGATCAGCGCGATCGTCACCACCTGATCGCCGAACACCACCCAGCCGCGGATCTTCCCGGTCGCCTCGGGGAAGTACCACTGCGACAACAGCAGCGCCGAACTGCCCGACCAGATCGCCATCACCGCGATCAGCATCCAGCTCAGTCGCGGATGCTCGTAGTACGACACCGACGCGATCTGCTGACCGATGGCGTACAGCAGCGTGACCAGCCGAAACGCCTGCGCGGCCCGCCACAGCGGCGCGGTCGCGGCGTCGGCCGAGCTCAGCTCAGCGGTGTGGGTCCGCATCGCCGGACTCGGCTTCTTCCATGCGCAGCCGCTTCGCCACGTCGAAGCGGCCCGGCGGCTCCGGTTTGTCGGGTTCGGCGGTGAACCGTTTTCGCTCCTCGGTGGCGACCAGCTCACCAAAAGCCTCCTCCGGGCTGTCGGCGAGCAGATAGCGAATCGCCGTGTTACCCACCGCGATCAACGGCACGGCGAGCAGTGCCCCCGCGATCCCGCCGACGACCAAGCCCGCGGTGATGGCCAGCACCACGGCCAGCGGATGGATGCTCACGGCCCGCCCGAGCAGCAGTGGTTGCAGCACATGGCCTTCCAGCTGCATCACCGCGATGATGATGCCGAGCACGATCAGCGCGGTGACCAGGCCCTTGGTGACCAGGGCGATGAACACGGCGACGAACCCGGCGAAGAACGCGCCGATGATCGGGATGAACGCGCTGATGAACACCAGCGAGGCCAGCGGCAAGGCCAGCGGCACATGCAGAATCGCCAGCCCGGCTCCTATACCGATCGCGTCGACGGCGGCCACCGCGACGGTGGCACGCACGAACCCGACCAGCGTTCCGAAGCCCAGTTCACCGGCGGTGCGGACCTTTTCGCGGTGCGCGGTGGGGATGATCCGGGTGACGAAGTTCCAGATCTGATCTCCGCCGTAGAGGAAGAAGATGAGAATGAACAGGATCAGGAAGGCGCCGGTGAGAATGTGGCCGATGGCGGTGGCGGTGGTCAGCGCGCCGCTGGTCAGGCTCTCGCGGTTGTCCTGAATGGTGCGCACGATGGTGTCGCCCGCGCTGCGGATCTGCTGATCGCTCAGATGCGGCGGACCGTTGATCAACCAGTCCTGCACCTTGTGCACGCTGTTGGTGACCTCGTTGGACAGCCCCGGCACACCGTCGACGAACTGTTCGACGACGAAGGTCAGCACCCCCGCCAGCAGACCGATCGACCCCAGCAACGCGACGAACACGCCGAGCGAGCGTGGAATCCCCACCCGCTGCATCCAATCGACCATCGGCGCGAGCAGCGCGGCGGCGAGCAGCGCGATGGCCAGCGGGATCACCACCGTGGCGAACTTCTGCACGAGCATTCCGACCGCGAGCAACGCGCCGAAGATGATCAGCAGCCGCCAACTCCACGCGGCGGCTTTGCGGACCAGGGGATGAACTGCCTCGGCGTCCGAGCGCCACGGCGTTGACGCGGTCCCGGAATCTACCTTCTGGTCGGTCACTCGAGAGAGCCTATCGGTCCGAACGCCGGATCGGTGCTCGTGCCGACGCCTCGGGACGAGGTTCTGACCACAGCCCCGCTACGGGTGAACGCCCGGTCGACGGAACCGGGCGTTCACCTGCTTATCGACAGAACCGCATGTCAGTGTCCGGCCAAGCCGGGCACGGTGTAGCTCGGCGGCGTGCCTTCCGGCGGCCCGACAGCCTCGGGGGAGGCGCCGCTGGGCTTGGCACTACCGCTGTTCAGTGCCGGGAAGATGCTCTCGGCCGAGCCGCTGGTCGTGGTGCCATCGGCAGCGGAAGCGAGGCCACCATTCGGCGAATTATGTTGTCAGTCAGTATCTTTCACACATAGCCAGAATGAATTACTGCGGAATGGCGACGGGATTTCCTCGGTTTCCACCCGGTAATGGGCGAATGTCGGTGCGATAATGCCCACCCTGTCGCCTGTCCTGATCACCTGGCTAGGTGGTCAGATAGATTGGCAGACGTGTCGGCGCCCCTGGAAGCGGTCAAACAGACCATGCGAACGCGCTGGCCGCTGTATCTGACGTCTGTGCTGCTGGCGAACGCCTTCGGCGCGGTGCTGGTGTGGGCCTTCATCCAATACGGCCTGCCGGTTCCGGAGGGCGATCCGGGTGGGGTGCGCCAGACCGGTCTGCTCGCGCCGCTGCTCGTTTTCGGGGTGGCCGCCGTGCTGAGCATCTTCGCCGCGGCCCTCATGCTGCGGCCGGTGATGCGCTGGCAGATGCGCGGCGGGCCACCGAGCAGACGCGAGCAGATGGCGGCCCTGCACGTGCCGCTGCGGCAGTCGATCGTGCACCTGGTGCTGTGGATCATCGGCGGCGGGATCCTGGCCGCGCTGATCATCACCGAATCGCCCGAGCTGGCGGGTGCGGTGATCGTCACCGAGTGCATGGCCGCCACCATCGTGTTCGGCTTCACCTACATGCTCGGCGAACGCATCCTGCGCCCGGTCGCCGCGGAGGCGCTGACCGAGGGCACTTTCGACCACACGCTGACCCCCGGCGTCGGCACCCGGATGGCGATGACCTGGGGCATGGGCACCTTCGCGCCCACCATCGCGATCGTGCTGCTGTGCGTCACCCAGATCTCCTCGGACGTGAAGTTCTCGGCGAAGTCGCTCGCGATCTCGATCCTGCTGCTGTGTGGCGTGGTGATCCTGCAGGCGCTGGCGCTGTCGATGCTGACCGGTTCCTCGATCTCCGACCCGGTGCGGCAGTTGTCCCAAGCCATCAACAGGGTGCAGGCCGGCTCGCGTGACGTGCAGGTGGAGGTCTACGACGGCAGCGAGATCGGGCTGTTGCAGGTCGGCTTCAACCGGATGATGGACGAGGCGGCCAAGCGCCGCAAGCTGCAGGAACTGTTCGGTCAGCACGTCGGCGAGGATGTGGCGCAGCGGGCACTGGACTACGGCACCGAACTCGGTGGTGAGACCCGATTCGTCGCGGTGCTGTTCGTGGACATGGTCGGTTCCACCGCCGCCGCGGCCGAACGCCCGCCGACCGAGGTGGTGAGCCTGCTCAACGAGTTCTTCCGGGTGGTGGTCGACGTGATCGACAGCCACCACGGTTTCGTCAACAAGTTCGTCGGCGACGCGGCGCTCGCCATCTTCGGCGCCCCGCTGGATCGCCCCGACGCGCCGAGCGCCGCCCTCGCCGCGGCCCGCGACTTGCGCGAGGCCCTGCGCGAGGTGACCAGCCTCGACATCGGCATCGGCGTCTCGGCGGGCCTGGCGGTGGCCGGAAACATCGGCGCCGCAAATCGTTTCGAATACACCGTGATCGGCGACCCCGTCAACGAGGCGTCGCGGCTCACCGAATTGGCCAAAGATCATCCCGGCCGCGTTCTCGCTTCGGGCAGCGCGCTCTACTTCGCCGACGAAAGCGAGCAAGAACATTGGATAACCGGAGACGAGGTCCAATTGCGCGGCAGACGCAGAAAAACCCGCCTGGCCTGGCCGAAGTCCGCGATCGCCGCGCCGCGCGGGGACGAGGAAGAACAGATGCGTTCGTTAGGCTGAGACCGTGACGGCCGACGGCGACCTAGCAGGCGCACCGGCCGAGCGCCGCCGCCGCTTTCGGTGGGTCAAGTGGGTGCTCGGCGCGGTGATCCTCGCGCTGCTCGTCGGCGAAGGCGTGTATCTGTGGCCCCGCCTGCACGAATCCTGGCGCACGCTCACCGAGATCCACTGGGGCTGGCTGTTCCTGTGCATCGTGTTGCAGGCGATGTCGATGAGCGGTTTCGGGCGGGTGCAGAAACAACTGCTGCACGCCGGTGGGGTGGACGTCAGCCAGGGGAAATCGGTATCGGTGGTCTACGGCGCGACCGCGATGTCGCTGACGCTGCCCGCCGGACAGGTCTTCTCCACCGCGTTCACCTACCGCCAGACCCGGCGCTGGGGCGCGAGCCCGATCGTCGCCTCCTGGCAGCTGGTCTTCTCCGGCGTGGTCGCCGCCGCGGGGCTGGCGCTGCTCGGGATCGCCGGCGCCGCGCTGGTCGGACAGGGGATCGGCTTCAAATTCGTCGTCTCGCTGGTGGTCCTCGCCCTGGTCCTGTTCGCCGGCAACTATCTCGCCCGCCATCCCGGCACGCTCGAGGCCATGCTGCGGCGGGTACTCGCGCTGGTCAATCGGCTGCGGAAGAAGCCCGCCGATCACGGCATCGCCAAGCTGGCCGAGATCCGGGCGCAACTCGAGTCGGTCGATCTGGGGAAGAAGGACGCGGCGCTCGTCGGGGTGTGGGCGCTGGTGCACCGGTTCGCCGACGTGGCGTGTCTGGGCACCGCCTGTTACGCGATCGGCGCCGATCCCAAGTTGTCCGGGCTGCTCATCGCCTTCGCGGCGGGCAAGGCGGTGGGGTCGATTCCGTTCGCGCCGGGCGGCATCGTCTACGTGGACGCGACGCTGATCTACAGTCTCACCGCGGCCGCAGGACTGCCCGCCGCACAGGCCGTCGCGGCCGCGTTCGTGTACCGGCTGGTCAGCTTCATCCTGGTCGCCGTGGTCGGCTGGATCGTCTTCGCGTTCCTGTTCCGCACACCACAGGCCGACGACGAAGAGTACGAGCAAGAGTTCTATTCCGCCTCCCCGCGTATTCAAGCCAGACGTAGGCGCGGGGAATCCGGGGACGCGGCCGGCGGAACGATGGAGTCGGGTTAGCCCGTCCCCGGTGAGTTACCCATGTGCCGATTATCGAACGGTGTCACCGCAGCGCGCGTATCGCGGCGCGCCAGCCCAAGAGAAACAGCGCGAGGACGCAAGCCGCGACAATCATGAAACTGAACGCGACGCCCTGGCCGCTGATGGCGCGCAACACCATTCCGCCGACGAGGGTGCTCGCCCAGATCAGGATTCCGGTGGGCCACAACGCCGTTGCGTCGAACCGCGTGTTCCGTGCGAGGTAGACCGCGAGGACCCAGCCGAGGATCAGTCCTGACCCGAAGGGCCACACCGTTTTCAGCAGACCGGCGATGACGGCTTCGTCGTGACTGCGCCTCCCGATCGCGCAGAAAACGATCACCAATAGAGCATCGATACCGAACGGCGCGTATCTCTTCACGGACGTAGCGTAACCGGTCAAGATCGACTTCGAGACCGGGTTCATAGCCACTGAGCAGTGATAACCCTCGCTCTACGGCTCCGGCGTCGCCAGCGATTTCAGCAGCACGGCCGCGAGTCGTGAAGTGGCGTCACCACTGTCGACATCGGCGATGTGCACCGCGAAGACCAGGTCGCCCATTGTCGCCAGCAGCCAACCGTCGGCGCCGCCCGTCGCGGCGAAGGCGGTGATATCGCGGAATCCGCGCAGCGCAGCGGTTTCGGGCTTGCCGATGCCCTCGTTCATCATTCCGCGCAGCCGGTCGACCGCGGGCTGGGGCAGCGCGGGAACCGGGGTATCGGTGGTACCCGGCTTGCCCGCCTCGATCATCGGCGGCACCACCGACCCACGCGCAATGGCCGCCGCGGCGATCGCCATCCCGAAGGGGCTCACCTGCACCGCATCGGCGCCCGCACCCTGACGCACCTGCTCGGTGCTGCGGCCGGGCGTGCTGATCCGCCCGGTCACCTCGTCGAGCCCGGCCACCTTGAAGTCGACGCCGACGCCGAGCGCGGTGGCCGCCTCGGCCGCCTCCTGCACGGTGACGTCCTGCGGCGGCTTGTTCTTGGTCGCCGCGGCCACGGTGCGGAACAGCTCCATCGTGCCGCCCGCCGGGAACAGTCCGGTGAAGGCGATCGGCCCCTTCTCCGTCGCGTACGAGTTCTGCGCCACCGCGACAACCGCGCCGGTCGAGGGCTGAATGGCCACGACCGTCGCCGCGGTCCCCGCGCTCACCACGGCGTCTTCGGCGGCGCGCTGGAGTCGCTGATCCATCGTCGCGGCGATATCCGGCCCGGCCGGTCCCTGGTATCCGGCCACCTGGTTGACGAACCTGCCGTCGGCCTCGAAGATCTGCACACCCCAGCCCGCGGTGGCCTCGAGGCTGTCCTGCCATACCTCGCGCAGCGCGTCGAGCATCGGCGAACGGGTGCGCCGGTCGGCCGAGATCAGTTTGGGCTGCTTCTCCATCACCACACCCGGCACCTTGGCCATTCGTGGTTCCAGGATCGCGAAATCCCCGTCGCGCAGGTTCACCGCGACGATCGGCTTGCCCTGCGAGCCTGCCAGCTGCTGCATCAGCGACGGCCCGGTGATCAGGGGCGCGACCGGCTCGATGGCGTCGGCGAGCGCGTTGGTGGTGCCGACGAGGTCGCCGGTGCGGCTCGGGTCGATCTTGATGACGTTGAGCGTCTGCTCGGTCATCAGCGTTTCGCCGGGCAGGTCGACAACCTTGGGCGGCGGCTTCGCGGTGGTACGCACGAGCTTGACGGTGCGGTTGTTCGTCAGCTGCGGCATGACCACCGCGGGCTCCCAGGAGATCCGCCAGCCGATGGCGAGCTTGCGAACGGTGCCCTGCAGTGTGTAGGTCCAGTCCTTCTTCTCGCCGAAGTTCCAGGCGACTTCCATGCTGAAGATCGCGGACTGCTTGTCGAGGTCGATGACCTGCGACGCCTCGTAGTCGACGGTGCCCGATTGCAGGCCCTCGAACATTTGCTTCATGGTTGCCGAAGCGGCGGCGGGGTACGAGGTCAGGTCGGCGGCTTTGCCGTAGTCCTGATCGTCGAGGTACTCGGTGAACCGCTGGACCACCGTCTCCGACTCGCTCGTCTTCCCACCCACTCCGCACGAGCACAGCGCGATGGCGAGGGTCGCAACCCCCGCGATCGCCATTGCGCCCCGGACGCGAAAGCGGCGGGATCCCCACACATCCATATCGCCCACTCTTCACTCTTGCCACTCCGGTAACAAATCCACCGTACCGGAAGTTGACCCGTCTCCAATGCCCCGGTCAGCCGGGATACTCCCCGACCTCGACACCTCGATTGTGCCGGAAATCTCGCCCTGATGAGGGTCCGTTTTCCAACCTCGCCCAGTAAGCGGCAACAACTGCTGCGTCAACCGTACCGACAGCCGCGCCAGGTGGTGCGGATCTCGCATTTGTCCGGCGATTCAACGCGAGGGTACCCAGGCCGTCTCCGTCCACACGCACGGCATCGCCTTTACCGAGTCGATACGCACCGGTTCACGCAGAGCGGAATTCACCGCGCTGATATCGGCGTAATCTTGTAATCAACGCAACGTGCGCAAGACAGATAGCAGGTGATTTCCATGCGGAACGATCGACGCGAGCGCGGATTCGGCCGACCCGGCGGTTGGCAGCAAGCCGACCTTCCCGATCCCGCCGACGCCCCCGACTGGTTCGCCGGACGATTGCCCGCCGACTGGTTCACCGGGCCGGTGGACATCGAGATCGACCGCGACGAGATCGTCGTGGTCGGCGAACTGCCCGTCCCCGGCGACGCGAGCACCCCGGCGGCCACGAAAGAAGGCGCGCTGGCCCGCTTCCGCGAGTCGACCCGCCCGGCCCGCATGCAGATCGCCGACGAGGCCCAGCGGCGTTACGGCCGCAGTGTCGCCTGGGGCGTGCGAGTAGACGGCGAACGGATCCTGTTCACCCACTTGGCGGTCCCCGTGATGACCCGTCTGCGTCAGCCCGAACGCCAGGTCCTCGACACCCTGATCGACGCGGGCGTCGCCCGCTCCCGCGCCGACGCCCTGGCCTGGACGGTCAAACTCGCGGGCAAACACGCCGAAACCTGGCTGGCCGAACTCCGCGAAGCCATGCGCAAGGTCGACGACCTGCGCTCGGAGGGCCCCACCGGCTTGTGACTTACAGTGGCCTGCATGGGAGATTCCGTGCAGGCCACCGGTCCGATCCTCGTCATCAACGGACCGAACCTGAACATGCTGGGCACCCGTCAGCCCGAGATCTACGGCGCCGACACCCTCGACGATGTCGTCGCGCTGTGCGAGCAGACCGCCGCCCGATTCGAACGCAAGGTCATCGCGTTCCAGTCCAATCACGAAGGCGCGCTGATCGACCGGATCCACCAGGCCCGCGGCGAGGTGTCGGCCATCGTCATCAACCCCGGCGGCCTCACCCATACGTCGGTGGCGCTGCGCGACGCCCTGGTGATCCCGGAGGTGCCGATCGTCGAGGTGCACATCAGCAATGTGCACGCGCGCGAGGAGTTCCGGCACCATTCGTTCGTCTCCCCGATCGCGACCGCGGTCATCGCCGGCCTCGGCATCCAGGGCTATGCCGCCGCGATCGAATACCTGAGCAAGCCCTAGCTGAGGCGGAAGACGGGGAAACCCGGTGCGATAGCGATCAATTCGGCATCGGTCGCGTCTTTGGTGAGACCCTCGAAGAACTTGCCGACCTCCCAGCCCCACTTCTCCAGGTACAGCCGAAGCAGCGGCACCTTGTCGGCGTCGGCGACCTCGGTGGCGGTGAACGGTTCGGTCTTACGGCCGAGGCGCAGTTCGCCGTCGCCCGCCACGCGCAGATTGCGCACCCATTGGACGTGCCCACGCGGCGCGACCAGGTAGCGCTCGCCGTCGGCGGCCGTCATCACGTTGACCATGGTGGTGCGCCATTCCCCGCTCTTGCGGCCGCGCACCGCCAGCAGCCGCGACCCCATGATGCTGATTCCCAGCTTGGGCAGCAGGTTGGCGATCTTGTTGACGATCGGGTCGATGCCGGTCGGGGGGAGGTGGCGGGTCGCGTTGTCCATGTCGATCACTCCTGAACTGTGAGCACTGCTCTCTGTTGAGTACAAGCATGCGCGATCCGCGCACCTAAGTCAAGAGCAGTGCTCACAGTTTCCGAAAAGTCCGATTTCAGCGAATCGAGAGTTTCATCCGAGAAATACCTGGAACGTCGATTCGGGCGTACCGGCAGCTCGCTCCCAATATGACGAAACCGATTCGGCCAGAACGGTGTCCACGCCGACCTCGGCACCGGTCGCCACCACATGTCGCGCGCCGGCCGCCATCATTCGCAGGTACGCCGGATCGGGCGGACCCCCGTCCTCGGCGATTTCCGCCCACGCGGCGTACAGCTCGCCGACACTGCCCAGTGACCGCTGGGCGTAGGGCATGAACCGGGCTATCGCGGAACCGGACCGGTCGATGATCGCCAGCGCCTGCTCGTAGCCGAGCAGCAGAGGCAGGAACAGGGCGAGCATCGCCTGGTAGAAGACCTGGGCCGCGCCGTCATCCGCACCCAGATATTCCATGGCCGCCAAGGGCCGCAACAACTCTCGTTGTGCTTCGAATACCGCCGGTCGGCCGCTGTAGAAGATGTACGCCGCAGGCCCGGCCAGCTCGTGCGGCTGAGCCATCACCCCACCGGCGAGAAATTCGCCACCGCGAGCCCGGACGAACGCCGCCCCCTGCCGAGTCCGCTGCGGCGAATCCGAGGACAGGTTGACCACAACCTTGCCGGCCAGATCGGCGCCGCCGAGAATCTCGTCCATCGCGTCGTAGTGGGTCAGGCTGAGCACGATGAGCTTTGCCGCCGCCACCGCGTCGGCGACCGTCTCGGCGCGATGGGCACCCAGACCGTCGGCCTTGCCGGGGGTGCGGTTCCAGACCGTCACCGTGAAACCCGCGGCGCGGTAGGTGCGCACGATCTGCTGCCCCATCGGGCCGAGGCCGATGACGGTGACCGCCTCGGCCGCTCGGCCGGAAGCCGACATCAGGACGCCTCGCCGCGGAACAACGCGTACGGCGAGATCTGCCTGCCTGTCGCCTCGGACGCGGCGACGGCCTTGCGCCAGAACGACTGGGCGAGGTGGGACAGGCTCGCGTCGACGCCTGCCTCTTCGCTGGCGTCGATGATGTGCTGGGCGCCCGCGTCCATCATCTTCAGGTGCGAGAGCTCCGCGAAGCCGCCTGCCTTGTTCGCCTCGGCGAACTGTTCGATGAAGAACGGGTAGGCGCCGGCGGAGCGGACGGCGAACGGTACGAACTGGTCGATGCTGTGGCCGGAGTTCGCGATCATCGCCGACGCCTGGTCGAACGCCAGCAACCACGGGTGGAAGGTGATCAGCAGGGCCTGGTAGAAGATCTGGGCCAAGCCGTCGTCCGCACCCAGGTATTCCTGCGGGCTGAGCGGGCGCAGCAGCTCGGCGTGCGCGTCGAAGACCGCCTTCGGGCCGCTGTAGAAGATGTAGGACGAGGGATGGACGATGTTGTCGCCCGCCGACATCACGCCGCCGGAGAGGAATTCGGCGCCCCGCTCACGAACCCACCGCGCGCCCGCTCGCGCCTTGTCCGGTGAATCGGAGGACAGGTTGGCGATCACCTTGCCGGGCAGGTGGTCGATCGCCTGACCGAGCACGTCGTACATGGCGTCGTAATGGGTGAGGCTGAGCACGGAGACCTCGTTGGCATCGAGCGCCTCGGCGACGGTGCCTGCGCGCTTGGCACCCAGCGCCACCATGGCATCGACCTTGGCGGTGCTGCGATTCCACACCGTCACCTCGACGCCTGCCTCGAGGAAGGCCCTGACCATGGCCTGGCCCATCGGGCCGAGGCCGAGAACGGAAACGGAACGGGGAGCGGTCTGCTCGGACATGGTGTGGCCCTTCGATTCTCGATACTGGTTGGTTCGGCGCCGCTTTCCATGGTGGTCGGCGCGAGTATCGTCGGGAAGACCGAACGTTCGGGTGTGGTTGCTTACCCAGAGGTTCGAAATACGGTCAGAAGGGTGTGGCGACGTTGAGCAGTGACGCAGATCACGATGTGTGCGGTATGAGCCTGGCCATCGACGTCGTCGGCGGTAAATGGAAGCTGCACCTGATGTGGGTGCTCGGTGCCGGGCCGCAGCGATTCGGTCAGATCCGGCGGCTGCTCGAGGGTGTGAGCGAGAAGGTGCTCGCCGAGAACCTGCGGCACCTGGAGAGCACCGGCGTGGTGCACCGCGAGATCTATCCCGAGATCCCGCCGCGGGTGGAGTACTCGCTCACCCCGCTGGGCGAAGCCCTTCGCCTCGCGCTGGAACCGCTCGAGACCTGGGGCGATGAGAATCGCGAGGCGCTGGCCACCGCTACCCGGCCGACTGCCCCGCAGCCCTCGCCCTCCCGGATCGCGCTGTAACCGTCAGCGCATCCGGCACAGGTGCTCCATGGCGATCCGCTCGCCGATGCGTTCGAGCAGGTCGGCCGCCGCGATGATCGAGCGCGCGGGATCGGGCTCGAGGTCGCTGAGCGGATAACACGCGGCGAATCCCGCGGCTCGAATCTCCCCGGACGACAACAGGGTTCGCCCTACCGCCGCGATCACCGGCACGCCCGCCTTCTTCGCCGCCGCCGCGACCCCGACCGGCGCCTTCCCGTGCATGCTCTGGTGATCCAGTGAGCCCTCACCGGTGACGACCAGCCTGGCCCCGTCGATGAGAGCCGGGAATTCCAGCAGCTCGAGCAGTACATCGATCCCGCTGCGCACCTGCGCACCCAGCACCGCGAGCGCCCCGAACCCGGTGCCGCCCGCCGCGCCCGCGCCACCGATCTCCGCATAGCCCCTGCCCAGCACGGCCGCCCAGTTGGTCAGCCCCGCTTCGAGTTTCAGCATCTGCCGAGCAGTGGCACCCTTCTGTGGCGCGTACACCGCTACCGCACCAGCCGGCCCGAGCAACGGATTGTCCACATCGCAGGCCAGCGTGAACAGCGTCGTCGCGACCGCCGGATGCAGCCCACCTCGATCCACCGAGGCGACCTGCTCGAGCAACGCGGCCACGTCCCCGCGGCCCGCCAGTTCCCGTCCCTCCTGATCGAGCAACCGCAACCCGAGCGCCCGCAACAACCCCGACCCACCGTCCGTCGAAGCGCTTCCGCCGAGCCCGAGCACGATCTCCCGCGCCCCGCCGTCGAGCGCGTGCACGATGGCAACACCCAACCCGAAGGTATCGGCCCGCAGCGGATCCAGCCGCCCACCGGGCAACTTCACCAGCCCCACGGCAGCCGCCAGCTCCACCACCGCGGTATCCCCCCGCACCGCGTACACCGCCGTCGATTGCTCCCCCGTCGGCCCGGGCGCGGCGACCTCCACCCGCTTCCACCCCGACGCCACGAAAGCGTCGACCATCCCGTCACCACCGTCGGCCACCGGCACACACCGCACCTGCGCCTTCGGCGCACGCCGAGCGATTCCCCTGGCCAGAGCCCTGGCCACCTCCGGCGCGGTCAACGACCCCTTGAACTTGTCGGGAGCGAGCACGACAAGCGGTTCGCCGGCCATCTGTTCCGCCTCTCCGTGTATTCATAGTGTCGTTTCCGAGCTCGACCGTTCGCTCTCGGCCTTTCATCAGGCGCGCGACGGCTCGGAGGTGGTCGGGGAGTGACCCATGTTCTCATTTGCTCAGTGGGTTGTCCTCCCGAACACGGTAGCGTCGACCTATGGCGACCGAGGTCCGCAACAACACCGCGCTCGAGCGGTTCGAACTCACCGCCGACGGTCAACCCGCCGGCTACATCGAATACCAGGACACCGGGGACGAACGCGCCCTCGTGCACACCGAGATCTACCCCCGATTCGAAGGCCGAGGACTGGCGAACACCCTGGTCAAAGCCGCGCTGGACGCCAGCAGAGACCAAGGTTTCAGCGTCCTGCCGATGTGCCCGGTCGTCCTGCATTTCATCACCACCCGCCCCGACTACATCGCCTACGTCCCGCAACGAGCCAGAGAGTTGTTCGGTCTACCTCAGTAGCGCGCGACGGCCCCGTCGACAGCCAGTTGCAGCTCGTCTTTGACCAGCCTGGCGATGTCGGCGGGCCGCTGCGGCAACTCGAGAATCGGCGCCCGGAAGTAGGCGCTCCCCGACACCACCTCCGCCGCGGTCGGTTCGACACCGGCCGCATAGGAGCCGTAATTCATCCCCATGGCGACCAGCGCGGGCGCGGCGTCCAGTTTGGCCGCCCGGAACGCGATATGCCCGATTCCGCTGCCGACCGCCTGCACCTTGGTGTGATCTACCTCATTGCACGTCCCTTCGGGGAAGATCGCGAGGTGATCACCGGCGGCCAACCGCTGCGCGCACACATCCATCATCCGCTGACCTGCGGCATTGACCGCGCGAATGCCGTGGTCCTTGCCGCGGAACACCGGGATCCCGCCCATCATGTCCACCTTGCGCCGCTGCTCGGGGTCGAGGAAGAGCTCGTCCTTCGCCAGCACCCGCACCCGCCCGATCTTCGAGCGCAGCGGTGAGCGCCACGCTGTCGCCGCGACTGTGTACGGGTCGCTGGTCGAGAGGTGGTTGATCGCGTAGATCACCGGCCGACCGCTGCGGATCAGCGCCTTCAACTGCTGTTTCGCGCCCTCGGCGAACGTCACGCGCGGCCGGAACCGCCGGGCCAGCACCGCGTACGAGGCAAGCGCCTTCCACCTGTTCTGCTGATGCCGCAGGTAGTAGTCGTACACAGCGTCGTTGTCGTCGAGCAGGACTTCGGGCGAGTGCATAGCGCGACCCTACCGGGCGATCGCGGGGTCCACGCACGAAGAAATTCCGGTTCCGATCCGCTGCGCGGGAAGCGCGCACCGCCGCTCCAATGCGATGATGGCTCGGTGGCAGGCGGAGACGACCCGGACGAGCGCCGGACTCGCGACGGGCACGGTGACGATCGGCGGCGCGGTCAGCCGGCGGTGAACGTCCGCGCGGGCAATCTGCTGGTGTCCGCGACAGACCTGGTGGAACCTACTTTCCGGCGCACCGTCGTGTATGTGATCGAGCACAACGACGCGGGCAGCCTCGGCGTGGTGCTGAACCGGCCGAGTGAGACCCCCGTCGTGGATGTGCTGCCCGCCTGGGCGGACCTGGCCGCCACCCCGACCGATCTCTACATCGGCGGACCGGTCAAACGCGATGCGGCGCTGTGCCTGGGGGTACTGCGCGCCGGCGTCGACATCTCCGACATCCGCGGCCTGCGCCGGGTCGACGGCCGGGTGGTGCTGGTCGATCTGGACGCCGACCCCGCCGAGATCGGACCGCTTCTCGAGAAGATCCGGATCTTCGCCGGCTACGCGGGCTGGTCGATGGGCCAGCTCGACGGCGAACTCGACAACGACGATTGGATCGTGGTCTCGGCGCTGCCGTCGGATCCGATCGCCACCGACCGCCACGACCTGTGGTCCGCGGTCTTGCGCCGTCAGCCGTTGCCGCTGGCCCTGCTGGCGACACACCCGATTGAACTCGAACGCAACTGATCCCGTTACTCCTTCACACGAGCAGGAGTGACATATGAATTTCGACGAGCAGTGACCAGGGCCGCCGATGAACGATGGTCGCGACGAACTGATGCGCGCGCTCTACGCCGAGCACGCACCCGCGCTGTGGCGTTTCACCCTCGGCCTGGTACGCGATCCCGGCCGGGCCGAGGACATCGTGCAGGAGACTCTGCTGCGCGCCTGGCAACGCCCGGCCGTGCTGGAGCAGACCGAAACCTCACCGCGCGCATGGTTGTTCACCGTGGCTCGTAATCTCGCGGTCGACGAGCATCGCAGTGCCAGGCACCGCCGCGAGTTCGGCACCGACAACCCACCGGAGCAGGTGAGCCCCGACCAATCGGATCGGGCGCTCGACGGCTGGCTGGTCGCCGACGCGCTGAGCACGCTGAGCCCGGATCATCGCGAGGTGATCGTGCGGGCCTACTATCGCGGCCTCGGCATGGCCCAGATCGCCGACGAGCTGGGCATCCCGCCGGGGACGGTGAAATCGCGCCTGCACTACGGCATGCGCGCCATGCGACTGGCGCTACAGGAGATGGGGGTGACGAACCGATGACCGACCTCGCCGACGAGTACAGCACCTGGGACGCGGCCTATGTCCTCGGTTCGCTCGGCGCCGCCGAGCGGCGTGAATACGAGGCGCATCTGCTCGGCTGCGCGCACTGCCAGCAGGCCGTCGCCGAGCTGTCCGGGATGCCGGGCATGCTCGCCCTGGTCGACCGCGACACCGCACTGTCGATGATCGCCTCGCCCGAGCCGGTTCCGTCACAGATTCCCGATCTGCTCCCGTCGCTGGCCGCGGCGGCCGAACGGCGCAGGCGGCGGCGACGCTGGACGGGCGTCGGCAGCGCGGTGGCGGCCGCCGCGGCAGCGGTGGCGATCGCGATTCCGGTGACCGTCACCGTGGCGCGCTCGGAGACGCCGACCGAGCAGATCGTCGCCGAGCAGCAGATGCGGGCGGTGGAGCAGACGCCGGTGAGCGCGCAGGTGAAGCTGGTGCGCGACGGCGACCGCACGCGCCTGGTGATGACCTGCAGCTACGCGCCGAGCGCCTACGGCTCCGGCTACACCCGCACCTACGGGCTCGTGGTGACCGCGGGTGAGCAGCGCTTCGAACTCGACCAGTGGCCCGCGGGTCCCGGCACCGAGCTGACGGTGGATCGCACCATCGACGCCCCGCCGGATTCGATCAGCACAGTGGAGATCACGTCCATCGATTCCGGCCGGACGGTCCTGGTCGCCCAGGTCTGAACGCGAAACGGTCCGGTCTCCGCGGGGGAGACCGGACCGTGTGCGCGACAGGTTACTTCGCTTGCTTGCGGAAGATCGACTTCGACCACAGGAAGCCGCCGCCAGCGATGACCGCGCACCAGACCAGCGAGACCCAGCCGTTGGCGCCGATCTCGGTACCCATCAGCAGTCCGCGCAGCGTCTCGGTGATCGGGGTGAAGGGCTGGTATTCGGCGAACTGACGCATGCCGACCGGCATGGTGTCGGTAGCGACCAGGCCACTGCCGAGGAAGGGCAGCAGCACGATGGGAAACGGTGCGTTGCTGGCACTTTCGGGGGTGGGCGAGAGCAGGCCGAGCGCGATGGCGAGCCAGGTGAAGGCGAAGGTCACCAGGGCGAGCAGCCCGAACGCGCCGACCCACTCCACGACGTTCGCGTTGGGCCGGAAGCCGACCAGCATCGCGACGGCGGTCATCGCGACAACGCCCGCCATCGCCTGGATGAGCGCGCCGAGCACATGCCCGGTGAGCACCGACGACTGCGAGATCGCCATCACCCGAAAGCGATTCACGATGCCCTTGCTCGCGTCGGTGGCGATCGAGACCGCTACCGACACCGTCAGGTAGGCGGGCAACAGCAGCATCATGCCGGGCGCCAGATAGTCGATATAGCTGCCGCCCGAGGACTTCTCGAGTGCTCCGCCGAAGACGTACTTGAACACCAGCATCAGCACGATCGGCATGATGATGATGCTGAACGTCATGCTGGGATAGCGCTTGACGTGAATCATGTTGCGCCGCAGCATCGTCATGGTGTCGGCGACGGCGTAGGACTTGGACTTGGTCTGAGTGGTCATCGCAGAGTCTCCTGCTCGATCGTGGCGCGGCTGTTGACATTGGGCATGCTCGGGCGGCCTACGTGGTCACGCTCCGCTTCCGCCTCCGGCCGCTGACCGCTCATGCCGGTGAGGGTGAGGAAGACGTCGTCGAGGTTGGGGGTGTGCACGGAAATGCCGCCCGCTTCGATGTTCTCGGCATCAAGGAGGTCGAGGACGGCACGCAGTGATCGCACGCCGCCGTCGCTGGGCACGGCGAGGGTCAGCCCGTCGGTGCCCTCGACCACCTTCGCCTTCGAGCCGAACGCGCGCTGAGCTGCGTCGACATCGGGCTGATCGGTGAAATCGATGCGGATGTGGCCGCCGGGGATCAGGCGCTTCAGTTCTGCCGCAGTGCCTTCCGCGACGATCCGGCCGTTGTCGAGCACCGCGATGCGATCGGCCAGCTGGTCGGCCTCCTCGAGGTACTGCGTGGTGAGGAAGACGGTGACGCCGAGATCGTCGACCAGGCCGCGGATGATCTCCCAGATGGAGCGGCGGCTGCGCGGATCGAGGCCGGTGGTCGGTTCGTCGAGGAAGATCACCCGCGGATTGCCGACCAGCGTCATCGCCAGATCGAGCCTGCGGGTCATGCCGCCGGAGTAGGTGCTCGCGGGCTTGTCGGCTGCCTCGACCAGGTCGAACCGTGCCAGCAATTCGTCGGCCAGAGCGCGGGTTTCGCGGCGCGGCAGATGGTTGAGGTCCCCCATCATGTGCAGGTTCTCCCGGCCGGTCAGTAGCTCGTCGACCGCGGCGAACTGCCCGGTGACGCCGATCAGCTCACGCACCCCGCCCCGGTCGGTCGCCACATCGTGGCCGCCCACGGTGCATTCGCCGCCGTCGGCGGCGATCAGTGTGGTGAGGATCTGCACGGTGGTGGTCTTGCCCGCGCCGTTGGGGCCGAGCAACGAGAACACGGTGCCCTCGGCGACGGTGATGTCGATGCCGTCGAGAACTGTTTTGTCGCCGTAGGCCTTGTGGAGACCGCGTGCGGTGATGGCCGAGTTGACCATGGTCGTCCCTTTCCAGAGGATTGCATTCATTGCTGCGAATATGTGCATGAGTTATCGACACAGCCCCCAGGGGCTGCGGTCGGTGTGTGCGGTGTGTGGTTGTTCGTCCGAGGACGGAGCTAGATGTCGAGTTCCTCGATCTGCGGGTGCGCGGTGATGTCCTCGACCTTGCGATAGAGCTTGTCGGGCACGCGATCCTTCAGATCCTTCAGGTCGTCGAGGATCTCGTACTCGTAGTCACCCCAGTCCCACGGCCGATCACCGATGCCGAACATGCGACGCCAGTATTTCCAGTCCTTCATGTCGCCCGCGGCGTCCCCGGTCGGGTATTCCGACCACAGCGCCGAGTGCGTGTGGAGCACGAGCTTGCCCTTGCGGCTGCGGTAGACCTGCTGATGCAGCACCCGCTTGTCGCCGACCTCGCGCCATTCACCCAGCAGCACGCCCTGGAAGCGCACCTGCCGGACACCGTCGCGACCCACCTGCAGGACGACCTCGTCGAAGCCGGCCTCACGACCCTCCTCCAGTTCGATGAGCCTGCGCAGCGCGCTGACCACGGTGCTGGAGAGGTTTCCGCCGACGAGCTCCTGCGCCCGCTGGAACACGGGGAGATCGTCATCGGCTACGTAGATCGTCTTGTTGGGCATGAACCCACTATACGTATATGTGTACGTACACACAAGGGGTGGTTTTCACCCACCCTCTGAACTCCCCCTTGGCGCGCCTCGTAACCCCATCAGACGCGGTGCACAACGGCGTCACATTTCGTCGCGGAGAAGGAGTGCCGATGCCGGACAGAGTGGTGGACTACCTGGTACGAACGGTAGCCGACCGGGGAATCACCCAGATCTTCGGCGTCGACGGCGCCAATATCGAGGACCTCTACGACGCGATCTTCGATGCGGGGGGCGCACCGGCCGGCATCGTCGCCAAGCACGAGTTCTCCGCGGCGACCATGGCCGACGGGTATTCGCGCAGCACCGGCGGGCTGGGTGTCGTGGCCGCCACGTCCGGCGGTGGTGCGGTGAATCTCGTTGCCGGACTTGCTGAATCGTTCACATCACGGGTTCCGGTGCTGGCGCTGATAGGACAGCCGCCGACCAGCCTGGAAGGTCTCGGCGCGTTCCAGGATTCGAGCGGATTGTCCGAATCCATCGACGCGGCAGCGTTGTTCGCGACGATCAGCAAGTACTGCGCTCGGGTGACCGATCCGCTCGAGCTGCCCGCACAGCTCGCCGCGGCGATCACCGCCGCGGAGAGTGGTGGGCCTGCGGTGCTGTTGATCCCGAAAGATGTTCAGCAGCAACTGATGCCGGAGGCCGTCGTCGCTCAACAGTTCGACACCGTCGCGGCCCCCTCCGACGGAGTACGGCTGGATCGCGCCTCCCCGGAAGCGACTTCCCCGCACACCATCGCCACCGAACTCACCAACGCCCGGCGCACCGGGAAGGTGGTGATCATCGCCGGTGATCAGGTCGCCCGCAACGATGCCCGCGCTGAGCTCGCCGAACTGGTGGCCACGCTCGATGCCGCCATCGGCGTGGCCCCCGACGCCAAGGACGTGTACTCCAACACCGGCCCGGGCTACTGCGGTGTCGCGGGCAGCATGGGTCATGCCGAGCTGGCCGAAGCCCTGTCGGCGGCGAGCGCCTGCCTGCTCGTCGGCACCCGCCTGCCGGTCACTGCCCGCGCCGGGCTCGACGCGGCCCTAGCCGACCTGCCGGTACTCAGCATCGGCGCGCACGCTCCGTACCTCGCGGCGACCCACGCCACCAGCGCGGACCTCGCGGAAACCATCGCCACGCTGCTGGCCGACATCGGGGCGGGGGCCGCAACAAGTCAGCGTTCCGCCGAGCTCACGCCGATGCCCGTTCCCGCGGCGGCGGGACCCGGCCTGCGCTATCGCACCGTCATCGAGGCGATTCAGCGCGCGCTGCCCGACGGCGCCGACATTTTCGCCGACGCGGGTAACACCGGCGCCTCGGTGGTGCATTACCTACGGGTACCCGAGCGCGGACGTTTCACGGTCGCACTCGGGATGGGCGGAATGGGTTACGCGTTCGGTGCGGGTATCGGATCCGCGTTCGCCCGCCGCGCCGCGCCCGACGGCCCGCATCGCACCGTCGTCATCGCCGGCGACGGCGCGTTCTTCATGCACGGCATGGAAATCCACACCGCGATCGAACACGACCTGCCCATCACCTTCGTGGTGTTCAACAACAACGCGCACGCCATGTGCGTCACCCGCGAACAGCTCTACTACCGGGATCGCTACAGCTTCAACCGTTTTCAACCGTCACACCTGGGAGCGGGCATCGCCGCCATGTTCCCCGGGCTGCCCGCCCGCACCGTCTCCGACGCCCCCCGATTGTCCGGCGCACTTGACCTCAGCTTCGCCGCCACCGGGCCGTCGTTCCTCGAAATCCTCTGCGACCCCGACGAAGTCCCGCCGTTCCTCCCCTTTCTGTCAGCCCTCGAATCATCCAGGAGCACCCCGTGACCATCAGCGCCCTGCCGGCCCTGTCCGACATCCCCGAGGAGGTGGTGCCCGGCGTCATCCGCATCGAGAACTCCGACCGGGAGACCACAACGCCGATCATCATGGACATGCTGCGGTCGGTGTATCCGCACGACCAGATCTTCGGCGACTACTGCCCCGTGCAGACCTACATCGCGGCCCCACCGCGCGAGGTCTACGAATACCTCGCCGACACCCGCTCGCTCGAGGAATGGACCTACAGCCTGCGCGGATTCACCGAAACCGAGGAGCCCGGCCTGTGGCTGTCCTATGACCGTCTCGGTGACGCGACCAAGTGTTTCACCCGCACCGTCGCCCATCCCGACGCGATGACCGTCGACTATCACTGCGCGTGGGACCAGTCCGAGCACCTCTGGATGATCTACCTGATGCGGGTGGTCGACGCCCAGGTGGTGTTCAACAAGCCCGGCTCGGTGGTGACGTGGATCAACTGCAAGCACCCCTTCTACGACGAGAACGGCTACCCCGAAACCGCGCCGCCGAAGCGCCCCGTCTGGGTCGGCGACTTCTGGGAGATGTTCTCCGCCGGACACCAGCTCGAGCTGGACAACCTCAAAGCCATTTGTGAATACCGCGCGGCCAACGGGCTGCCGATCAAGCCGGAGTGGATGCAGTGAACATGCCGCAGGTGAGTCTGGTCGACGTCGCGAGCTATCTGCCCGGCGACCCCGTCCCGACCGACTACTTCACCCAGTTCTCCCGCTCGGAGCGGATGGCGAAGAACGTGATGTTCCGATCGCCGACCGGCCGTCATCACATCGGCCGCGACGAGACCGCCGTGGACATGGCCGAGCAGGCGTTCGCCGTCCTGCGTGAACGCCACGGCGCCGACCTCGCGTCCGAGATCGACATCATCATCACCCACACCCAGCTGCCCGACAATCCCGTGCTCGGTGCGGGCCCCGAACTGGCTCGCCGGCTGGGCGCTCGTCCGTCGCAGGTACTCGACGTGCACAACAGCGGGTGCGCCGCGTTCGTCCAGATGATGGCGATAGCCCGGATGATGATGGCCACCAGCGAGGCGAAGACCGCGCTGATCGTCGCCGCGCAGAATTGTGCGGGCCCGGTGTTCACCCAGCCCGACATCCGGAAGCTGGCGCAGGCGCCGGTGCCGGGCGACGGGTGCGGAATCGGCTTGCTGCGCAAGGATGACTCGGGACCGATCCTCGATATCGAAACCCGCACCTACCCCGAGTTCGCCGGTGACATGGACTTCTCCACGAACGGTCCGCGCAAGTACTGGGAGCCGGGCGAGGGTCAGGGCTGCGTGACCTTCTCCGAATCCAAGATCACCAAGGTGTTCGCGCGTGGCAACCGGCTGGTGCCGGAGGTGGCGCTGGAGGTCTGCAAGCGGATCGGGGTGAAGAGCAGCGATATCGACACCTTCGTCACCAATCAGCCGAACCGGCTGTTCCTGCGCAACTGGCACGACGCGCTGGAGCTGCCCGCCGAACGTCATCCCGATACCTTCGACCAGTGCGGAAACCTGTTCGCCGCGGGCATTCCCGTCACTCTCGATGCGGAGAACCGTGCAGGCCGGTTGCGCAACGGGTCGGTGGTTCTCCTGTCGGCGTTCGCGCACGCGGGTGATTTCGCCGGTGCCGCGGCTATTCGCTGGGGCGCCGCGCGATGACTGTGCGGCTGGTGGAACCGACGATCCCCTCCCGTCGGTTCCACACCACGGCGACACCCACGCTGTTCGACCTCGGTCTCAGCGAGAACCCCTTTCCCCCACTGCCCTCCGTGCTGACGGCGGTGACTGCCGCCCTCACCCAGGCCAACCGGTATCCGGAGTTCCTGCCGGAGGAACTGCCGCGGGTGATCGCCGATCACCTCGGGGTCTCGCCCGACGACGTGGTGGTCGGCGCGGGGGCCACCGGTGTCGCCATGCAGGTGATGCGGACGCTCGGCGCCGGTGAACTAGTCACCGGCACACCCACTTTCGACGGCTACCCGATCATGGCCGAGATGGCCGGGATGACCCTTGTCCCGATCCCCCTCGATTCCGGCGGCAATCAGGACCTGACTGCCATGCGCCGCTCGGTGAACCGGCGCACCTGCCTGGTCGTGCTGTGCCGCCCGCACAATCCCACCGGCACCGTCCTCGACGCGACGGCGGTGCGCTCCTTCCTCGCCGCGATCCCGCACCGCGTACCGGTGCTCCTCGACGAGGCCTATGTCGAATTCCTCGATCCGGCGGACCGTCTCGATATCCACAGCCTGCTGCACCGTCACCCGAATCTGTTGATCCTGCGCACCTTCTCGAAGGCGTACGGACTGGCCGGGCTGCGAATCGGCTACTGCGTGGGGCGCGGAAAACTGATCGAACGAATCCGCCACCAGCAGTTGCCCTTCGGCACACCCACCGCGTCCGTTGCCGCGGTGCGTGCCGCCTACGCGGCAGGCACGGAACTTCGCGACCGGGTCGAGCGCATCAACCGCGAACGCGACAGCCTGCGAATCACTCTGCGTGCCTGCGGAATCGACGTACCGCCCAGTCACGCGAACTTCCTCTACCTACCCGGACCCGGCGTGGCCACCGCCCTGCGCCGCGCCGGTATCAAAGCGAAGGCCTACCCAGACGGTAGCGCTCGCATCACGGTCGGCGACCCCGCCGCAGGGCACGCCGTCCACGCTGCCCTCGTCGACCTGCGGTAGCCCCTTCGACAACGGAACCCGACCCGGCCACCGGCCGGGTCACCACGACCGGGACCCGGCCCCCTCCACCAGGTCCCGGTCATCCGTGGTTCAGCACCCGCCCCCGCCGCCGCAACCGCCCCCGCCGCCGCAGCCACTCCCGCCACCGCAGCTCCCCCCGCTGCCACCGTCACCGCTGCCACCGTCACCGGTCCCGGCGAACCCGGCACCGGCGCTCCCCGCGGCAAGCCATCCCGACCTGCGCGCAGCACCGCCCGCACCCCGCTTCGGCCGCAGCACGATCCGGGTGACGCCCATGATGAAGAACACCAGCGAGCCGAACAGGATCTCCGCCGTGAACATCCATCCGTATGCGGCGGAGATCAGCCCGACGACCAGCAGCACCAGCGCCCCGGCCATGTATTCCCTGCTCCCCCGCAGGTCAGAACGCGTAGCGGCCATCGGAAACCTCCTGCGAATGTCGAACGCGTGGTGCGATCGGGTACGTCTGGACCGACCGTAATCGCTGGTCCTTGCAATTCGCTTTCAGCCGGCCCGACGCGGCGACCAGTCCTCAGTCCCCGCCGCCGCCACCGAAACCGCCGCCGTAGGTTTCGTTCAGCGAGTCCGCGTCGTCGATCCCGCGTCGACCGGCCTTGCCGCCGGTGTCGATCCGCAGACGCTGGTATTTCGACCGCAGGCGGCGCGAATTCCGGAAACTCAGCACACCACCGATCGTCAGCAGTGTCACCGCGAAGCCGAGCAGGCCGAGGCCGATCAACAGCGAATGGCTGGTGGCGATCAGCCCGACCAGAGCTACCAGAATTCCCGCACCGTAGATCATGAAGATTGTCCGTTCAGATGTCAGCAGCTACTGCTGCCGCCGCCGCAACTACTGCTACTTCCCCCACCGCAGCTGCTGCTACCGCCGCCGCAACTGCTGCCGCTGCTGGATCCGGAGTCGTTGCTCGCCGACCAGGCGCTGCCGCTGGACCAGCTGCTGTCAGTGGAGCTCCAGCCACTCGAGCCCGAGCGCCTTGCCCGCTGGTGCGTGCGCGCCCGCTGTAAGTTCGCGGCCCGCTGCGCGCGCCTGGTCCTGCCGGCCGGGGTATCGGTCGCCCGAATGATCATCCCGATGATCATCACCGGACCTCCGATGAGCACAACGAGAAATACCGCGACTACGACGATCGCGAGCAGTGTGGCGATCACATCGATGAAGTTCATGGGGACCCCCTACCTGGACCGGTGTGTCGAGACCGACCGTAACCGCGCGCACTTGCAATCCCCTTGCGGCCGACTAGCGGTGAGAACCGCCCCGTCAGCAGCCCCCGTCGCCAGCACCCCTCGACGACGCCGACCCTCGCCGGCTCTTCGCCTGCCGCGCCTGCCCCGACGACGCACGCCGACGCGCCCGGCGAACCGCGGCCGCGTCCCGTTCGTTTCTGGCTTCCGGTGTGGCACCGAGCATGACGAGCCCGAACAGCACCAGCACGATCGTGGTCGCCAGCAGCATTGCTCCGATTCCGCCGCCGAGCAACAGCCCGACGACAGCGACGATGAACGCCACGACAAAGACCATGGTTCCTCCCCCGAGATGAGCATCGCCGCATTACGTCGACACCGAATTGCCTGAATGATCTGCCCGATGGCTACAGCTCAACAGCTGCTGCCGCCTCCACAACCGCTACTGCTACCGCCGCCACAACTGCTACTGCTACCGCCGCCACAACTGCTGCTCGACCCGGAGTCGCAGCTGGACGACCAACTGCTGCTGTCGCTACTACTGCTTCCGCCGCTGGACCAGCCGGTGCTCGCCGAACTCCAGCTGCTCGACCCCGAGCTGTCTGCCCGTCGACGATTCCGAGCCCGCGCCAGCTCCCGCGCCCGCCGATTCGCGGCGATCCGTGCGCGCCTTTCCGGTCGCCCCGCCGGATCCGACACCTGCTGAACAATCGCCAGGATCGCCATGACAGGCACGGTCACGATTCCCACCACGCCGAACACTCCGACAAGAATCGCGAGAACAGTGGTGACGACATTGCTGATGCTCATGGACCCCTCCTACCTGGACCGGTATGTCGAGGCCGACCGTAACCGCGCGTTCTTGCAATCCCCTTGTGGCTCAACCACTGCCGAGGATGCGCTCAGCGATCACTCGCCGCCGCCACCCCCACAGCCGCCACCGCCGCAGCCACCACTACAGCCGCCGCCACCGTGCCCACCGCTGCCGCTGTTTCCGCCACCGCCGCCGTGTGACTGCCCGCCACCGTCACCGAACCAGCTGACCCCGCCCGCGGACGAGCCCGCGGCCCACCACCACCGCTTCGACTTCCGCGAACCCCCGGGATCGCGAAAGGCGAGAACGCCCCCGACCACGACAGCGACCGCCCCGATGACGATCAGCACGACCCCCGCCATCACCGAATAGCCGGTAGTGATCGCCCCGATCAACGCAAGAACAAACCCAGCCCCGACAACCTTCACAATTCCCCCCGATCAAGGTCCTGCTCCCGTTGTACCGGAACGCAGGACCCTGCCGCTAGAGGGTTAGTTGGCGGGGGCGCAGGTGTCGCGGAGCGAGCAGCCGCCGCAGGAGGAGCCGCAGCCGCCGACGGGGGCGGGCGGGAGGAGGGGTTCTACTGTGCGGGCGGCGGCGTTGGCGCCTGCGCCGAGGGTGAAGACGGCGATGACGGCGACGAGGGCGGCTACGCCGACGCTCGCGAGGCCACCGGCGACCAGCACGACCAGTCCGCCGGCGAACAGCAGGGCGCCCGCGCCGACGGAGGTGGGGGCGGCGATGCGGTTGGCGAGGCGGAAATTGTCGTCACTGTGCAGCGCGGCTTCCGTGGTGACACCGAGGAAGCGGTTGCGGGGCAGTTTGCCGAGCAGTCCGAGCACGCCGGTCACAATCGCGACCGCGGCCAGCGCGAACAACAGGAGAGCGACGACGACCATTCATGCAGGCTAGCGCACCCGTAAAGGCCCGAAATCAGGGCTCCCCGCCGAGCGTGACCGGCCACACACCGCCCGTGCGTGCCGTCGTGGCCGCGCGGCATGTTCTCGGCCCTTGGGAAATCGCCTCGCGTCCACGTTCTACGCTGTTAGACGATGTTTACCGGGGATCGGCGAGAACAAGAAGGCAGGACCGTGCAGGACACTCGTGCAACCGAGACTGACGTACCTCAGCACCGGTACAACGCCGAGCTGGCTGGGCGGATCGAACGCCGCTGGCAGCAGAACTGGACCGAGCGCGGCACCTTCAACGCGCCCAACCCGGTCGGGCCGCTCGCCGGAGAGACGCCGCCCGACAAGCTGTTCATCCAGGACATGTTCCCGTTCCCCTCGGGCGCGGGCCTGCACGTCGGCCACCCGCTGGGCTATATCGCCACCGACGTCTTCGGCCGCTACCACCGCATGCGTGGGCGCAACGTGCTGCACGCGCTCGGCTACGACGCCTTCGGCCTGCCCGCCGAGCAGTACGCGGTGCAGACCGGCGCGCACCCGCGGGTGACCACCGAAGCCAACATCGCGACCATGCAGCGTCAGCTGGACCGGCTGGGCCTCGGCCACGACCCGCGGCGTTCGTTCGCCACCACCGACCCCGAGTACTACCGGTGGACGCAGTGGATCTTCCTGCGCATCTACAACGCCTGGTACGACCAGGAAGCCGGTCGGGCCCGGCCGATCGCGGAGCTGGAAGAGCAGTTCGCCACCGGCGCGCGTCCGGTTCCCGAAGGCGACTGGAACACCATGCCGGCCGCTGAGCGCGGTGCGCTGATCGACTCGTATCGCCTGGTGTACCAATCGGATTCGATCGTCAACTGGTGCCCGGGACTCGGCACCGTGCTGTCGAACGAAGAGGTCACCACCGACGGGCGCAGCGAGCGTGGGAACTTCCCCGTGTTCCGTAAGCGCATGTGGCAGTGGATGATGCGCATCACCGCCTACTCCGACCGCCTGGTCGACGACCTGGACACCCTGGACTGGCCCGACAATGTGAAGTCCATGCAGCGCAACTGGATCGGGCGCTCGCGTGGTGCCCAGGTGCGGTTCGACGCGGACGGCGAGACCATCGAGGTGTTCACCACCCGTCCCGACACCCTGTTCGGCGCGACGTATGTGGTGCTGGCCCCCGAGCACGAGCTGGTCGACAAGCTGACCGCCGCGGCTTGGCCCGGCGGCACCGACGCCCGCTGGACCAACGACAGCGCCACCCCCACGGAAGCTGTTGCCGCATACCGCAAGTCGATCGCGGCGAAGTCGGATCTGGAACGTCAGGAGAACAAGGAGAAGACCGGCGTCTTCCTCGGCTCCTACGCCACCAACCCGGCCGACGGCTCGCAGGTGCCGATCTTCATCGCCGACTACGTGCTGAGCGGCTACGGCACCGGCGCCATCATGGCGGTGCCCGGCCACGACAGCCGCGACTGGGATTTCGCGACCGCGCTGAACCTGCCGATCATCGAGGTGATCGACGGCGGGAACGTGGCCGAAGCGGTCCACTCGGGCGAGGGCAAGCTGGTGAATTCCGGCTTCCTGAACGGGCTTTCGGTCGACGAGGCCAAGGCGACGATGATCGGTCACCTCGAAGCCGAGGGTCACGGCACCGGCACCGTCCAGTACAAGCTGCGCGACTGGCTGTTCGCGCGTCAGCGGTACTGGGGCGAGCCGTTCCCGATCGTCTACGACGCCGACGGCGTGGCCCACGCGCTGCCGGAATCCATGCTGCCCGTGGAACTTCCGGAGATGGAAGACTTCGCGCCGGTCACCTTCGACGCCGACGACGCCGGCTCCGAGCCGTCCCCGCCGCTGGCCAAGGCCACCGACTGGGTGAACGTGGAGCTGGATCTGGGCGACGGGCCCAAGCAGTACCGCCGCGACACCAACGTCATGCCCAACTGGGCCGGATCGTCGTGGTACCAGCTGCGCTACGCCGACCCGACCAACGCCGAGACGTTCTGCGCCGAGGAGAACGAGAAGTACTGGCTGGGCCCGCGCACGGCCGAGCACGGCCCGAACGACCCGGGCGGTGTCGACCTGTACGTCGGCGGTGTGGAGCACGCGGTGCTGCACCTGCTGTACGCGCGGTTCTGGCAGAAAGTGCTCTTCGACCTGGGCGATGTATCGGGCAGCGAGCCCTACCGCCGCCTGTACAACCAGGGTTACGTGCAGGGTTACGCGTACACCGACGAGCGTGGCGCGTACGTGCCCGCCGCCGAGGTCGTCGAACGTGACGCGAAGTTCTTCTGGACCGGCGCCGACGGCGTCGAGATCGAGGTCTCCCAGGAGTACGGCAAGATCGGCAAGTCGCTGAAGAACGCCATCTCGCCCGACGAGATGTGCGACCTCTACGGCGCCGACACCTTCCGCTTCTACGAGATGTCGATGGGTCCGCTGGACACCTCGCGTCCGTGGGCGACCAAGGACGTCGTCGGCGCGCACCGCTTCCTGCAGCGCGTCTGGCGCCTGGTGGTCGACGAGGAAACCGGCACGGTGAAGGCCACCGACACCGCCCCGTCGGACGAGACCCTGCGCCTGGTGCACCGCACCATCGCCGGCGTCGACGAGGATTTGGCCGCGCTGCGCGACAACACCGCGGGCGCCAAGCTGATCGAGCTGACCAACCACCTCACCAAGAACTACCCCACCGGCGCCCCCCGCGCCGCCGTGGAACCGCTGGTGCTGATGCTCGCTCCGCTGGCTCCCCACATCGCCGAGGAACTGTGGGAACGCCTGGGCCACACCACCTCCCTGGCTCACGGCCCCTTCCCCGCCGCCGATCCCGCACTGCTGGTGGCGGACTCGGTGGAATACCCGATCCAGGTGAAGGGCAAGGTCCGCAGCCGAATCCAGGTCCCCGCCGACGCCGACCCGGCGTCGATCGAGGCCGCCGCCCTGGCCGACGAGAAGGTCATCGCCCTGCTCGACGGTCAGGCGCCCCGCAAGATCATCGTGGTGCCGGGGAAGATGGTCAACATCGTGCCGTAGCCGCCTCCCCGGGTCTTTTGGCCAGACCCGGGTACGGGGAGAGTTGGGTACGCGGCAAGCTTTGTGAGGTGGGCGGGTCAGCTCGTGCCCGGTGAGTTACCCATTTTCTTGCGAGATCAGCTTTGTACTTCCAGGACGTCGTTCAGCGTGACCAGCGACAGGTTGCGCTCGCGGATGATGTCGACCAGCCGGCCGTAGCAGTGGGTGACTGGGGGGAAGTTGGCGTGGCCGATGACGATCGACTGGGCGGCGAAGTATTTGTGCGCGCACTCGATCAGGTATTCCTCGGTGATGAGGCCCGAGTCGGACAGGGATCCGTACCACATGGTGGGGACGGTGTAGCCGAGGTCGGCGGCTACTTTGTCGACGGTGGCGTTGTGGTATCCGAACGGCGGTCGATAGAACGGGGTGCCGTCGACGCCGAAGTTGTTGCGCAGGAACGTTTTCGTGCGGCCGAGCTGGTCGGCCACCTCGGTGGTGCTGATCTTGGTCAGGGCGGCGTGGTCCCAGGTGTGGTTGCCGAGCTGGATCTGGCCCGACTCCACCAGCGGGCGCAGCGCGTCGCGGTGGATGGTCCAGGAGTCGTAGTAGCCGGTGACGAAGAAGGTGAAGCGGGCGCCGGTGTCCTTCGCCCATTTCACATACGCGCCGACGACTTCGGCGCTGGCGCCGTCGTCGACCGTCAGTGCCATGGTGAGCCCCTGGCCCGGCAGCGCGGTGATGGGCTTCGGGGGAATGATCGACTTCGGACCGCCCGGCGGGGGCGGGAGCAGGGGCTGGACGGGGGTCGGAACGGGCGGCGGCGTGGGGATCTCGCCGCCGGAACCCGCCTCGACGGTCTCGCCCTCGGCGGTCGCGCAGCCGGTCAGCGCCACGGCGGTACCCGCGGCCAACATCGCCAGCATTCGACGTCTATCCACTTACGAAACCCCTACTCGAGCCGGGTGCACCTCGCCACGAGCCAGGGCACGATCAAATCAGCGGGACGGTACCCACCGAATCCATCGCGCGCCTGAACCAGCGGATACCTCTGTGCGAATTCCAGCGCCGACCCCCTGGACGCAGCTATCGGCGACCATACCGAATCGCCTCGTCGCGGTCAGCGCGGCCGCAACACGATCTCGGTCGGATGTCCGTCGCGAGGGGTGTCGACGGCCGTTCGCACGGCACCGGCCACCGTCTCGGCGGTGAGGAACTCCTCCGGCCGGTACTCGCGACCCTCGTCGGCGACGATCGCCCGCTGCATATCGGTGTCGATGCGACCGGGGAACAGCGAGGTCACCCGCAGCGCGGGCTCCTCCTGACGCAGTGCGTCGGCGAAGGCGCGCAGCCCGAACTTGCTGGCCGCGTAGGAGCCCCAGCCGGGATGCGCGCGCAATCCCGCGCCCGAATTGATGAGCACCACGTGCCCGTTCGCGGCGCGCAGTGCGGGCAGCAACACCCTTGTCAGCTCGACAACCGCGATCAGGTTGACCTCGAGGGTTTCGCGCCACTGCTCGACCGAGGACTCGGCGACCGTTCCGAGGTCGGCGATACCCGCGTTGTGCACGAGGACATCGAGTCGCGAGATCGGCTCGGCGGCCGCTGCCACCGCCGCGTAGTCGGTGAGCGCGACCGGCCAGCCCGTCGCCTCGGGCAGCTCGGTGAGAATCGGCTTCAGCGCGTCGGCGGATCTGGCACCGAGCAGCAGGTCGTGGGTGGGCGCGAGTTCGCGGGCGATCGCGGCACCGAGTCCACGGCTCGCGCCGGTGATGAGAGCGGTCTGGGCGGGAGTACTGGTCACCGTCATACATCCCACGCTAGCGGGCAGGCAGATCTCGACACCCTGGCCGTTTCCGCGCGCGGATGACAGCACCGACTAGTACCGTCGGACTATGACCGATCCCCGGTACAACTACGGACCAGCGGACCCGCAGTATCCCCAGCACCAGGGCCAGCCCCAGTACGGCCAGGGCCAGCCCCACTATCCCCAGGGCGAACCGGAGCCCAAGGTCAATGTGGGCAAGCTGTGGGCAGGCGGTATCGGCACGGCCGTCGTGGCCGCGTTGCTGGTGGTCGTCGCGATCATGCTCATCCGCGGGGTGCTCGGCATCGCGATCCTCTCGCCCGAGGGCGCGGGCGCGTACGGCACCGTCTCCACCACCTCCTACGCCGTCGCCGCCGCGGCCGCCGCGCTGCTGGCCACGGCACTGTTGATGGTGCTGTTGCTGGCGATGCCGAGCCCGCTCACCTTCTTCACCTGGATCTGCCTGCTCCTGACGGCCGTCGCGGTGATTCTGCCGTTCACGCTGGTCGCCGACCTGGACGCCAAGATCGCGACCGCGGCGATCAACCTGCTGGTCGGGCTGTGCATCACCACCATGCTCAGCTCGGTCGGATCGGCGGCGCAGAACACGCCGCGTCAAGCCGGGTACTGATCGTCACAGTGCCGTCGAGATGCCATAGGCCCTGCTCCACCGCAGAATAGATAGATGACCGACCCAGGTTTCACCTCGACGCAGCTCGCGGCCCGCGCCGCCTACCTCCTGCGGGGCAACGACCTGGGCACGATGACCAGCGCCGCGCCCCGTCTCTACCCGCACATGTGGAGCTGGGACGCGGCGTTCGTGGCGGTGGGGCTGGCGCCGTTGAGCGTGGAGCGGGCGGTGGTCGAGCTCGACACGCTGCTGTCGGCGCAGTGGAAGAACGGGATGATCCCGCACATCGTGTTCGCCAACGGCGTCGACGGATACTTTCCCGGGCCCGCGCGGTGGGAATGTCGCAAGCTGGCGAGCAACGCCCCGGACGGCCCCGACACCTCCGGCATCACCCAGCCGCCGGTGCACGCCATCGCCGTGCAGCGGATCCTCGACCATTCCCGCAGGCACGGCCGCTCCACCCGCGCGGTCGCCGAGGAATTCCTGAACCGCCGCTGGCCCGATCTGGTGCGCTGGCACCGCTGGCTCGCGCATGCCCGCGACCCCAAGGAAACCGGGCGCATCACGCTGTACCACGGCTGGGAATCCGGCATGGACAACTCGCCGCGCTGGGACCGCGCCTACGCCAATGTCGTTCCGGGGACGGATCTTCCGCCGTACCGGCGCGCGGACACCTCGATCATCTCCGACCCCACCCAGCGGCCGAGCGACCGTGAGTACGACCGCTACCTGTGGCTGGTCGAGCAGATGCGCCGCGCGAACTACGACGATTTCCAGCTCACCTCGGTGATGAGTTTCGCCGTGGAGGACGTGTTCGTGTCGGCGATCTTCGCACTGGCCTGCGAGGTACTGGCCGATATCGGCGAGGAGTACAAGCAACCGCACGCCGACGTCCGCGAACTGCACGGCTGGGCCGAACGTTTCCGCAAGGGCGTGGTCGCCACCACCGACGAACGGACCGGCGCCGCAAAGGACTACGACGTCCGCCTGCAACGTTGGATCAGTACCGAGACCCTCGCCATGTTCGCCCCGCTGATCTCGGGCGGCCTGCCCCGCCACGCCGAGCGCGCCCTCCTCAACACCTTCGAGGGCCCCCGTTTCTGCGGCCACCCCGACCTGCGCTACGCCCTGCCACCGTCCACCTCGCCGGTCTCCAAGGACTTCCGCTCCCGCGAATACTGGCGCGGCCCCGTCTGGCCGGTGATGAGCTGGCTGTTCTCCTGGGCCTTCGCCCGCCGTGGCTGGGCCGAGCGCTCCTACATGCTCCGCGCCGAAGGTCTGCGCCAGGCCAGTGACGGCAGCTTCGCCGAGTACTACGAGCCGTACACCGGCGCTCCGCTGGGGAGCATGCAGCAATCCTGGACTGCCGCTTCGGTTCTCGATTGGCTCGGCTAGCTCTCCGCGATGTCGGTGTGCCATTCGACGGTGATGCCGAGTTCGCGCGCGAGAGTCGACGCCAATCCCTCCGGGTCGCCGCCGTTGATGGTGGCGCCGCGCAGGGCGGTGATGCCGTAGATGCCGGTGAGGTCGCAGTCTTCGAAGCGCAGGTTCTGCTGGATGCGGGCGCCGGCGAAGCGGGCTCCGACGAGATTGCAGCGTTCGAAGCGGACGTTGCGGAACTCGGCGCTCTGGAAGTCGGCTTGACGTAGATCGCAGTCGCGGAACACCACTGTGCGCAGGCGGGATTGGGCGAAGGAGGACAGGTCGGCGCGCGTGGAGTCGATCAGGACGTCGCGGAGCACACCCGCGGTCCACGACAATCCGGTGAGACGACCGTGCTCGATCAGGGATTCGATCATCGACGAGTCATCGGCCTGAACGTTGGCCAGATCGCAGACCCGCAGCGTGGACTCGGCGATGGTGCTGTGCCGCAGGGTGCTCGGAAACCGAACGCTGTCGAACACGCAGGCCTCGACGCTGATGCCGGAGACGTGACGCTCGGCGAAATCCGCGTCGCGATATTCCACGTCGGTGACGGTCAGTTCGTCGATCGGGTCGTCGCCGGGCGAGACCGCGGGTCGCAGCGCCCCCGGCTTCGCGACCGCCGGTTCGAACCGCACCTCACGCTTGCGCGCCATGCCCACCACTTCCTGTCAGCCGATGTCCGCACCAAGATACGGGCACGGGCCGACAGGCTTTCCGTAACTATTCACAGACACTCACCAACACCACTGGTCACACAGGCAACAAGTCACTACGGTCGACGGCCATGGACACCAAGCGCTGGAGTTCGACGGTTCGTGGTTGTGCTGCGCTCATCGCCCTGGCCTGCGCGCTACCCGCTACCGCGCAGGCGGAGCCCAGCGGGCCGGATGTGTCGTCCTGGCAGCATGTGGACGGCCGGATGATCGACTGGCACGCGGTGCGCGCGGCCGGACACCAGTTCGCGATGGTGAAGGCCACCGAGGGACTGCACTACATCAATCCGTTCTTCGTGCAGGACAGCATTCTCATGCGCACCGCCGGGGTGGCGCGCGGCACCTACCATTTCGCACGCCCCGAACTGCCGCCCGAACCGCAGGCCGCGATGTACGCGGCGACGGTCCTCGGCCAGAACGGGCCCCTCGACCTGCCCCCGGTGCTCGACCTGGAGACCGCGGGTGGCCTGGCCCCCGCCGCCCTCATCGACTGGACCCACCGCTACCTCAACGCGCTGCAAACCCTCACCGGCCGCACGCCCATCATCTACACCTATCCCCACTTCTGGAAGACCGCGATGGCCGACACCAGCGCCTTCACCCGATACCCCCTCTGGATCGCCGACTACAGCGGCAACGACCAGCCCGAGGTCCCCGGCAACTGGCCCACCTGGACCTTCTGGCAAACCACCGACCGCGGCACGGTCCCCGGCATCCACGGCGGCACCGACGTCAACGTCTACAGCGGCGCGCAAGGCGACCTCGCCCGCTTCGCCAACATGTCGGGAATGTTCGGCAGCAGCTGAGGACAGACATGACAAAACCGCCACTCGCCCAGCCGAGTAGCGGTTTCGTCAGCGGATCGGGGGTCGGCTAAACGCCGATTCGTCCGCCGTTCTTCTTCCAGACGACCGCCACGGCGGGACGCGGCTGAGAGGTGCCGCCGTCGGGCCAGTGGGACTGCGGGTTGTCGGGGGTGGCGTCATCGGCCTCGCCGGGGTGCTGGACCGACACGATGACGTGGGATTCGGTGACGATCGGGCCGCAGGTCTCCGCGCCCTTGGGTACGGTCAGGAACTGCTTGGTCTCACCACGATTGGGGCCGTCGAGGATCACTGAGAACAGGCCGTCGTTGGTCTTGAGGGCGTTGCCGTCGGTGGAGATCCACAGGTTGCCGTACGGGTCGAAGGCCAGGTTGTCCGGGCAGGAGATCGGGCTGACCTTGGTCTTGTCGAAGCCGGCGAAGTAGGTGTCGGCGGCGGCGGGGTCACCGCAGACCAGCAGCAGCGACCAGGTGAAGTCGGTGCCGGTGTGGTTGTCGGTGAGCTCGAGGACCTGGCCGTTCTTGTTCAGCTTGCGCGGGTTGGCCTCGTCGACACCCGGCTTGTCGTCCTTGGCGCGGTTGTCGTTGTTGGTCAGCGCCACGTAGACCTTGCCGGTGAACGGGTTGGCCTCGAAGTCCTCCGGGCGGTCCATCTTGGTGGCGCCGACCTTGTCGGCGGCCAGGCGGGTGAACACCGCCACCTCGGCGGCGGACATGCCGTCGACCAGGGACTTGCCCTTGCCGTCGTCGCCGGTCTCGAGCAGCGGAATCCACTGGCCCTTGCCGGTGAAGCCCTTGTCGGAGGGGACCGCGCCGCTGCCGTCGATCTTGTCGGCGTGGTCGCCGGTGAGCTTGGCGACGTAGAGGGTGCCCGCGTCGAGGATGGTCAGGTTGTGCCGCATCGCGGAAGCGCCGGTGCCCGACTGGATCTTGCGCGAGGACACGAACTTGTACATGTAGTCGAACTTCTCGTCGTCGCCGGTGTAGGAGACGACATCACCGGAGTCGGTGACGTAGATCGACGCGCCCTCGTGCTTGAGGCGACCCATCGCGGAGTGCTTGATCGGCGTGGCGGCGGCATCCCACGGGTTGACCTCGACGACATAGCCGAAACGGTTGGCCTCGTTGGGTTCCTGGCTCAGGTCGAAGCGCTTGTCGGTGCGCTCCCACTGGTTCGGCGTGCCGCCCTTGGGGAAGCCGTAGCGCTTGACGCGCCCCTGCGGGTCGGAGGCCTTGTCGCCGTTGGCGAAGTAGCCGTTGAAGTTCTCCTCACCGGAAAGCACTGTGCCCCAAGGGGTCACACCACCGGCGCAGTTGGCGAAGGTGCCGAGGACCTTCTTGCCCGAGGGGTCGGCACCGGTGACGGTGAACGCGCTGCCCGCGGCGGGACCGGTGAGCAGGAACTCGGTGTCGGCGGTGATGCGGCGGTTGTACTTGCCGAAGACCGGGGTGAGCTTGCCGGAGCCCGCTTCGCCCTTGACCTCGACCACGGCCATGCCGTGGGCGGCCTTGGTGATCGCGATCTGCTCGTCGGTCGGCGCGTCTTTGTTGTACCCGCGGAACATCATCGGGCCGGTGGTGTACTCGTGGTTGACCACGAGCAGGTAGCTGTTGGCCTGGCCCTCGATCGGCATCAGCGCGGCGAAGTCGTTGTTGTAGCCGAACTGCTTCAGCTGCGCCGCGGCGGTCTGCTTGTCGAAGTCGAACGCGGGGGCGTCGGCGAAGATGGGGTCACCCCAACGGATGACGACCTGCTGGTCGTAGCCCTCCGGAATGGTCAGCGCGTCTTCCTTGTTCGGCGCCACCGCGGTGAACGCCGTTCCGGTGCCGGGGGTTCCGGCCGGAGTCGGGGCCGGGGTCTTCGCGGCCTCGGAGTCGTCACCACAGGCGGCCAGCGCACTCGCAGCGCCGACGGCCAGCACCGCGGCCGCGCCGCCCTTGATCAGGCCACGGCGGTTGAGGCCGCTGACGATGTCACCGAAGTAGGCACCCTCCGAGGTGTTCGGGGGCTCGTGAAAGCAGGCGTTGCCGCACTTGTATTCACAGGTCAGGGCGGCGCGTGCCGACTGACCGTCATGCTTGACGAACAGGGCGAGCGGTTTCGGACTCACGGTGACTCCTGAGTAGAACGGACTCCGGGCACCGTAAGCAGCCCAAGCGAGCCATCGGGAACGCGTAGATGAACGGACGACCAAAACTCGGCGCGCGCTGTGACCGATCGCGGATGGATCAGCCACAGCGCGCGCCGAGTGCGCAGGACGTTGTCATCAGGCGTTGACCGGAAGGGAGATCACCACTTCCTGCTCGTTGCCCGGGAGATAGTGCACCTGCACGATCCGGCCGACCTGCACGTGTCCGACCGCGGTGGGCGGCAGATACTTCTCGGCGCGGGTCTCGAACGTGGTGCCGTCCGGGCGGGTGACCACCAGACCGAGCGCGATCTCGGTGTAGCCGCCGCGGATGCGGCCGGGGACGTCCAGGCTGCGAACCACGGCCTGGGCGGCCAGCCCGCGTTCGGCGATGTCGAGCTTGCCGCGGGTGGTGATGCCCTTGCGGATGAGTGATTCGTTCATCGCGCGCTGGGCGGCGCCGTTGTCGCCGGAGCGGTCGACCTCGACCTTGTCGGTGCGGCCCGGCAGATACCGGACCGGCAGGACGACGCCCGGCTGCAGCAGGGCCAGCTCGGTGAGCGGCACGATCATCTTGGCGTGCGAGTCGAAGACCTTCCCGTCGGACCCCTCGACCCGGAAAGCGATCTTGACCTGCGGTTGGTCGTTCACCGAGACGCCGGTCTGCCGAAACGAGGTGATGGTGCCGATCCCGACCGCGGCGTCGCGGAACTCGCTGCTGTTGCGGCCGGTGAAGGCTTCGAGGATGCCGTCGCCGGTGAAGGCGAAGACGATCGGGACGATGGTGAGCGCGATGATCGGCAGGGCCATCTGGGGACCGACCCAGCCGAGCATCGCGCCGGTGTATTCGTCGGGGGTGTAGGTGAGGCCGTAGAAGAGGTAGTAGCCGATGGCGAGGATTCCGAAGGCGACCGCGGCCGCACGCAGCTTGGATTTCATGATTTCTCCTTGGATGGATGCGACCGGGTCGCGAACGATCAGGCGTACCTCCGCATTCGCTCCGGCCATGCGCGGCTGAGGAGCGCTGCGCGCCTGTGTTGATCAGGCGCCGACGATGGTGGAGCAGGCGAAGGTGATGTCGAACTTCACCGTCGACGGGCCCGCCAGCGGGTTGGTCATGTCGGCGCTGATGCCCTCGCCGGTGATGCGGTAGGTGTTGCCGTCCTTGGCCAGGGTCGCGGAACCGCCGGGCTGGCCGTTGCCGTAGCCGACGGCGTAGGGCAGGCCGTTGGCGCCGCCCTGGCTACCGCCGATGGCGACCGCCTGGACCTTCTCGCCTTCGACCGACGCGCTGACCGAGAGGCTGCCGTAGGTGGCGTTGGCCGTATCGGTGAGCGCCAGCGCGAGGGTGCCTGCCTGCTTGGCGCAGGTGGTGTCGAACTTCGCGGTGAATTCCTTGCCGTCGACAGTGGCGGTGGACTTGCCCGCGGCCGGGGCCGGAGCGGCCGATCCGGCGGTGCTCGGGGAGGTGGTGCCGGCATCGTCGCTGCAACCGGTGACGAACAGCGCGGTGGCGGCGGCGGAAGCGGCGAGGGCGGCGATCAGCTTGGTGTTCATGGTGGTTTCCGTTTCTCTCGGTGTGACCGGGCTGGTAACCCGTTGAGAGAAAGGTAGAAATCTTTTCCCGCCTACCGATCCCAACTTTCGTGCTCGACAACCGCCGCACCGGCCGCCGAAAATACCTATAACCTGGTCGGATGCGGAGACCGCGCGCCATGGTGCTCGATGAGGTGTGGCGGGGGCTCGACGGCGTCGACGCGCTGAGCGGGGCCGACGGTGGACCGTTGCGGCGGACGGTGAAGTTGATTCTCGATCCGCTGGTACTGCGGCCGATGCAGCATCCCGGCCTGGCGTCGAGCATGCTCGACGAGGACGGGATCGCGCTGCTCACGGCACTGCTGCACGCACAGTCCGATGCGCTGCGAGCGTGTGCGGCGTGGTTCGTCGTCCTGAAGCAGGTGCGGCGCAGGCTGCGGATCACCGAGGGGAACGCCCAGGATCTGTACTTCCAGCGCTGCTTCGAGCTGGCGACCGTAGACGGTGCGCCGGAGGGCGACCGCGCGCACGCGAGGGCCGAGGCGACGCTGCGCGAAGTCCACGACAGCACCGGCGGGCGCACCACCGCCGCGCTGAAACGCCATGTGACCGACCCGGCTCGAGCACCCGGGCTGGCCGAGCTGTTGAACATCGCCTGGGCACGCCGCCCGCTCGCCCCCTACGGCGCAAGGGATCTGGCGGCCGAGCTGACCGAGCTGCTCGAAGCCTGCACGCTCGCTCGTTCGGGGGATCCGGCCGATGCGGGGCCGCTGTTCGACGACATCGTCGACAGCGGTGCCGGCACCCGACGAGGCATCGCCCTGTGGCTCGCGCATCCCGACGCGGGCGCCGACGACCTGGGGCTCACCATCTGCTCGAGCCCACAGCGACCCGAGCTCGGCGCGTCCGCGTCGACCGCGAGTCTCGGTCTGCCCTTCGACCGGACCGTGTACGAGCGGGTCTTCACGGTGTTGCAGGGCAGCATCGATCGGACCGACCTCCCCGAGATTCCGGAGCTGGTCACGCGGGAGATCTCGCGCAGTTGTTCGCCATGGGGACTATTCGACGAATCGCTGCGGGTCGCCGCGGCGGCGGGTTCCGAACTGGCGCTGGGTCTCTCCCCGTTCGGTACCCCGGCGGCGGTCGACCCGGCTCCTTCGTCGCGTGCGCACGAGGTGGTCAACGGTCGCTGGCGGCGGGAAGGGTATGTGCTGCAGGCGCGCCGGTACGCGGTGCACGTGGTCGACGGGCAGACGGGACCGCTCGCGGCGGTCGCCGCCGAGTTACACGCGCCGTGGCGGCCGTATTCGCGCAGGTTGTGGGTGCGTTTGCACGGCCGGGATGTGCGCGAGCTGCCGGTGTTCGATCCCGGTGAGCTGTGGGATCTGCTCGACGGTGTCGCCCGGTCGGTGATCCTGGACCACCGCACCCGGGTGAAACAGGCGCTGACCGCCGACACCGTGGCCGATGTGGAAGCGAGGGCCAGCTGATGACAGTCGTCCACCTTCGCCACGCGGAGCCGGGCTTGCTGGTGATCGCTCCGGAGCGGACGCCACTGGTCACCGATGCCGCGCCAGGGCTCGATGTGCTGGTTCTCGAGGTCGTGGGCGGGCATCTGAGCTGGAGCCTGTTCGACGACGAGTCGGTGCCCGCCGCCGTACTCGACGACGTCGATGCCGCACAGGATTGGGTGTGGGCGGTGTACGGCGAAGAGGTCGCCTCGGCGCTCGCGGACAACCGGCCCGGAGAGCTGACAGCCGCGCCCGCCCGACGCGCTTCGGCGGCGGCCCTGCGGCGGCTTGCCTACGCGCACTGGGCGAGCCGGTGGTGGCCCGCGTCGACTATCGACGGCATTCCCGCCCTGGATCCGCGGCTGCTGGTCGAGGAAATCGGGTTGCTCACCGCGAAATGCGAAATGGCGGTCGACGGCGACGACGAGCCCGGCACCGGCTCGTCGATGCCGGGCACGCAGGAAGACTTCGGGTTGTCCGACTCCACCGACGAGCGAAGGCCGCTGGGCGAGTCGACAGGATCACGGGGTCGCGCGCAGGACTACGCCTTGGCGGCCGGCGGCGCCGACTCGTCCGACGGGCTGATCGTGGCGCGCGGCAGTGGCGGCTGGGACTGGCGACGTTGCCCGCCCGGCATTCTCGACGCGGGCGAGCACGCCGTGTCGTGGCAGGTGTCCCGCGCGGGCGGGGTGTCGACGGTGCGGGTCAGCGTGGTCGCCGCGCCGGATTGCCGGCGACTCGTCCCCGAACACCTTCGCCCGCACGCGCGCGTACGAGTGCGGCTGCCCGCCGGCACTGAGCACGCCCCACCGGGACCCGATGTCGAGATGCCCTTGCACCTGCGGGGCGATGCCTGGACCGGCTCGGCGCGAATCTTCGGTACACCGGAAAGCTCACCGGAGATCACCGTTTTCGTGCCCGGCGTCGGCCCTGCCGATCCGCCGGAAGACGAGTCGGCCGCCCGGGACCGGATCCGCCGATTCGCCCGCGCCCGGCTTACCGAACACACCGGCGACCAGCGCCTGAGCGCCGAAACAGCGGCCGCTGAAACAGACGAGGACTTCTGATGGCAGCCACGGGCAGGACATCCGATCGCGACGACGCCCAGCTCACCGCGGGGTACGCGGCCTATCAGCGTGGCGATGTGATCGCGGCACTGGAAATCTTCGAGCGGGCGGCCGACGGTGCGGCCCCGCGATTACGCAGTGCCGCGCTGATCAACGCCGCGAGTATGGCCGACGAACTCGGGGAGCATCGGCGCTCGGTAGTGCTGTTCCGAACGGCTCTTGCGGAAATGCCCGACGATGCCGCACATCAGCGACCTGCGGCGTTGGTGAATCTGTCGCAGGCCTTCCAGCATCTGGGCGAGTTCGATGCCGCGCAGGATGTGCTCGAGGAGGCGCGGGCGCTGCTCGCCGACAGCACCGATCAGGGGCTGCTGCGGGTGGCGTGCCTGTTGTCGCTGACGGCGGTCGCGCTGCATCGCCAGCAGTGGGCGCGCGCCGGTGAGCTGGCGGTCGAATCTCTCGGTGTGACGGAGCGTTTCGCGCCGGAGCTGGCCGGTCACCCGTTGATGAACCTGGCGGCCTGTTCGTTCGAGACCGGCCGCTGGGAACTGGCTATCGACTTCGCGCGGCAGGGGGTGGCCGCTTTCGCCGCGGCGGGCGAGGCCGCCTCGGTCGCGGAGTCGCAGCAGAATCTGGCCACGATGCTGGTGCGGGCCGGGCATTTCGACGAGGCCGAGGAGCCGTTGCTGGCCAGTCAGGAGTTCTTCGAGGCCGGTGAACTGGGCCACTGGTCCGGGATCGGGTCGAAGACGATGGGTTTTCTCGCCGAACGCCGGGATGACTTCGCCACGGCGCGTGCATTTTACGAGCGGGCACTGGATCGGTTCGACTCCACCGGAGCGGTGGTGGACGCGGCGGACGTGCGGCTGCGCCTGGCCACCGTCGCCTGTGCGGAAGGCGATCTCGCTGGCGCCGAGCAGCTACTGGACACCTCGTTCGCGGCCTACGCCGCCCAGGGACTCGGGATGCACTGCGCCCAGCTCGACTACTGGCACGCCGAACTCCTCCATGCCTCGATCGAGCAAGCGGCACAACCCGATCCGGACCTGGTGGCCCGCGCGGTGTCCCTGGCGGTCCCCGCCGCCCTCGCCATCGATGCCGTCCGCCACACCCTCCCCAACGGCAACCAGCGTGAACACTGGCACCGCACCGTCGCCGAACCCGCCATGCGCGTCGCCTTCCGATGCGCCGCCCTCGCCGGAAACGGTCAACTGGTGAGCGATCTGATCGAGACGCAGTGCGCTGGCACCACTCTCGATACCACCGCGTACACCGACGTCACGGCGCCTACCCTCGAATTCCAGCTGTTCGATCCCGAGCCCGCCGAGCAGATCACCACACCGGCCCTGCAACTCGGCGCCGCGCTCGCCGATGTCGCCGCCGCCGCGGGCATCCCCGTCGCGCCACCACCCCGGCTGACCGACCACGGCCGCATCGTCCTGGCGGACTTCATCTCCCACGCCGAGCAACGCTACGGACGCCCCGTCCGCGACCGCCGGGTGATCGCGCTGTGAACGAGCCGGCAACGGGAACGCCTTCGGCTGCCGAACTCAGCAGTGTGCCGACAGCCTTCATCAGGCTGGCCGACGCGGGTGACGTGTACGTGTCGTGGCGATGGGCCGACGACGCGTTGGCGCGTGGCGTAGCGGTGCTGCCCCGAGACCACGTGCGCGAGACACTGCGACTGCTGACCGACGCGATACCCGACCCCGCGCGACCCGACGATCTGCGGCGGGTCATGACCACGGGGGCACTGGTCGATCCCGAGGCGGAAAGTGCGCTGGCGCAGGCATTGTCACGCACCCTGCTGCCCTATGGGCTCGCCGTGCAGCTGTACGAACTGTCGCAGCGTGGGATTCGGCCGCATCTGCGAATCCAGCCTTCACCCAGGCTGGCGCAGGTGCCGTGGGAGATCCTCGCCCCCGATGCGGAGATCCGGCTGCTGGACATCGCCGACATCAGCCTGCTCGCACCGGTCTCGGTGGTGCACGCGCCGGATCGAATCGCGCACCGCTGGAACGACACTCGCGAGTTACCCGTGGTCGCGGTGCTCGATCCGCGCGTGCCCGGGTTTCGCGCGGACTCCGAACTCGGCTCGGTGCTCGGCAGGCCGTCGGCGGAAACCCTGGTGGCACAACACTTCGGCCGCTACGGAGATCGCGTGGTTCCCCGTGTCGACGACGCGGTCGAACTCTTCCGGCGCGCCGACACCGACCGCGACTGGTTGTCCGAGGTGCTGCGGGCGGGCGCGAGCCGACTCGTCTACATCGGCCATGTCACCGCTCCCGCACCGGAATCGGGCCGGAGCGAACACGCCGAGCTCCATCTGAGCTGCACCGCCGACACCCAGGGCTTCGCGGCGACGAACCGCACCCATCGCCCGCTCTCGGCGAAAGACCTTCTCCTCGGCACCCATACGCTCGACTCCACCCCCGTACCCGGACGCGATCGGTGGCCGATGCCGAGCCGCGTCGCCCTCATCGCCTGTGAAAGCGGCGGCGACCTGCGTTTCACCGAGGCCCTCGGTCTCACCACCGCGGCCCTGTCGGCGGGCGCCGAGCTCGTCACCGCCACCCGCTGGCCGCTGCCCACCGACCACGCCTTCCACACCCTCACCCCCACGACGGGCCACCCGCTGCAGGCCGCGATCTGCGCCGTGGACACCGCTCACGATTCCTCCACACCCGTCCCCACCCTGCTGACCTGGCAGCGGTCACAGTTGTCCGCATGGCGCGACGCTCCGGCGGCCGAGAACTCGCCCCTGCTCTGGGCCGCCTTCGCCACCGTCACCGACTGAACGGCTATTCGGGCAATCCCAGACCCGCGGCCAGCACCGGCCACGACCGATAGAAGGCATCACGCCAATAGCCCCAGGAGTGCGTGCCGCTCGCTTGACGATCGAAGGTGGCGGGAATCCCCAACTCGTCGAGCCGGGACTCGAGGTTGCGGGTGCACCAGTTGACCGCGGCCTCGATGATCCCGCCGACGACGAGCTGGTTGGCCAGGCCGAACGGCGTCGGATTCATCATGTACGGGTCGTCGATGCGGTCGTGCGGGCCCGGCAGGCCGGAGGCGTCCGAGACGAACAGCCTGGTACCGCGCAGCTTCTCGGCGTGGACGACCGGGTCGTTGGCGACCCAGGCCGGGTCGTCGTCGGCACCGTACATATTGCCGACGTCACCGCCGCCGTAGGTCTCCACGACCAGCTTGGTGAACTGCTTGCCGATCGGGTCGGAGATCTGCGCGCAGCCGCTGTAACCGGCGACGGACTGGTAGAAGCCTGGCTTGGCCTCGGCCAATTGCAGGACGGCCGTCGCGGTCATCGAGTTGGCGGCGATGGCGTTGACGCCGTTGGTGCCCAGTGCCGCGTCGACCAGGGGTGGGAGTTCCTCGAGGAGGAAGGTGCGCCACTTGTTGCGGCCGAGCGCGGGGTCGTCTTGCTGCCAGTCGGTGTAGTACGCCCAGGCGCCGCCGATCGGCATCACCACATTGACGTCCTTGGTGGCGAGGAAATCGCCGACATCGGTGTTCTGCCACCAGGTCGCGCGGTCCTCGCCGCCCCCGGCGCCGTTGAGGAGGTAGAGCGCCGGGCGCGGCACAGAGGCGTCTTTCGGACGCTGCACCTTCACGGTGATGCCCTTGTTCATCGCGGCGGAGAAGACCAGCATGGTCAGATTTCGATCATCGACCCTGCTCGAGATGATGTTCGAGCCGTTCGCGGTGGTCGGCGTCGCGAGGAGCTTCTTGGCTTCGATGATCGGATCGCGCCCGTCGGCCAGGCCGTTGCCCGCGCCGAAGGTGGCGACGCACGCTGCCAGCACGCTGCCGACGACACCGAAAGCCATTGTGCGCCTGATTGTTCTGCCCATCGACCGAGAATCCCCATTCGTGAATCGGCAGGCATGACGCAGGCCGCAGGCACAGACAGTATCCGGGGAACCGATCGATCGTCGAGCCAGAGGTAATACGGGCAGCCGACCCCACCGGGGCGGGGTCGGCCCGGTGGTCAGTGATCGTCGTAATGGTCCGCGTGGGCGGCGTGGCGGTGGCCGTCGTGGATGTAGTCGACGTGGTCGCCGTGCGGGACCGCGACATGACCACAACCGGGGCCGTGCTCGTGGGTGTGGGCGGTGTGCTCGACGTGTGCTGAGGTCTCGCACTCGTCGAAATGGCCGTCGTGTTCGCGGTGCAGGTGACCGTCGTGGACGTAGTCGACGTGATCCTCGTGCGGAACGGCGACGTGGCCGCAGGTGGGGCCGTGGACATGGGTGTGCTGCGGGTGTTCGGCGTGCGTGGTGGTCATCGGCTCTCTCTTTCCGGTTTCCCGGAACTCGGTCCGGTACTGATCGAATGGAGCTCCAAGCACTTCCGACATTAGCAGTTGCGCATGCGTTGCTGCGAGGCCCCTTACCTGGTCAGAGGACCTGATCGAGGAAGCGGCGCAGGCGTGGCGTCTTGGCGTCGTCGAACAGGGCGTCGGGGCTGCCGGTCTCCACGACGAGGCCCTGATCCATGAACACGACGCTGTCGGAGACCTCGCGGGCGAACCCCATCTCGTGGGTCACCACGATCATCGACATACCGCCCGAGGCGAGGTCGGCCATCAGCGCCAGCACGCCCTTCACCAGCTCGGGGTCCAGCGCCGAGGTGGCCTCGTCGAAGAACATCAGCTCCGGTTTCATGGCCAGCGCGCGGGCGATGGCGACGCGCTGCTGCTGGCCGCCCGACAGCGAGGCGGGCCGGGCGTCGGCCTTGTCGGCCAGGCCGACGATCTCGAGCTGTTCGATCGCCAGCGCACGGGCCTCGTCGGCGGACAGGCCACGCAGTTTGCGGGGGCCGAGCACGATGTTGTCGGCGACGGTCTTGTGGGGGAACAGGTTGAACTGCTGGAAGACCATGCCGATGCGCTGGCGTAGCTTGTCGGGGTTGTCCTTCAGCACCGACTTGCCGTCGAGCAGTACGTCGCCGGAATCGGGTTCGTGCAGGCGGTTGAGCACGCGCAGCAGCGTCGACTTACCCGAGCCGGACGGGCCGATGACGGTGGTGGCGTGGCCCGCCTCGACATGGATGTCAACACCGCGCAGGATGTGGTTGTTGCCGAGCGTCAGATTGAGCCCGGTGCCGGTCAACGATGCGCTCATGCGCCTCGCCCTTCTGTGATGACTGCCTGCTCGATCGGGTCGGCGGGAGTGGGTTTGCCGGTGCGCATGCGCTGGTCGATGTAGTTGACCAGGTGGGTGAGCGGGATGGTGAGCACCAGGTACATCAGGCCCGCCGCGACCAGTGGGGAGAGGTTGCCGGTCTGGGCGTTGAGGTCGCGGCCGACGGCGAACAGTTCGCGCTGCGAGGCGAGCAGACCGAGAAAATAGATCAGCGACGAGTCCTTGATCAGCGCGATGAACTGGTTCATCAGCGCGGGCAGCACCCGGCGCACACCCTGCGGAATCACCACCAGCGTCATCGACTGCCGGTACCCGAAGCCGATCGCGCGCGCGGCTTCGAGCTGACCGGGCTCCACCGACTGGATACCGGAGCGGAAGATCTCGCCGATATAGGCCGACGAGAGCAGAGCCAGCGCCACCGCGCCGAGCCAGTACGGGTTGCCGCCGGTGATATTGCGGACCACCGGGCCGATGCCGAGACCGATGAGCAGGATGATCACCACGGCGGGCAGGCCACGGAAGATGTCGGTGTAGACGCGGGCGGGCCAGCGCAACCAGCGGGTGCGGGAAATGCCCATCACCGCGAGCAACATGCCGATCACGGTGCCGAGGACACCCGAGACCAACGCCAGGATCAGGGTATTCGGCAGACCGGTCTTGATCAGATCGGGAAAAGCCTTGCGGTACAACGACCAATCGAAGAACGTGTCCTTCAACTGTTGCAGCGTCGACTTCTGCGCGACCTGTTCGGTCTCCCCCGGCTGGTTCTCGGCCGCGAGCGCTTCGAAGTCCGGGAGCTGGGGTGTGGGAGCCGCTTTGGAGCCCGGCTTCCACCCCGGCGGGAGTTCACGCGGCACCCAATCGGCGTACAGGCGGGCATAGGTGCCGTCCGCGATCACCGCGTCCAAGCCGGAGTTGAGCGCGTCGATCAGCGGCTGGTTGTTCTTGGCCACCGCGTAGCCGACGAAGTTGTCGAGGCTGAAGGTGTTCTGCGAGACCACGATTCCGTCGCCCGGTTTGATCGCGCCCTCGGCCTGCGCCGACGGTGCGACCCAGGCGTCGACCTGGCCGGACTTCAGGTTCGCGTAGGCGGTGTTGTAGTCGGGGAACTTCACCGGATCCAGCTTCAGCTGGTTCACCACGAATTCGTCCTGCACGGTCCCCTGCACCACCGCGATGCGCGAGCTCTGGTTCAGGTCACCGAAGCCCTTCACCGCGCTGCCCTGCGGAACGACCAGGGAGAAGTAGCCGAAGTCGTAGCCGTTGGTGAAGCCGACCAGTTCGCGCCGGGCATCGGTGGTGGTGATGTTGGACGAGCCGACGTCGAAGCGCTTGCCCGACACCTGGGCGAGCAGACCGGCGAACTCGGTGCCGGAGAACTCCACGCGCAAGCCGAGTTTCGCGCCGATCGCGGTGAGGAGTTCGTTGTCGAAGCCGGTGAAGGCGCCCTCGCTGTTGACGCAGATGCTGGGCGGCGCGTCGGACAGGGTGCCGACGCTCAGGGTGCCCGGGTTGAGCAGGCCGAGTTTCGTGGTGTCGATGGAGTCGACCGACGCCGTTGTCGCGGTGGTATAGCGATAGGCGCCCGCAGTCTCACCCGCGGCCAAGTTGGTCGGCGCGGCGGCGGCAGCCGATGGCCCCGGCGGGGAACAGAGATCGCCCGCGCTGCTGGTGTCGGAGCCACCGCAACCGGTCGCCGCGACGCCGACGAGGAGCAAGAGGGCAGCGATCCGCGCCCGAGTTCGTACACCTGCCATGCCGATAGACCCTAGTCGCAACCTTGCACACCGAGGGTTACGCACGCGGGGCGTCACCGCTGCCGACCGCATCGGCTACCCGGCGGCGACCGTGCAACGTGGCAATACGGCGGCTACACCGGGTCGCCGCGCCGGACTCAGGCGAGACCTTCGAGCACCTCGGGGTTCACCTCATCGCGCCATTCGATCGCGCGAAGCACTTCGGTCAGGTCGTAAGCGGGACCGGAGACGCCCACGGTGAACAGAGTCACACCCGCGTCGTGCAGCGCCTTCGCGTTGTCGCGGCCCTGCCACTGCACCGAGCGTTCGATCCGCGACTCGTCGGTGCCGGCCGCCGCCGCATGCTCTGCCAGCACCTTGTTCTTGTGCGCCAATGTCGACACGTCAGCGAAGGAGTGCCAGATGTCGGCGTACTCGGCGACCAAGCGCAGGGTCTTGCGCTCCCCGCCACCGCCGATGAGAATCGGAATCTCCCGCACCGGCGGCGGGTTCAGCTTCGCCAGCCGGGATGTGAGGCGAGACATACTGTCCTTCAACAAATTCAGCCTGCTGCCCGGCGTGCCGAACTCGTAGCCGTATTCGTCGTAGTCACGCTCGAACCAGCCCGCGCCGATGCCGAGGATCAGCCTGCCGCCGCTGATGTTGTCCACCGTGCGCGCCATATCCGCGAGCAGGTCGGGATTGCGGTAGCCGCCACCGGTGACCAGCGCGCCGAGTTCGACCCGCTCGGTCTGCTCCGCCCACGCGCCGAGCATCGTCCAGCATTCGAAATGCGCGCCCGCCGGGTCGCCGGTGAGCGGGAAGAAGTGATCCCAGTTGAAGACGATGTCGACTCCGGCGTCCTCGGCCCGCAACACCGCGTCGCGGATCAGACCGTAATCGGGCGCGTGCTGCGGTTGAAGCTGGACTCCGATACGGACCGGACGACTCATTTCGCTGGCTCCTCGACGGCTCGGGTTGGCACCGCGACCGAGGCTACCCGGCGCTGTTGTGGGCCGCTACGATCCCAGCGACCCACTACTCGGATCGTCCGGCACGTTCCTGCCGGGATGGGATGTTGATCTACGCATGGCTACCGTGACTTTCGACCGCGCTACCCGGCTCTACGCCGGTGCCACCAAACCCGCGGTCGACGCACTCGACCTGGAGATCGCCGACGGCGAATTCCTCGTACTCGTCGGACCCTCCGGGTGTGGCAAATCGACCTCGCTGCGCATGCTGGCCGGCCTCGAGGAGGTCAACGCCGGGTGCATCCGGATCGGCGACAAGGACGTGACCAACGCCGAACCCAAGGATCGCGATATCGCGATGGTGTTCCAGAACTACGCGCTCTACCCGCACATGTCGGTCGCGGAGAACATGGGCTTCGCGCTGAAGCTGGCCAAGGTCTCCAAGGCCGAGCGCGACGAGCGGGTGCTCGAGGCAGCCAAGCTCCTCGACCTCGAGCAGTACCTCGACCGTAAGCCGAAGGCGCTGTCGGGCGGACAGCGCCAGCGCGTGGCGATGGGGCGCGCGATCGTGCGGCAGCCGCGGGTGTTCCTGATGGACGAGCCGCTGTCGAACCTCGACGCGAAGCTGCGCGTGCAGACCCGTACCCAGATCGCCCAGTTGCAGCGCCGGCTCGGCACCACCACCGTCTACGTCACGCACGACCAGGTCGAGGCGATGACGATGGGCGACCGCGTGGCGGTTCTCAAGGACGGACTGCTCCAGCAGTGCGCCTCGCCGCGCGACCTCTACCGCGATCCGGCGAACATGTTCGTCGCCGGATTCATGGGTTCGCCCGCGATGAACCTGTTCACCCTCCCCGTCAACGACGGCGCCGTAACCATCGGCGGCTACCCGGTACGGGTGCCGCGCGCGGTGGCCGACGCGGGTGAGGGCTCCGTGGTCCTCGGCATCCGCCCCGAACATCTCGAGGTCGGCGACGGCGGACTCGAATTGGAAGTCGACGTCGTGGAGGAGCTGGGCTCCGACGCCTACGTCTACGGTCGCGCCCTCGCGGCGGGTGCCGGCGGCCAGACCGGGGAAACGATTGTGGCGCGCGTGGATTGGCGCAACCCGCCGTCCAAGGGCGATCGCCTCCGCCTGACCGCCGACCCCGAACACGTGTACTTCTTCAGCGTGGACGGCCGGCGCCTGCGCTGATCCGGATGCGCGGGCGGCTCGTGGATCGAGTCGCCCGCGCGTGATTGAGCTGTGCGCGTAGACGCTCGGCGCGATTCTGGTCCGGCCCTATGCTGATGCTCGGCCCCGGTGATCGCCGGGCGGGTTTGTCGACATGAGGTAGTGACATGCGCATAGCGGTACTCGGCACCGGCCAGGTCGGTCGACGGCTGGCGAGCAAGCTGGTCGAGGTCGGGCACACGGTGACGATGGGGTCGCGGACCGCCGACAATGCCGACGCGACCACGTGGGCAGCCGAAACCGGCGGCACACACGGCACTTTCGCCGAGGCGGCGGCCGCGGCCGAACTGATCGTGAATGCGACGTCGGGCACGGTATCGGTGGCCGCGCTCACCGCGGCCGGGGCGGACAACCTGGCGGGCAAGATCATCGTCGACGTCTCCAACGCACTCGACTTCTCACAGGGCTTTCCGCCGAAACTCGTTGTCCCCGAAGCGGGCAGCGTCGCCGAGGAAATCCAGCGGGCCTTTCCGGCCACCCGCGTGGTGAAGACGCTCAACACCACCAACAACCAGGTGATGGTCGATCCGGCCCGAATTCCCGGACAGCACACCGTCTTCCTCAGCGGTGACGACGCCGATGCCAAGACCCAGGTGGCGCGGCTGCTGAACTCCTTCGGCTGGGCCGACGAACAGCTGATCGACCTCGGCGCGCTCAACACGGCCCGCAGCACCGAACCGGTCGTCCTGCTGTGGGTCAGCCTGTTCCAGGCCCTCGGCACGGAGGACGTGACGATCGGCGTGTTCAGCGCCTAGCTGTCCAGGTTCTTCTTTCGGCGTTCGGCGCGGTCGCGGAGGTAGTCCTCGTTGACTCGGACCGCCAGGCGCTCCAGGGGGATCTCGGTGCCGTCGGAGGTGCGCAGGTCGACGCGGACCGGTTCGCCGGTTTCCGCGTCCACCCGCAGGAGCGGCGGGGGCCCCGGCTGGAGGTAGGCGTCGCCCCATTGCCAGAGGGCCACGACCGCGGGGAGCAGGTCCCGGCCCATCTGGGTGAGGGCGTATTCGTGCCGGGTGCGCTTTCCTTCCTCCTGGTAGGGGCGTTTTTCCAGGAGGCCGGCGGCGGTGAGTTTGCGGAGTTGGGCCGCAGCGGCGGCGTCGGTGATGCCCACTCGGCGGGCGAAGCCGTCGAAGCGGCGGGTGCCGTAGTAGGCCTCGCGCAGGATGAGCATCGCGGAGCGGGTGCCGATGAGGTCCATGGCTCTGGCGATCGAACAGCCTGCCGTTTCCCATTTGCTGAGATCGGCCAGGGGTCCTTCCATCACGGCTGCCATGAGAGACATCATAGCCAATCTGACTTGAGTCGATGATAGTTAGGATCTAAGCTGGCTATTGTCAGATAGAGCCAGCGTTGGCGAAAGAGGACTTCATGCGAGACGCGGTCATCGTCGAAGCGGTACGCACCCCGATCGGGCGGGGCAAGCCGAACGGCGCACTTCACGACGTTCATCCGGTCGATCTGCTGGCACACAGCCTGCGGGCGGTGGTCGAGCGCAGCGGGATCGATCCCGCGCTCATCGACGATGTGATCGGCGGCATCGTCACCCAGGTCGGGGAACAAGGATCGAATATGACCCGGCGGGCCGCGCTGGCCGCCGGATACCCGGAATCCGTGCCTGCCACGACAGTGGACCGGCAGTGCGGCAGCAGTCAGCAGGCGATTCACTTCGCCGCACAGGGAGTCATCGCGGGGGCGTACGACATCGTGGTCGCGGCCGGAGTGGAATCGATGGGGCGAGTCCCCATGGGCGCCAACCTGATCGGCGCCACCGATCTGTCGGGCATCGCCTTCTCGCAGCGTTATCCCGAGGACCTCGTCCCGCAGGGAATCAGCGCCGAACTGATCGCCGCGAAATGGGGCCTGACGCGAACCCAGCTCGACGAATTCGCCCTCGGCAGTCATGAAAAGGCCGCTCGGGCAACCAAAGACGGACTCTTCACCGCCGAACTCGCACCGATCAACGGGCTGACCACGGATGAGGGAATCCGGGTCGGCAGCACCATCGACACCCTCGCGAAACTGAAGCCCGCCTACTACGACCCCGCGATGGCGGCGAGGTTCCCGCAGATCGGCTGGGAGATCACCGCCGCCTCCGCCAGCCAGGTCAGCGACGGGAGTTCCGCCGTTCTGATCATGTCCGGCGAACGCGCCGAGCAGCTCGGCCTGCGGCCGCTGGCCCGCCTGCACAGCTTCTCGGTCGCGGGCGACGACCCGTTGCTGATGCTCACCGCGGTCATTCCGGCCACCGAGAAGGTGCTGCGCCGGGCCGGTCTGGACATCGGCGACATCGACCTGTTCGAGATCAACGAGGCATTCTCGCCGGTCGTGCTCGCGTGGGCGAAAGAGACCGGGGTGGATATGAGCCGGGTCAACGTCAACGGTGGGGCGATCGCGCTCGGGCATCCGCTGGGCGCTTCCGGGGCGCGGTTGATGACCACGCTGGTACACGCGATGCAGCAGCGTGGAGCGCGCTATGGGCTGCAGACCATGTGCGAAGCGGGTGGCCTGGCCAACGCCACGATCATCGAACGCCTGTGACATCGGACGGCGGCGCTCACCGTGAGCGCCGCCGTTCGTCTCGACCCGCGTAGCGAGATCTACGATCGGTCGGGTGAGCACCGAACTGTTTGTTTATGCGATTCCGTTGCGGACACGGTTTCGGGGGATCACTGTGCGCGAGGGGATGCTGATCCGGGGCGAGCTGGGGTGGGGCGAGTTCTGCGCGTTTCCCGAATACGACGATCGCGAAGCGGCCGGGTGGTTGGCTACCGCTGTCGAACAGGTGACAACGGGGTGGCCGGCCCCGGTGCGTGATCGAATTCCGGTGAATTGCACTGTGCCCGCGGTGGATCCCGCGCGAGCCCGCCGGATTGTTCGGGAATCCGGTTGTGCGACCGCGAAAGTGAAAGTGGCGGACCACCCCGACTCACTGGCCGAGGACGTGGCTCGGGTGGCGGCGGTACGCGAAGCGATCGGGGAATCAGGGGCCGTTCGGATCGATGCGAACGCGGTGTGGGACGTGGAAACCGCCGTCCGGCATATCGGAGAGATCGACAAAGCCGCCGGGGGTTTGGAATACGTAGAACAGCCGTGCCGGACCGTGGCGGAACTGGCCGAGGTGCGTCGGCGGGTTTCGGTGCCGATCGCGGCGGACGAGTCGATTCGCCGGGCCGAGGACCCGATGCGGGTGGCGGTGGCCGGCGCCGCTGACGTGGCGGTACTCAAGTGCACGCCGCTGGGTGGGGTCCGACGAGCATTGGCGGTTGCCGAGGCGGCCGGGCTGCCGACCGTCGTCTCGTCGGCGCTCGAGACCAGCGTCGGCTTGTCGGCGCAGCTGGCATTGGCGGGCGCGCTGCCCGAGCTCGAGTTCGCCTGCGGGTTGGGCACTCTCGCACTGCTCGAAGGCGATCTCGCCACAGAGTCGTTGCTGCCGGTCGACGGATGGTTGCCGGTCCCGACCTCACCACCGGAGCCAGACCCCGCACTGCTGGACAAATACCGACACCCCGATCCCGACCGTGTCGACTGGTGGTTGCGACGCTACGAGCGAGTCAGCGCCTTGCTCGAGGACCGCTGAGCGAGAAATCTCTAGCCGAACCGGACACCGCACCCGGCGAAGGTCGTCCGGATCAGCAATGCGGCTTCCGGACCGATCACACCGTCCACCAATTCGACATAGCGGCTACAGAATTCGGGTCCGTGTGGTGCCTGCGCCGAATCGGGCGCCAGGTGATGGGCGAGTTCGTGCAGGACCACCAGTTCGCGAAGCGCCCAAGCGGTGGAGCCGGTGTGCAGCGGGACGGCGAGGACCGCGCTCTCCGGCTCGTAGTGAGCGGCCGCGGCACCACCCCTGGCCCGGACCCTGATCGATACTGTGGCTCGCTCCCATTGCGCGCGAACCCAATTCAGCGCCAGCACCTTGTCCGCGTAGCTCTGTACCGACTCCACGGAGGCGAAGCGCCGCTCCACCGGCAACGTCAGTTGCGAGCCGTAGACGTCGACCGTCCGATGGCCGAACTCCTCCGCACGATCGAATACCCCACGCACCAACTGCTCACCGTCGTAGACCTTGGCGCGCTGGCTGTCGCGCTGCGGCCGCGGCGAGCTACCCGGCGACACAGCCCTGCCCGCCGCTGCGCACCGGGAACGCACCGCCGAGCGGGTTGCCGACGGCCCGGTCGAGTGCCGATATCCCGGTCGATCTCATCGGCCCGACAGCTTTCCCCGTGCAGCAGGGAGTTCCGGTGACGAGCCGAGGCGGGCGGTACGGCCCGCTCGGTCGCCCGCGCGACGGGCCGCGGCGGAGTGCCCGGTGGAGGTCTGCGGCCCACGCCAGGTTCCGCGCGCCTCGGAGGTAGCCGTGTAGAAGTCTGTGAGGGCTACTTCTTTGTCCCGCAAAGCCAGGGCCGTCCCCGTCGATTCGACCACCGATTCCTCGGCGACGACTTCGGCTTTCACCTCGGCCAACCGCGCACCGATGCGGGCGGCGAAGGCCATCTGGAAGTTCAGCCGCGCGGTGACTCCCGCCACCGGCGCCCGCACCTTGCGACGGACGGTACGGCCGAGGCGCTTCTCGGTGACGATCTTGACCACGGTCGCCTCGCGGTAGGCGCCGGATTTGATGTAGTGGTCCGACGCGCGGACCATCTGGACGAGCAGACTCGCGTACAGCGCTTCGCAGGTGTCGATGTCGGCGGCGAAGCCGTAGGCGTAGACCTGGGCGGAAGTACGGGCGACATCGCAGCGAACGTCGTTGGCCGAAGCGATCGCCACGAACAGCTGGACGTAGGTACGCAGACCTTTTCGGCCCGGTTCGCCGATCGGGATGATCCGCTGCACCGGCGCCGACCTGCGCTCACGCGAGGCCACATGCGAGCGCGCCACCGCGAGATCGATCGAGGATTTCGTCGCCAGTCGCTGAGCCGCGGCGAGGAAGGCCTCGGCCTCGTGCGCGTTGTCGGTGGACTCGGCCTTGCGCAGCAAACCGCCGATGCGGGTGAGCATCCGATCGGGCGTAGCGGCCGGCGAGGGACTTGTCACAAGCAATGACCCTAAGGCACCACACTGACATAAAAACTGTGTAAGTCTGTGCCCGTTCTCGGCCGCCTCGATCCGGACCGACCGAAGGGTGCGACGAAGGAGTGCCCGCAGGAAGGGAAGATCGAGGCCTCCCAGGCCGAGAACACGCGGCGCCCGCGCCGCCGAGAATCCTGTATGTTGCCTGTTGCACCGCACGGTGTGCTGCTGCTCACGTCTTGACCCTGGAGTGTCTGCGATGGCCTTGAAGTTTGTCCCCAGAGCGACGATGGCTGCTGCCTCGATCGCGTTGCTCACCGCGACGTTCGCCAGCGGTTGTTCCAGTGACGACGGGGGCAACGCACTCGACCAGAACCTGACGGGCCGCGGCCCGATCACCTACGTCGAGGGCAAGGACACCACCGAAACCGGTGTGGTCAAGCAGCTCATCGACCGCTGGAACGCCGCGCACCCGAACGAGCAGGTGACGTTCAAGGAGCAGTCGGCCGACGGCACCCAGCAGCACGACGACCTAGCCGAGCACTTCCGCGCCAAGCAGGACGGCTACGACGTGGTCGCCCTCGACGTGCCGAACACCGCCGAGTTCGCGGCCAAGGGCTGGATCCAGCCGCTCGAGGACAGCTTCGCGATCGACACCGCGCCCCTGCTCGCGCCGACCGTGGCCAGCGCCACCTACAACGGCAAGCTGTACGCGGCGCCGAAGAACACCAACGGCGGCCTGCTGTACTACCGCAAGGACCTGGTGCCCAACCCGCCCAAGACCTGGACCGAGATGCTCGGCCAGTGCCAGGTGGCCCGCGACAACAACATCGGCTGCTACGCCGGTCAGCTCGCCCCCTACGAGGGCCTGACCGTGAACACCTCCGAGGTCATCAACGCCTTCGGCGGCAGCTTCGTCGGTGCCGACGGCAAGACCCCCACCGTGAACAGCCCGGAGTCGAAGGCGGGCCTGAAGGTCCTCGTCGACGCCTACAAGAACGGTGACATCCCCAAGGAAGCCATCACCTTCAAGGAAGGCGAGAGCGCCAGCGCGTTCGAGTCGGGCAAGCTGCTGTTCCTGCGCAACTGGCCCTACCTGTTCGCCCAGGCATCCGCCGAGGGCTCCGCGGTGAAGGACAAGTTCGGTGTCGCCCCGCTGCCGGGCAACACCGGCGTCGGCGCCTCCACCCTGGGCGGCTACAACGCCGCGATCAGCGCGTTCTCCAAGAACAAGGCCACCGCCGCCGACTTCGTTCGCTACCTGATCAGCGAAGAGGCGCAGCAGATCATCGCCTCGGGCTCGCTGCCCTCGGTGCGCTCCTCGCTCTACGACGACCCGGCCCTGATCGCGAAGATGCCGTACCTGCCCACGCTGAAGGAATCCATCGCCAGCGCCGTGCCGCGTCCGGTGACCCCGTTCTATCCCGCGGTGTCGAAGGCCATCCAGGACAACGCCTATGCTGCCCTCAACGGCACGAAGTCCGTCGACGACGCGGTCGCCGGCATGCAAAAGGGCATCGAGACCGCCGGTTCGTAGCGGTACGCGCAGCGGACCCGACCAGACCGTAGGAGAGTAGTAACGGTGTCGGATCCTTCGGGAGCCAAGCAGCGCGGGCTAGCGCTGCAACTGCGACAATCCGGCAAGGCGTGGCTGTTCGTCGCGCCCGTGCTTGTCGCGCTGGCCGTGGTCATCGGATATCCGGTGGTCGAGGCGATCTGGATGTCCTTCTCGAAGGACTCCGGCATCGACCCGGCCACCGGGATGTTCGTCGAGGGCGGCAGCGCCGGATTCAGCAACTACACGCATTGGCTGCTGCAGCAGTGTGGGTCGCTGAACGGCACGGTGTCGTGCCCCACCGGCACGCTCGGCTCGCAGTTCTGGTCGGCGGTCGGGATCACCCTGTTCTTCACCGTGGTGATGGTGTCGATCGAGGCCCTGCTCGGGCTCGGCATGGCCATGGTGATGGGCAAGACCTTCCGCGGCCGGGCGCTGTTGCGCGCCGCCGTGCTGATTCCGTGGGCGATTCCCACCGCGGTCACAGCGCGACTGTGGGAGTTCATGTTCCAGTACGACGGTGTGGTGAACCGGGTGCTCGGCACGCACATCCTGTGGACCTCGGACATGTGGGCGTCGCGGTTCGCGGTGGTCGCGGCCGATGTGTGGAAGACGACGCCGTTCATGGCCTTGCTGATTCTGGCTGGGCTGCAAGTGATTCCGGCCGACGTGTACGAGGCGGCCAAAGTCGACGGCGCGACTGCCTGGCAGCGGTTCGTCCACATCACGCTGCCGCTGCTCAAGCCCGCACTGCTGGTCGCGGTCCTGTTCCGCACCATGGACACGCTGCGCATCTACGACCTGCCCGCGATCATGACGCTGGGCAACCCGTCGACGAACACGCTGTCGATCCTGGTGGTCGAGCAGGTACGCCAAGGCCCCAACAGCGCCGCGGCGCTGTCGGTGATCACCTTCCTGCTCGTCTTCGCGATCGCGTTCATCCTGGTGAAGGTGCTGGGCGCCAACGCTGTTCGCACTCAGGAAGACCAGCGGAAGGCGAACTGATGAGCATGTCGATGACGAAAGAACCTGTCGCGGAAGCGAAGACGCTGCCGGTGCAGCCGGTGTCGTGGCGCAAGCGGCTCGGCACGGTGCGGCTCTATCTCGGTGTCGCCATCGTGCTGGTGTGGGGCCTCGGCCCGTTCTACTGGATGGCCGTGGTGGCGTTCCGCGACCCGGCCCACACTTTCGACAGCACCCCGTGGCCCACCCACGTGACGCTGGAGAACTTCCGCAACGCCTTCGACACCAGCCGCGGCAACAACTTCGGCAAGGCACTGCTCAACAGTGTGATCATCGGATCGGCGACCACCGCCGTGGCGCTGATCCTCGGTGTGCTCGCGGCCTACGCGCTGGCCCGGATGACCTTCGCGGGCAAGTACCTGGTCTCGGGACTGATCCTGTCGGCGTCGATGTTCCCGGCCGTCGTCTTGGTGACGCCGCTGTTCCAGCTGTTCACCGATATCGGCTGGATCGGCCAGTACCAGGCGATGATCATCCCGAACATCTCCTTCGTGCTGCCGATGACGGTCTACATCCTGGCCTCGTTCTTCGCCGAACTGCCGTGGGAGCTCGAAGAGGCCGCGCGCATCGACGGCGCGAGCAAGTTCCAGGCCTTCCGGTTGATCATGCTGCCGCTGGCCGCGCCCGCGGTGTTCACCACCGCGATCCTGGCGTTCATCGCCTCGATCAACGAGTACCTGCTGGCCCGGTTGCTCTCGGGCGACGACACCAAGCCGGTGACGGTCGCCATCGCGAGCTTCTCGGGCAACGACCCGCTGGTACAGCCGTATGCGGCCATCATGGCGGCGGGCGTGATCGTCACCGTGCCGCTGGTGATCATGGTGCTGATTTTCCAGCGTCGCATCATCTCCGGCCTCACCGCGGGCGGCGTCAAGAGCTGACCTGCCGGGTTCTGCCGCCATCGCCGGGTAGAGTCGCCTGCACCGATATCGACGTCGGTGCAGGTGAGTTCTTCTGCTCGCTCCGAAAGGAGATGGTGTGGCCTCCCAGCGCGGGCGCGGGCGTTCCGATGGGGACGTTCCGTATACCTCGATTGCCGGGTTCCGCGATCCGCTGGCGAAAGAGCAGAAGCCGGCCAAGGGCGCGGCGCGACGGGCACAGGCCGCACGGCTGGCCGCCACCGACGGGTCCGGCGACCCACCCCCGGAACGCAAGCCGCGCACCAGGGGTCAGCGCATCCGGCGGTTGCTGCTCGCGCTCTTCGTGATCTTCGTGTGTGTGCCCGCGCTGCTGTTCGTCGCGGTGTACTGGAGTTCGGAGATCCCCGAACCGGCCGAGGTCGCGGTCGAACAGCCCGCGACCGTCCTCGCCGCCGACGGCACCACCGTGCTCACCAAATTCATTCCGCCACAGGGCAATCGGATTCCCATTCCGCTCACCGATGTGCCGTTCCCGGTGCGGGACGCCGTGCTGGCGGCCGAAGACCGCACCTTCTACACGAACGCCGGGTACTCGACGAGCGGCTTCCTGCGCGCCGCTCGCGACAATGTGACGGGTCAGGACAACGCGGGCGGCGGCTCGACGATCACCCAGCAGTACGTGAAGAACGCCTTCCTCAGCTCCGAGCGCACTGTCACCCGCAAGATGCGGGAGTTGATCATCGCGGCCAAGATGGCGCGGCAGTGGAGCAAGGACGAGATCCTGTCCGCCTACCTCAACACCATCTACTTCGGGCGCGGGGCGTATGGGATCGCGGCCGCGTCGAAGGCCTATTTCGACAAGCCGGTGCCGGACCTGACTCTCGCGGAGGGGGCCGTCTTGGCGGCGGTGATCCGCTCGCCCTCGGTGCTGGACCCGGAGAACCATCTCGATCAGCTGCGGGCGCGCTGGCAGTACGTGCTCGACGGGATGGTCGAGATGAAAGTGCTCGCGCCCGGCGACCGGGACGCGACGGTGTTCCCGCCGATCATCCCGCTCGACGACGTGCCGACGGAGTCGGCGGCGCTCGGACCGGAAGGCCATATCCGCACCCAGGTGCTACGCGAACTGCGGGCCGCCGGCCTCGACGACGCCGACATCAACACGGGCGCACTGCAGATCACCACCACCATCGACGCCGCGGCGCAGGCAGGCGCGGTCGATTCGGTACGTGAGCGGCTGTCGTGGCAACCAGCGGAGCTGCGCTCGGCCGTGGTGTCGATCGATCCGCGCAGCGGGGCGGTGCGGGCCTATTACGGCGGCGAGGACGGGACGGGGTTCGATTTCGCGCAGGCGCCGCTCCAAACCGGTTCCGCGTTCAAGGTTTTCGCGCTCGTCGCCGCCCAGCGGCAAGGCATCCCGGTGACGCGGGCGATGGACAGCTCGCCCATCACCGACCGCGGTACCGAGATCACCAACGTCGAGGGCGACTCGTGCGGACGCTGCTCGCTCGCCGAGGCGCTCAAACGCTCGCTCAACACCAGCTTCTACCGGCTCACCATGACGATGGCCGACGGCCCGCGCTCGATCGCCGAGGCCGCGCACCTGGCGGGCATCCCCGAGTACATTCCCGGCGTCGAGGGCGTGAGCCTGTCGGAGCCGGACGGTTACCCGCTCAACGGGATCGTGCTCGGCCAGTACCTGGTGCGACCCATCGACATGGCGTCGGCGTACGCGACGCTGGCTGCCTCGGGGGTCTATCACCAGCCGTACTTCGTGCAGAAGGTGAGCACCGGGGACGGGCGGGTGCTGCTCGACCGCAGCTGGGAAACCGCGACAGGCAAGAGACATTCAGAGCCCGAACAGCGGATCACCGCGGCGATCGCCGATGCCACCACCGCCGCGATGCTGCCGATCGCCAACTACTCCAACGGCCACGGCCTCGCCGACGGCAGGCAGTCGGCGAGCAAGACCGGAACCACCCAGCTCGGCGAGACCAAGGACAACAAGGACGCGTGGATGGTGGGGTACACGCCCTCACTGTCCACCGCGGTCTGGGTGGGCACCGAGAACCCACAACCGCTGCGCAACGGTCGCGGTGGGGCCATCTGGGGTTCAGGGCTGCCCGCCGACATCTGGAAGCAGTCGATGGACGCCGCGCTGGCCGGAACGCCGGTCGAACAGTTCGAAGTGCAGCCGGTGCCGAGCCCGCCGCTGGTGCCCTCGCCGGGCACCGGACCGGCGCCGACACCGGGCGGTGGCTTCGACATCTTCGGTCCGCCGACGAACTCACCGCGCCCCGCGCCGCCGCCGCTGATCATCATCCCGCCCGCACCGACGCCTGCCGCCCCCGGTGAACTGTTCCCCGGGCTCGGTGGTGAAGGGCCGCGATAGATCACGAGTTGGCGCAGCCGGACCCGACTACCCTGAGGACATGGCAACATCGTTGCCCAGAGCGCGAACCGCCCGACCAGGGGTCGAATGATCCCGGCGCGGAACCTGTCGGACCGATACGGGAGGATGTGCGGTCGGTACCGACATGCGACGACACTAGACATAGGGGCTACGCAGGTGGATTTCAATGTCGTTGACCGTCCCGAGACGCTGATCGCGGGCACGGTGCTTCGCAGTCCGGCGCTCGCCGTGGAGGGGCCGCGCCGCGCCAAAGTGGTCGAGGCGTGGGCGAACCTGCGGGCGAGGACGTTACCGGGGCCGGTCGCGACGGGCTATGTCGATTTCGCGCCGGAGATCAACTCCTACCTCACCCACATCGTCGGCTACGAGTGCAAGACTCTCGCCGACCTGGAGGTAGGCGACGTGCTCGGCCGGATTCCGGCGGGCCGCTACGCGCGATTCGTCGCCAGCGGCGACAACCTCGGCGACACCATCGTCGGGCTCTGGCGCCAGGTATGGGACGCGGAGGCCGCGGGTGAATTCGTGCGTGCCTACACCGGCGATTGCGAGCAGTATCCCGACGAACGCACGGTCGAGATCTTCGTTTCGCTGACCGAGGAGAAGGACAGCTGATGGCCGTGGATTTCGAAATCGTCACCCTCGACGACGGTTTGATCGCGGGTCTCACCGTGCCGTTGGCCGGGCGTGAGGTGACCGCACGTGATCTCGACCTGGTGAACTTCACCTGGGATCGGTACCTGTCGCGGGAGAAGACGGTGCCCCGCGCGGCCGCCTACATCGGTCAGAACGATCATGCGGTGGCCGTGCTCGGCTACGAGGTCGCCGGCTTGGACGACATCGACGAAGGCGACGTGCTCACCCGCATCCCCGCGGGTCGCTACGCCAAGTTCGTGGTCTCGGACAAGCCCTACGATCTGCTGCGCACCGCGTGGGCGCAGGTGATCAAGGCCGAGAACGCCGGCACCATCACCCGCTCGCACACGGCCGAGCTGGAGCGCTACACCGGTCCGACCTCGGTCGAGGTGTACGTCTCCCTGGACTGAAGACGACAAGAGCCGGTGTGCACGAAAGTTCGTGCGCACCGGCTCTTTTCGTTCAGTGATTAATCGGCACCGATGATGAACGCCTCGAGCTGGGTGCGCGCCACATCGTCGGCGATCTGCACCGGCGGGGACTTCATCAGGTAGGCCGAAGCCGGGATGACGGGTCCGCCGATGCCGCGGTCCTTGGCGATCTTCGCCGCGCGGACAGCGTCGATGATGATGCCCGCCGAGTTCGGCGAGTCCCACACCTCGAGCTTGTACTCCAGGTTCAGCGGGGCATCGCCGAACGCACGACCCTCGAGGCGGACGTAGGCCCACTTGCGGTCGTCGAGCCACTCCACGTAGTCCGAGGGACCGATGTGGACGTTGCGGTCGTGGACCTTGCCCGCGAGCGCGCCGGTGAGGTTCGAGGTGACGGCCTGGGTCTTGGAGACCTTCTTCGACTCCAGACGCTCACGCTCGAGCATGTTCTTGAAGTCCATGTTGCCGCCGACATTGAGCTGGTAGGTGCGATCGAGCACCACGCCGCGGTCTTCGAACAGCTTGGCCATCACGCGGTGGGTGATGGTCGCGCCGACCTGCGACTTGATGTCGTCGCCGACGATCGGGACACCGGCGTCGACGAACTTCTGCGCCCAGACCGGGTCGGAGGCGATGAAGACCGGCAGCGCGTTGACGAAAGCGACATTCGCGTCGATCGCACACTGCGCGTAGAACTTGTCGGCCTCTTCCGAACCCACCGGGAGGTAGGAGACCAGCACGTCGACCTTGGCGTCCTTCAGTGCCTTGACGACGTCCACGGCCGGAGCCTCGGACTGCTCGATGGTCTCGGCGTAGTACTTGCCGATGCCGTCGAGGGTCGGGCCACGCAGGACCGTCACGTCGGTCGGCGGCACATCGGAGATCTTGATGGTGTTGTTCTCGCTGGCGAAGATGGCCTCGGCCAGGTCGAAGCCGACCTTCTTGGCGTCGACATCGAACGCGGCCACGAACTTCACGTCACGGACGTGGTAGGTGCCGAACTTGACGTGCATGAGGCCGGGAACGACCTGGTTCTCGTCGGCATCCTTGTAGTACTGCACGCCCTGCACCAGCGACGATGCGCAGTTGCCCACACCGACGATCGCGACGCGAACTTCGCCGGATCCAACCTTGTTGACATCACTCATGGCCGCTCTTTCCCTCTTTCTGTGGTGCCGCCTTCGTCGATTGCTCCGCCGCAATCAACTCGTTGAGCCAGCGCACTTCGCGCTCGCTTGATTCCAATCCGAGCTGGTGGAGCTGCTTGGTGTAGCGATCCAGTGACCCGCTGGCCTTCTTGATCGCTTCCCGCAGACCCTCTCGGCGCTCCTCGACCTGACGACGTCTGCCCTCCAGAATCCGCATTCTCGCCTCGGCGGGAGTGCGGCTGAAGAAGGCAAGGTGAACGCCGAAGCCGTCATCGGTGTAGTTCTGCGGACCGGTGTCGGCAAGGAGTTCGGAGAACCGTTCCCGGCCGACCGGCGTGAGCCGGTAGACGCGGCGCGCACGGCGCGCGAGCGCGCCGTCCGGAAGCTCCTCGGCGATCAACCCGTCGGCCTGCATTCTGCGCAGCGTCGGGTAGAGCGAACCGTAGGAGAAGGCCCGGAACGCTCCGAGCAGGCCCGTCAACCGCTTGCGCAGCTCGTAACCGTGCATGGGCGCGTCGAGGAGCAGGCCGAGAATCGCCAATTCGAGCACTGCCGACCTCACTCCCTGACTATGACGACCTGAAAGGCCGAACAGACCTAACCGTGGATGCGAGTTCCAACTATATCGGAGCGATACATCTACGCACAGTCGAATGTGACGCATGCGTCATCGACGCAGGTCATGGAGATGGAGCGATCAGCGCTCGGCGGGGTACACCGCGAGCGGTTCGCCGTTGGGCCGGATTTTCAGGTATCCGCTCTGCTCGGCCTCGTTCTTGACGTAGATGCTGATTTCCAGCTCGGCGTCTTTGCCGCCACCGGGCGGGAACCTGACCAGAACGTGCGAGACCCAGCCATTGGGGACGCGGGTCGTCTGGGAGGCGCCGGACATGAGGCGGGCATAGCGGGCCAGGTCGATGTCGGCGAGGTCGAACGAGCGAGTGTCGGGGGGACGGGAGCCCTGTGAACCCCACTTTTCGAAGTCGCCGCGGTACTGCAACTCGTCTTGCTTGCCAGGTTTTCCGGAATCTCGTTCGACCAGGGCGTATTCCGGATACACGGTCAGCTCGTCGGCGAGGGTGGTGCCGTATTCGGCGCGATAGTCCGCGACGAAATGGGCGAGCCCGTTGCCGGTGGTGAGGTCGGGTAGCGGAGCGCCGAGGACGGCGTCGCCGACGGTGCGACCGAGCAGGCCGACCCCCGCGCCGAGCAGTCCGGCGAGCACGATCGCGCCGACCGGAACCCACCAGCGCCGGGGTGCGCGGGGAACGCCACGTGCCACTGGAGTCGCGGCGAGGTCAGCCGGGACCTGTAGATCGTCGACCAGACGGTCGAGAGCGCCGAAGTTCTCGGCATGCATGGCGGTCGCGGTGCGGGTCTCGTGCTCGGCAGCGGTGAGCTGGCCGTCGGCGAGGGCGGCATCGAGCACCGAGCACACGTCGGCGCGGTCGGTGTCGCGGGCGCGCAGGTTGCGCGCCGGAGAGGGAGGCTTCATCGCTGGGTCATCCTTCGTACGGGTAGGTCTTCAGCACGTCGCCCGACAGCGTGAGGACGAAATGGCCCGATTGGGCGACCTCGTTCCGGACGAAGATGGTGATCCCCGGCCCTCCCGCCCAGCTGTCATTCGCTATCCGGAAATGAGTGACCGCGCCGTTCGGTACCCGCACGGTGGCCGCGGCCTTCGCGAGTGCCACACCGAGCGCCTCGGCGTTCACCTGTGCCAGATCGATGGTGACGGCGTCGCGCTTGCGGCTGCTGACCTGCGAACTCGTTCGGGCGAAGCCGCCGCGATAGGTGTAGTCGACGGTGGAGTTCCCGTTGCCGGGTGCGCGCCGCACGGCGGAGGCGTGTTCGTCGTGCATGACCGCCTCGTCGACAAGGGTGTCGCCGAAGCTGACGCGGTAGTCGTCACGGAACTGCACGAATCCGGCGAGAGTGTTGAGCATCGGCGTCGGAATCACCAGCGGCGATGCCGCGTCGTAGTCGACTGTCGCGGCCACGGCCGCCGCGGGCTCGGGCTTGTCGTCGCGGACCGTCCACACGAATCCGGCGACGGCGGTGACGGTTGCCAGTGCGATGACCACCAACCGAGTGCGGTCGCGGCGGACGCGCGGCTTGTTCGGCGCGGCCGGTCGCTGTTGCAGGTCGGCCACCAAGGTGGACAAATCGCCCAGTGTTCGTGCTTCTGCGGCCAATTCGACCATTGCGGCGTGTTCCTCGGCGTCGAGTTGGCCGTCGGCGTGGGCTGTGTCGAGTGCGGCGACGGTCGACGCGCGGTCTGCCGATCTCGCCCTCGTGCGGGCGGGATACCGATCGGGGGCGCGCCGACGGGGACGTTCGACAGCGGAGTCCTCGCCGAAAACCGCAGGTGATTGCAGGTCCGCGACCAAGCGAGCGAGCTCACCGACCGTGCGCGCGCCGTTCGCTGACAACACGCGATCGTGGTACTCCTGCGCGCCGAGTTGGCCCTCGGCGTAGGCCGCGTCAAGCACGGTCGACGCCTGTGCGCGATCGATGTCACGTGCGCGCAGCACCGAATCGACGGCTGCCCGTCGCTGCCCGGATTCAGCCATGGCCGTGGGTCACCTCACCTGCGAAAACACCCGGATGAACCCCGGTATCGGGAGTTTAGTCCGGGAGATCGGATCAAACGATGCCGTGGGCACGCGTATCCGAACCCCGCTACTCTGGTGATCGTGCGAATTCAGCGGCAGGTGGTGGACTATGCGCTCCGGCGCCGGTCCCTGCTGGCCGATGTCTACGCGGGGCGGGTCGGCGTCGCCGAGGTGTGCGACGCGAATCCGTATCTGCTCCGGGCCGCGAAGTTTCACGGCCGGGGTAGTGAGGCGACCTGCCCGATCTGCCGGAAAGAGCAGCTGACGTTGGTTTCGTGGGTGTTCGGCGATGGGCTCGGCCAAGCGGCCGGGTCGGCGCGGACGCCCGAGGAACTGATTCGGATGGCCGAGTCGAACGAAGAATTCTCGGTGCATGTCGTCGAGGTATGTCGCTCGTGCAGCTGGAACCACCTGGTGCAGTCGTACGTGCTCGGCACGGCGCCCGCCCCCGCCCGGCGACGGACGAGTTCGCGAGCCCGGCGCTCTGCTGCCGAATGATGGCGTGTGGAGCGACGCGGCTGTGCAGTGACGGGCGGCCCGAACAAGTGATGGTGGCCACCGCGTGATGCGCCACTGTTCGGGGTGCACCCTCTCCGCGCCGGTACTCCGGCGCGGATGTCGTGTGCCCGAACCTTACAAGTTATGGAGATCTGGTCAGTGAGTTCGCCCTACGAGTCCTCCCCCCACGGCGATGATCCGCGCGGCGGCCGTCCGGCTCGGGGTGCGCAATCAGGTCTCCCCCCGCAGTCGGGTGATCGGCCCGGTGGTCCCCCGCCGCGCCGGCCCGTGCCGCCCGCCGGTCCGCGCCCGCAGGGTGCGCCCGGCGCTCCCGCGCAGGGCGGGCGCCCGCAGGGTGGTCCGGTGCCTGGTGGACGCGGTCCGCAGGGACCGCCGCCGAATCGTCAGCAGGGGCCGCCGCCCGGTGGGATGCCGCCGCGCAGGCCGGGTCAGCCGCCCCAGCGTCCCGGTGGTCCGCAGGGTGGACCGCCTCCCCAAGGTGTGCCCGGTCAGGGCAGGCCGCCGCAGGGCAGGCCCCCGCAGCCGGGTCGTGCCGTGCCGCCCGCGGCGGGCGCCACACAGAAGTTGCCGCGTCCCGGCAGCCCCGACGAGTCGACCGTGCGGGCGAACCAGCCGGGGCGGACCGTGCGCGGCGCGAACGACGACGTAGCCAGGACGGCTCGCGCGGGCGGTGCCGCCGCGGCCGCACGGGCCGGCGCGGGCCGGCGCCCCGGTGGGCCCACTTCCGGTGAACGTCGCGCCACCGCGCCGGGTGGCCCCACCACCGGTGAACGTCGCGCCGCAGGCGTGGGCGGCACCCCGCCGCCGACCGGTCCGCGCAACCGCCGCGACGGTGGCGGGGGCGACGACGGCTCGGGTAGTGATGGTGCGGTGAAGAAATCGCCGTGGCGGATCATGCGCCGGACACTCTATGTCCTGATGGCCCTGGCCATCGTCGTGCCGAGCGCGGTGTTCCTGGTCGCCTACACGGCGGTGTCGGTGCCCAAGCCGGGCGACCTCGAGACCAACCAGGTGGCGACGATCTTCGCCAGCGACGGCACCACCGAGATCAGCAAGGTGGTTCCGCCGCAGGGCAACCGCACCGAGGTCTCGATCGATCAGATCCCGCCGCACGTGCGCAACGCCGTGATCGCCGCCGAGGACCGCGACTTCTACACCAACCCCGGCTTCTCGGTCTCGGGCTTCGCCCGCGCCGCCCGCGACAACATCCTCGGCAAGGAAAGCGCCGGTGGTGGTTCCACGATCACCCAGCAGTACGTGAAGAACGCGCTGGTCGGTGACGAGCGGTCGATGACGCGCAAGATGCACGAGCTGGTGATCTCGGCCAAGATGGCGCGGCAGTGGAGCAAGGAAGACATCCTCGCCGCCTACCTGAACACCATCTACTTCGGTCGTGGCGCGTACGGCATCGACGCCGCGGCCAAGGCCTACTTCGGCAAGCCGGTGCAGGAGCTGACCGTGGCCGAGGGCGCCGTCCTCGCCGCGACCATCCAGCTGCCCTCGATGCTGGACCCCGAGAAGAACCCCACCGGCGCCAAGACGCGCTGGGAATACGTGCTCGACGGCATGGTCGCGGAGAACAACCTGCCCGCGACAGAACGTCAGGGGATGCAGTACCCACAGGTGGTGACGCTGGCTTCGCTCGGCGACAAGAACAACGACGAGGGCCCGTCCGGTCTGGTGAAGAACCAGGTGCTCCAGGAGCTCTCGACCGCGGGCATCAGCGAGCAGCAGCTGAACACCGAGGGTCTGCAGATCACCACCACGATCGATCAGAAGGCGCAGGACGCCGCGATCAAGGCCGCGCAGGGCAAGCTCGAGGGAGAGCCGGAGAACCTGCGCACCGCGGTGGTCTCCGTCGACCCGCGCACCGGTGCGGTGCGCGCCTACTACGGCGGCAGCGACGGCCAGGGCTACGACTTCGCCAATGCCGGTCTGCCGACAGGCTCCTCGTTCAAGGCGATCGGTCTGGCCGCGAATCTCGAACAGGGCGTTCCGCTCTCGCAGCTCTACGACAGCTCGCCGATCACCGTCAACGGCATCCAGATCGGCAACGTCGAGGGTGAGGGCTGCGGCATGTGCACCATCGCCGAGGCGCTCAAGCGTTCGCTGAACACCAGCTTCTACCGCATGCAGCTGGACATGCAGAACGGTCCGCAGAAGATCGCCGACATGGGCCACAAGCTCGGTATCGCCAAGGAACTGCCCGGCGTCGGCGAAACGCTGACCGAGCCCGGTGGCGTCGGCCCCAACAACGGCATCGTGCTCGGCCAGTACCAGTCGCGCCCGCTCGACATGGCCTCGGCCTACGCCACCTTGGCGGCCTCGGGCGTCTACCACGCACCGCATTTCGTGCAGAAGGTCGTCACCGCCAAGGGTGAGGTGCTGCTCGATCGTGGCGAGCCCGCCGGTGAGCAGCGGGTGAGCGCGGCCGTGGCCGATAACGTCACCGCGGCGATGAAGCCGATCGCGGCCTACTCGCGCAACCACAACCTGGCCGGTGGCCGCGAGTCCGCCGCCAAGACCGGTACCCACCAGCTCGGCGACACCGGCAACAACCGGGACGCCTGGATGGTCGGCTACACCCCGTCGCTGTCGACCGCGGTGTGGGTCGGTACCGAGCAGGGTGACCCGCTGAAGAACTACGGCGGCGGCAGCATCTACGGTTCCGGTCTGCCTTCCGACATCTGGAAGGCGACGATGGACGGCGCGCTGTCGGGTACGCCGAACGAGTCGTTCCCCAAGCCCGCCCCGATCAAGGGCCAGGCCGGTGTGCCGGAGTGGTCGGCGCCCTACACCGCGCCGTCGACCACCGTGCCCGCGATCGTGCCGCCGGTGATCGTGCCCTCGCAGGTCGAGATCCTGCCCGGCATCCGGATTCCGGTGCCCGGGGTGCAGCAGCAGCCCGCGGTGCCGCAGTCGCAGGCCACGCCCGAGACCGGTGCGGGCCCGCTGCCCGGCCAGCCGACGGCGGGGCCGGAGAGCTCGCCCGCGACACCGGGGAACGGCAACGGCGGGTCGACCAGACCGACCAACGGAGCCAACGGCAACGACAACGAGAGCAGCGGCGCGGGAACCACGCCGACCCGATCCCGGTAACCACCGGTAGCCTCGGATGTCGTGACCGATCAGCAACTCGCGGACCAGCCGGCGTCGAGTGGTACCCGGCCGGGCCGCGAGGCGGGGTATGTGGCGCCCGCCCGGCTGGCGCCCGATCTCCGCTCGATCGATGCCCGTGACCGGCCGAGCCGCAACGACTCGCTGACCGCGCAGCTGTCCACCGTGGTCGGCGGCCCGGTCGGCGATCACGCGCTGATCGGGCGGGTGCGGTTCTGGACGCCGCTGCGGGTGATGTTCGCCTTCACGGTGATCTTCCTGGCGCTGGGCTGGTCGGCGAAGGCCGGCTGCATCCAGCAGACCAGCGACGGCGACGGCGGTCTGATGCTGGACTGGAACAACGGCCGCCAGTACGTGGCCATGTGCTACTCCGACACCGTTCCGCTCTACGGTGCCGAACGGCTCAACGAGGGCGCGTTCCCGTACAAGAAGTCCTGGACCGAATCGACGCCCGACGGTGGCACCGAGACCAGATACATGGAGTATCCGGTGCTTTCGGGCCTGTACCAGTACGCGGCGATGCAGATCGGCAATGTCTGGGATCACCTGCCGCTGCCCGGTGCGATGTCGGTGGTGGTGTACTTCAACGTTGTCGCACTCGGCCTTTCGGTCGGGTGGCTGATCACGGTGTGGGCCTCGTCGCGATTAGCCGGGCGGCGGGTATGGGATGCCGCGCTGGTCGCGGTGTCGCCGTTGGTGATCGTGCACATGTTCACGAATTTCGATGCGCTCGCCACCGCTTTCGCGGCCACCGGGCTGTTGGCGTGGGCGCGCCGTAAGCCGGTGCTCGCGGGCATCCTGCTCGGACTGGGCGGGGCGGCGAAGCTGTATCCCTTGTTGCTACTCGGGCCGATCGTGGTGCTGTGTCTGCGCGTGGATCCGATGCAGCGTCAGCCCGCCGCGCGGGCCGGGCTGCGGTTGCGCGAGGTCGACAGTCTCGATTCCGCCCGTACCTGGTTGCGTGAAACACCGGCGAGGACGCACCTTTTCGCTTTGCGGCCACTGGGCGCGGCCACCCTCACGGTATTCGCCGCGGTGGGCACGTGGGCGGCCGTGAATCTGCCGATCGCAGCGCTGTACCCGCAGGGTTGGCGAGAGTTCTTCCGGCTCAACACCACTCGGCACGCCGACCCCGATTCGATCTACAACGTGATCACCTCGTTCACCGGCTGGACCGGCTTCGACGGGCCGATCGGGCACGGTGAACCGCCGACCATCCTGAACACGGTCTCGCTGCTGGCCTTCGTCGCCGCCTGCGCGGGCATCGCCTACCTCGCGCTCACCGCGCCGCGGCGGCCGCGCCTGACCCAGCTGTGCTTCCTCGTCGTCGCGGCGTTCCTGCTGACGAACAAGGTGTGGAGCCCGCAGTATTCGCTCTGGCTGGTGCCGCTGGCGGTACTCGCCCTGCCGCACCGGCGAATCCTGCTGGCCTGGATGACGATCGACGCACTCGTCTGGGTGCCTCGCATGTACTACTACCTCGGCGAGGACAACAAGGGCCTGCCCGAACAGTGGTTCACCGGCACCGTCGTCCTGCGCGACCTGGCAGTCCTCGGTTTGTGCGCGCTGATCGTCTACGAGATCCTGCGCCCACAGCACGACGTGGTCCGCCGCGACTTCGTCGACGACCCCGCTGGCGGCGTCCTCGACCGCGCCCTCGACCCGCTACTCCCCTGGCTCCCGGAATTCCTTCGACCCAGGCAGGCCACTGTCAGCTCGAGACCGGTATCGGTTCTGAACTGATAACGGGCCCACGTTTTCTCTCGTCCGTGTGCGACCCACCGGTCACGGGCTATGTCTCGTTTCGCACCACTTCGGGCAGCATCATCGCACCCTGATCGGTCGCCATTCCAGGTTCGACGGCCGCGAGCACCGCTTCGACATCGGCGTTTAGCTCTGCCATCTCTCGCGAAGCCTGCTCACCGGTCATATCGATCCGTTCTCAGGCCGCGGGACTATCCGTCCTGTATCGACGAGCGTGTTCCACGCCTCCGCCTTGCGCGGGCACAACCAGCGCTCACACTCGCGGTGCGTCTGCATTATCGTGTGCGCCTGTTCGTCGGTGAGCAGTTGACGGGGTGCGTTGTGATCGAGCACCGGCGACGGCCGACAATGCTGCTCTGCCTCCTGCGCCAACCGTGCGGCGATATCCCACACCGACATCTGCGGTCTCATTGCCCTCTGCGCCCGCATCATTCGCCCTCCTGTTCGGGTTGGATGCTCCACCCGGTGCCGAAGTCTCACGGCGTTCGACACCGGGGAGCAACGCCTACATTGCCGCTCTTCGATGTGTATGCGCGACGACAGTGGGGGCGTCGATCGACACCTATTGGGGGCGACATTTCGGAGTCATTCGGGTTACCGTTACACGTATGCGGACCACTCCGAATACGGCACTCCGCGCCGCGCGTACGGCCCGGATCATGAGTCAAGACGATTTAGCCCGCGCCTTGCGCGAAGTCGGGTGCACCAGCGCGACCAAGCGCCTCGTCCAGCGGTGGGAATCCGGCGAGACCACCCAGCCGCGACCGAGCCATGCTCGAGCGCTAGAGCGGGTCATGGGACTTCCCATCGAAACCCTCGGCTTCGGTACCGTTCGCGCCGGGCACGACATCAGCGGGGCACTCGACCGCAGCCACGAGGTCGAGTCACCGATCAGCACGATACCGGCGAGTCCCACCGAGTCGGCACCAGCCCGGACAGTCGGCGACTTCTCCGGAGTGTGGTTGTCGCGTTACGAGTACTACTCGAGCGGGCGAGACTCGTCGTTCACCGTCGCGCATTACGCCGTCCTGCTGCAGCACGGGAGCCACATGACCGTCCGGAGCTTGCCCGGTTCATCGCCCTCGACGATCGAGCTCGACCTCACCCTCGATGCCAACGTAGCCACCGGCACCTGGGCTGAGCGCACCGCGGTGGAGGGCTACTACCGCGGCGCGCGCTACCACGGCGCTCTTCAGCTACTCGCCGATCCGACCGGCAACCGGCTGACCGGTAAGTGGCTCGGGTTCGGCAAAGACTTCGAGATCAACTCGGGCCCTTGGGAATTGGTGTTACAGAACCCGAGTACCAGCAAGGCCACTATCGAGGCCTACCAGCGGCCACCGGCATAGACCCTTTGCTCGACTCAGAACCTCCAGTTCATCACCTGACGCTGCGTCACTGTACTCAGGAACCGCACGTGATCAACCGCGTTCACGATCCCCATTCCACGGGGCGTGAAGGAACCACCCAAGCCGACCGCCGGAACGCACCCGTACATCGTGGACGCATCAAGTCCGCCCAACCGTTTGCGTACGCGCCGAAACATCGGCTTATCGTCCTCACCATCCTCGTCCCAGAGGCCCAGTAGTTCCGTGTCAGTGTCGATGGCTACCAAAATCTGTAGATTAATATCCAGCTCATCGGCCATGCTTTCAGTTTGATCAATTGGGATTACAAGACCGTTTTGCGAGTCAATAGTCAAACTCCTTCCGGTCCTGGCCCCCCACATCGTCATCTTGCCAAAAGCCGTTCGGGTAAACGGAATCCAATCATCATGAAATGGCAATTCTAGGCCATGTATCCATTCATCGACAGCGGGCTGCCAATCCTCCGGATTGCAGAGCCATAGCAGTCCATCCGCATACCCGGAGAAGCCTGCTGTTCGCCATATGTCAATCAACATACCGGGGACTCGCCCCGCATATCGATCGATCAGATCGCTTTCAGCAGCTACGGTCATATATGGTTTGCCAAGACTTGAAATGGCTTGTTCTAGACCAATACTTGTCAAGGGTTGAGCCTCCATTCGACATTCACCAATTCATTCCCTTTACCGGCTGCCACCAGGTCTTCTGCATACGCACGTATCGCGTCATGCTTCACACCCCGCCATTGACTTCCGAGCGATGAGTTCACACTAATATCACCGAGCCTTGGCAGGCCGTTCGAATCAAGACGGATTACATCAGCACCGCCGGCTATGATATCCGGCTCGTGCAGTGCGGCCATCCCTTTCATTCGATCATCGACCACCTTTTTCGCGTAAGCAGCCGGACTCAAACCGTTCAGAGCATCAGGATTCAGCGCTTCCAGCCGCCTGGCCTTGGCCAATTCCTGAAGGGTAGCCGCAGACTTGTACTGTTTTCGTGCATTCTTCTGCGCGTTGCCAGCACGCTGCACTGTGTTGAGATTATGCACCACTTCCGCGGCGGTCAGGTTGTTCAATCCGTCAATCTGTCCCGTCAACTGGTCGACCATTTCCAGCGGCTTGGCCCTCACGCCGGGGCTCACCCCATAGTGGAAGTCTAGTCTCAGCGGTGGCCCGGATGCTCTGGGACGGAGTTGTCCGGCACTGTCGTACAGCGGCGTAGGCGGCGACGCTCGACGGGGGATCAGATTCGGCCGCAGGGGTGATGAGGGAAGCCGCGACGACACGGAAGAGACCGATGTCGCGAAGGTCGCCTGGCCGTTGGTAGCAACGACCGGGGCAGGGCTCAGGTCGAGTTGGTTCAGGCGATGCCCGAAAGCCCAAACCCGGTCGGAGAAGCGGATTGCGGCCGCTTTGAGGCTGTCGAAACGGCCTGGATTCAGATAAGGGGAGAAGGGTGAGTAGGGCGGAACTTCGGGGTCTGGTCGGAAACTGCTCGCCGGCACATCGTTACCGTCGCGAACGGGCAGTCGGGTGGTCCGGTCCTCAAGGGGCATAGGACGGGTCGGGGGCGTGTCTGGCGTTCGAGGGGCGATCGCAACGGGGTTGTCCACTCCAGCGGCCGGTGAAGGGCTGGTCGTTCTCGGGGGTTCCGACCCTGCGACTGATCGCTGGCGGTAGTTGCCGACGGTCTCCGCGAGTTCGCGCTCCTGTGCGGCGCGACCGATGCGGGCCGCATCGACAGCATTGTCGGCCGACGACATGGCCTCCCACATTTTCGGTGCGACTCTGCGGAGGCCCGCCTTGGCCGCTGCACCGGTAAGTGTGCCGAGACCGGGAAGAATCGATGCTGTATTGACACCGAGTTCTGCTGCAGCCCAAGCAATTTCCGCACCACTGTGATCGCCACGGTCGTGGGCTGCGTCCCAGAGAACGATCGCCGGTCCGACTGTCGACGCTACGAGAAGGTCATTGATTCCTTGTTTCAGATCATTGGCGGTGAGCGCGGTGCGGCTTGCCTCGAGCGCTTGCTGACGCAGCTCAGCGGGGCTGTACATCGACGGGCGCGTGTTGTCGACCGTGCTGTAGGGGCTCTCGGCGACCGGAATATTTTGTTGGTCGGCAACCCACGCCGTGATCGTGGGATCCAGCCACGGGATTCCGGCTTGGTTCAGTCGCCGCACTGCGGCGAACCGTTCCTCGACCTCCGCCTGGTTGCGCGGCACGTGCTGAGCCCAGACCAGATCGTTGAACTGTTCCCCAGGCGTGTACATCGCTGCCGTCAGCCGCGCTTGCGCCACTTCGTAGTCAGCTGGACGACCTGGGCCTGCCCAGATGACGCGCCCGGCATCGAAGACCCTCAGGTCCTCCTCGAGCTGCTGCTGCGAATAGCCCGAGCCAGTTCGGAATATCGTCTCCGGATTTGTGATAGCCCGAGGGACACTCCCTGGTTCGGCCAGGGGAACGGGCACCGCGCATTCGACGACTGCCTCGAGCACAGAGTCATCGGTGATCTTCGTCGTGGTTATCGGAGCCAGACCAGGGACGTTCGCGGTCGTCTCGGTGATGCGAATTCAGTTGGCAGAGCTCGACGTCTGCTGAATCGAACTTCCTTCTGGAAGCACCGTGGCAACCACCAAAGGAACCGATGATTTCGGATCGATCTCCGGATAGTTAGGGACTGCAACGGGATTCGTTCCGCCAGGGAGGATCCCCAGCTCTTGAAGGGGCGACGTCGTCGGAGTGGAGGGAGTGATCGTCGGGGTACTGGTGGCAGGAGGCGAAGTTGGCGACGGAGGCTGGGGGACGGTCGCCGGGGCCGATGGCACAGTCGGCGACGGAGCTTCGGTTCCAGTGGGGCGCTCCTCCCTCTTCTCGGAGAGATTTGCCTTCGCATTCGGGTCCGACTCCGCATCCGTCTCCCTTCGTATGGGTAGGTCGAACGGAGCGTCGATGGCGTCGGCTTGCGCAGGCGATCGCTGTGCATCGTCGAGTAGTTTTCGGCTGTTCCAGATCCGATTCAACTGCCGAGCTGCATCAGCCGGTGACGACACGGAGATGTTGAATACGCTTGGCTTCGTGTCACTTTCGGCGGGACCAGCGGCCCTCGCCGGCGTCAACGAGTTGCGCCATGCGATGCCTCGGGCTACCCAGTCCGGCGGAGTCGTCATCGCACCGTCCCAGCGGGACAGCGGTATCGACTGAGCCGTTGAGCGGTGGCCCGAGGATGGAGGCAAAGGGCGAGGCAGTCCGTTATGGGCACGGGAACTCCTGAATGCAGGCACGAAAAAGCCCCGACTGATCAGCCGGGGCTTAGAACGTGATGGGAATACTTGCGATAGTCCGGTGGGGCGTGGTCAATCCGACGCCACACGGGATGAACAGGACCGGCTACGCCGACGGCATCATGTCGAATGCCGATCCAGGGACGGTCTCTGCGGGGCCGAACCGCTTGCGCCAGGAGCCGAATGTCCGCGACCGACGGCAGACGGGTACCCGATCAACTTCGAGAACAATTGGGGTAAAGGCGAATTGGCCACAGCACGGCCCGACCGATCAATTATCGATCAGGGCATGACATCCGTCAATGGCAGACCGATAAGCCCTGCTCACGGCATGAATAGCTACCGAAAATCGGTGCCAATTCGCCTGAATCTCCTTGCGGCGTAAGCCCTGTCGTTCACGTGACTCGCTGCCGTGTCCGCGCGGACTGACACCACTTCTACATCCGTAGGTAGCGGGCCTGGAGTTCGGGTTCGGCGGGGAGCATGTCGAGGTCGAGTTCCCAGGCGTTTCCGGTCCAGGGGTCGAACAGGGGCGTGCCAGGCAATGTGGGGAGGTGCCTGCACGACTGGGCGAGGAGATCTACTGGGCCGTCGCCGAATTCGCCGCTGCCACTGCCGACGATGACCAGGGACAGGCCGATCAGGTCGCCGCGCACCATCAGTTGGCCCAGGCGCACTACGTCGCTGCCCTGGTAGCCGTGAGGGAAGTCGGCGGCGACGAGGATGCGGTGTTCGGTGGGGGGTACGGCTTGTCCGCTGTTGTACGCGATGTCGGCGAGTTCGGCCGCGTGCGCGAGTTCGGCGAGGCGGGCGGAGATGTCGCCGTGGTCGGCGATGACCGGGCCTGCCAACAGTGGCGCGAGGGGGGCGGCGAGGGTGCGCAGGCCGCCGGTGAGGTCGATCAGGTCGACCTTGATCGGCTTGTCGGGAATCGCGGCCACTAGGCGGGCCACCAGGGCGCCGACCACGCGCGAGGCCGCAGCGGTGGATTCGGTGTCGACCCACAGCGGCCGATTCAGCGGCACCGGAACGCAATACGGCACGCGTAGGCCGCCGCGATCGAGTGCGTAGAGCTCGCCGAGCCGGATGCCGTCGGCGCGGGCGGCGCGGGCGGTCCATGCGGGAGCGAGCCATGAGGCCAGAGCCGCGGGCATGGCGGCGTCGGCCTCGGCGATCTCGTGGCCGAGTTGGTCGCTGTCGCGACGGTGGTCGGCGTCGGCGAGTGCTACCAGGTCGTCGTGCCGACGTTGTGCTTGCGCGCGGGCCGCGTCGGCGGCGGGAGTATTGCGGGTCGCCGGGTTCGACACCGCTTCGGAGAGTTCCTGATCCAGGCGTTTGGTCGCGTAGTCGCGGGCCGAGACCAGCGCGGCGGCCGAGCGGGCGGCGTCTTCGAAGATCATCCACATGCGTTGCAGGCCGTGGTCGACTTCGAGTGGAATACCCGACGCGGGAACGGGTCTCGCGACCGTCTCGGTGGGAGCGCTCGGCGGCGCGAGTGGTTGCGGTTGCCAAGCCTGGGCGGGTGCGGGCTCCGGCGCGGTCACGCCGTGCGCGGTGAGCAACTGTGTCGAGCCGCCCGCGTAACCCTGACCGAGCGCCCGCAACTTCCAGCCACCGCCGCGGCGGTACACCTCGAGGCAGATCAGCGCGCTCTCGCCCGCTGTCGGAGCGATGACGAATTCAGCGGCGGGACTGCCGTTTTCGAACAGCGATGCGGTCACCGCACCGAGCGTCTGCCTGCCCGCGACGAACAGCAGCACCGCGTGCGCATCGGACCTGAGCTGCGACAGCGTCAGATCCATCGCCGCTCCGGCGAAGCTCACCCCGGGTGCCGCGGGCCGCGACGCGCACACGTGATCGTGCACGTCGCGCACCCGCAGATCCTCGCCGACCACCAGCGCACCGAGTTCGACGGTGCCGGTGGTCTGCGCGGTGAAGCGCACGGAATCAGCGGTCAGAGCAGTGTTCTGCCCCGCTTTCAGGTGAATCACGGTGTCTGCCCTGCTCTGTCGCTTGATTCAGTTGCCGCCGAGGAATCGGCCCAACTGCGGCACGGCCTCACCGGGGTGCTTGGCGTTGAAGCCCTCGCCGAGCGCCTGCATCTTCCAGTCGCCGCCCGCGCGGTACACCTTCGCCATCGCCATCGCGGTGAACGGCATGCCGCCCGCGAGGGTGTAGCGCGCCAGCTCGCCGTTGGTGGTGCCGTCGATGAGGCGGCTGAACGCGTTCTGCACCTGCTCGAAGGAGTGGCCCTTGTACGAGGTGACGATGAACAGCAGCGTGGTGATGTGCGCCGGGATCCTGGTGAGGTCGACGAGGATCATCTCGTCGTCGCCGTCGCCCTCACCGGTGAGGTTGTCACCCTGGTGGCGCACCGAACCGTCCTTCGACGACAGCTGACCGTAGTAGGCCACGTCGACGAGGTTCTGGTCGGCGAACAAGCAGACCGAGGCGTCGAGGTCGATGTCGACGGTGCGGTTGCCGAACATCCCACGCGTGCGCACCGGGTCCCAGCCGAGGCCCATCTTGACGAAGGTCAGCGCAGCGCCGCCCTCCTTGCGCAGCGTGACCCGCTGGCCCTTCTGCAGGCTGACCGGGCGATCCTTGCTCAAACTGATCTCGCCCGCGGGCTGCTGCGGCACGCCCTGCGCGGGCGGCGGGTAACCCTGTCCGGGCGGCGGCGGGTAGCCGCCACCGGGCGGCTGCTGGGCCGGGCCGGGGGGCGGCGGGTAGCCACCGCCGGGCGGGGCGTAGGCGGGTGCGGCCTGCTGCGGGTAGTTGGGCGCGGACTGCGCCGGGTAGGCGGGCGGGGCCTGCTGCGGCGGAGGCGGCGGGGGCGCGGCCTGCTGCGGGGCGGCCTGCGCGGGTGAATCATCCACCTGCACACCGTGATCGGTGACCAGCGCGGCGAAACCACCGGCGTAACCCTGGCCGACCGCGCGCACCTTCCAGCTGCCCTGACGGCGGTACAGCTCGAGCGCGATCACGATCGACTCGGCGTTCAGGCCGTCGATCTGGTAGCTGAACAGCTGGTTTCCCGAAGCATCGGAGACCAGCGCGGTGGGCGGCGCGAAGCGGCCGAAATTGCTGGTCGCGTCGTCGAGGGTGATCACCGCGCGGATCTGATCGATGTCGGCGGGCACCGCGGACAGCGAAACAGCAAGTGAGGCAGGCTGACCCGCCGGTCCGGGGCGCAGATCGACACCCGGCCCACTCGGCTGGTTGTAGAAGACGAAATCAGCGTCGGTGCGGACCTTGCCCTGCTCGGTCACGAGCAGCGCGGAGAGGTCGGCCGGTGCGGTGACCTGGAGCGAGATCACCACGTCACTGACGGCCAGCGGGCCGTTCTGGCCCTTGGCGAGTGTTGCAGACAAGTTAGACCCTTCGCTTGTCGTTTAGTGGGTGTTCCACGGCAGTGCTTGTCACTCTACGAGAAACCGGCCGCACGCGTCCGTGCTCTGTGGCCCGGGCGTACTTTCCCCTGATCGGTTAGGGTGACGTCGCAGTCGGAACGGGCGGTAGAACCGCCTTCGCAGAGGGGACGGGCACACACCTGTCATGGCGCAATTGTTCGAACAGTCGAAGAAGGTGATCGAGGCGCAGCTCGCGGGGACGAGTATCCGCGCGATCTCCGGCTCGATGGTGGCCTACGAAGGCAATGTCCAGTTCAAATCGGCCGGATTCGGCGGCGGCGAGGGTGTACTCAACGGCCTCAAACGCCGCGCCACCGGCGAGAAACTGTCACTGATGGAGTGCAACGGCAACGGGCGCGTGTTCCTGGCGGTAAACGGCCAGAACGTCACCGTGGTGAACCTGAACAACGAGACGCTCCAGGTCGAGTCGCAGCAGCTGCTGGCCTTCGCGGGCAATCTGCGCACCGATGTGCGGTTCGCCGGGGTCGGCGGGATGTCGGCGGGCAGCGGGCTGTTCACCACCACGGTCAGCGGGCAGGGCCAGGTGGCGCTGCTGTCGGCCGGTGGGCCGCTGATCCACCTCGAGGTGTCGCCGCAGTATCCGCTGATCGTGGATCCCGACGCGTTCGTCGCCTCGCGCGGCAATCTCAACCAGTCGTTCATCACCGACGTTTCCTGGCGGTCGATGGTCGGACAGGATGCGGGCGAGGCGTTCTCGCTGCGGTTCGACGGCCAGGGTGTCGTGCTGATCCAGCCGGCGGAACGGTAGGGGCGGGCGATGTTCGAGAAGGTCAACAGCAAGGTCGTCAAAGTCAACGTCGGCCAGGCGGGCGGCGTCGTCGCCCGGTCCGGCGCGATGCTGTTCTACACGGGTCAGGTCGCGTTCGCGCCGCATCAGATTCCCGGCGCCGGTCAGGGCATGGGCGGCGGCGGTCTGATGCGGATGGCCGGGCAGATGATGGCCGGTGAGCACGAGCGGACCATGCTGGCGCAGGGCAACGGTGAGGTCCATTACGGATTCGCCGGGCTCGAGGTGCACGTGGTGCAGATGCAGCCGGGCGCGGTGTTGCGGGCCGAGGCTTCACGCCTGCTCGCGCAGTCGGCCGGTTTGCAGGCTTCCGTGGTGTCGGTCGCCAGTTCGGGCGGTAGCGGTGGTGGCGGCGGCGGTCTGATGGGCGCGCTGCGCGGTGCCGCGGCGGGCGTCGCGACCGGGCAGGGCATGTTCACCACCCAGCTCAGCGGACAGGGTTCGGCGGTGCTGCTCGCGCACGGCGGCTTCCTGGAACTGCAAGTGGGCGGACCGAATCCGATCGTCGTCGACCCGCAGGCGTTCGTCGCCGCGTACGGCAACGTGCAGACCGAGCTGAAGTCGGCGATGAGCTGGCGCGACGCGGTGGGTCGCGGCGCGGGCGAGGCGATGCAACTGCATTGCCACGGACAGGGTGTGGTGTACGTGCAGGCCTCCGAAGAGAAGTTGTGAACCGATGAGCGAAATCCTCTCGCCGATGAATCTCGGTGCCAGCGACAACATTCCGGGCAACAGCTACGCCTACTGCATCGACCTGACCGGACCCTGGTTCATGCGCAAGGGCGCGATGATCGCCTACTACGGGCAGATCGAGTTCCAGATGCTCACGCACGGGCTGCAGGGCGGCCTGATGCACATGGTGAGCAGCCAGTTCTCCGCGCCGCTGTTCGCGGGCGACTACGTGGTGGCGCAGGGTCACGGCAAGCTGATCATCGGCGACCGCGGTTACGACATCAATTCCTATGACCTCGAAGAAGGCAACCTCACCATCCGTGGTGCGAACCTGCTGGCCTTCGAGCCCGGACTGGCGCTCAAGCAGTCGATCGTGCCCGGGTTCCTCACGCTGATCGGCACCGGCAAGTTCCTCGCGTCGTCGAACGGGCCGGTGATGTTCGCCGAACCGCCGCTGCGCGTCGACCCCGAGTCCCTGGTGGGGTGGGCTGATTGCCCGTCGCCCAGTCACCACTACGACCAGGGCTGGATCGGCAGTTTCCTCGCGGCGGGCGCGGCCAGGATGGGCGCCAACTCCGGCGAGGAACGGCAGTTCGACTTCACCGGCGCGGGCACGGTGCTGATCCAGTCGACCGAGAAGATCATGAGCGACAACGCCCTGGTCCGCACCATCGAGGGTCAGCTCCAGAGCGGCGTCACGGTGGGTGGGCTCCAGCGCATTCAAGGTGTGATCGCCCAGCAGCTGGCCGGTCAGCAGCAGCACTACTGAGCACGTCGAGCCCGGGTGCCGTTGCGGCGCCCGGGTTTTCGGCTGCCTATGCCGGCACCGTGGTGCGCTCTGCCGCCGCGTGGAACCATTCGAGGATTTCCTCGCCCGCCAGGATTCCCGACGAGGTGGTGATCGTGAGGTTGGGGGCGGTGAAGTTCAGTTCTTCCAGTTCGCCGTGGCGGGGGCGGATCGCGGCGTCGGCCACCGTGAGCATCTCGGCGTCCAGCGCGCCGTCGCCCGCGGTGAACAGCGTCGCCCCGTCGGATAATTCGCCGGATTCCGTCAGCCTGCGACGGACCTCGGCGACGGCGAGACTCTTGCAGACGGCGTCGGGCATCGTGTAGATCTTGCGGCCCTGCTGGGACGCCGACCAGCCGTTGGCGCGGCACCAGGTGTCCCATTCGGCGAGGAAACCGGCGGGGACCTCGTCGGGGCGGACCACCAGGTAGCAGAACAGCTCGTCGGCCTCGCGGTACTTGGTGACCCAGGAATCGTCTATGCGGGAACGTAATTCGGCCCCCACATCAGCGAGGGTAGCGCCGGAGGCGTTGACCTGGTCATCGATGGCGACGCGCCAGGCCGGGTCCGGGATGCCGTCGACGAGGATGTTGCCGCCGTTGCTGGTGATCGCGTAGCGCCAGGGGGCGCCCGGCAGGGTGATGCGCTGGAACTGTTCGATCGTGCGGGTGGTCGTGGGGATCACCGGGGCGATGGCGGCGAGCTCGCGCAAGGCCGCGATCGCGGTGCTGGTCATGTAGGAGAGCGGTTCACCCTCGTAGTACTCGACACATTCCTTCGCAGCGGCTTCGGCGCCACCGAAGCCGTTGCGGGAGAAGATCATCGTGCGATCCAGATCGGTCGCGAAGAGGGACTCGGCGGTCACCGGGGTAGCTCCTTGATCAGGCCCATGCAGGAGTAGGCCAGGTCGGGGACCACTTCCACCGGGACATTGCGCGCCGCGGCGAGCAGGCGGATGTGGGCGTGCTCCGGTGCGTCTGCCTCGCGGACCAGCACCCGCCACGGTACCCGGCGCAACAGCACACGAGTGGTCTCGCCGACGCCTGGCTTCACGTAATTGACTGTGCTGATGCCGTATTCGGCGCGAACCTTCTCCACCGAGGCCCAACCGGACCAGTCCGGAGTGCGGTCGGAATCCCGGATCGCGGCGACGGCGGCCGGAACCTTGTCGCTGATCGCGTCGAAAGCCGCTGTGACGGTGTCGATCAGCTGATTCGAGACATCGGCGTCGATCAGATCGCGGTAGAACTTGGCACCGTGGAACTCGCCGGGGCCGATCAGGCTGTCGTTGAGGACCGTCCGTGAAACCAGGCCGGACACCGTCGAATTGAGGCAGGCCGAGGCGATGAGGAAGTCGTCGCGGGTGCCGTAGGTGCGCACACAGTTGGCGGGATCGGCCAGGACCACGAGCTCGTCGTTGAAGCGGGCGCCACCGGCGGCGTGATAGTCGTCCAGGGCGGCGGTGAGTTCGTGGGTGATGGCGCCCTTGCCGGTCCAGCCGTCGACGAAGACGATCGAGGACGGATCGTGATGGCGGGCGAGGTAGTCCAGCGCCACGGCGTCGATACCGCGATCACGAACGATCGAGACCGCGTAATGCGGCACGGTCAACGGCTCGCGGCCGATCCCGCTGACGAGCCAACGCCGCATGAGCACGCCGATGGGCGTGCCCGCCCTGGCCAGCGACACCAGGACCACGTTCGCACCACGTTCGGCGACAACGAGTTCGGCCACGGTCGCGACGGCCAGCGCCAGTCGCTCGGCGCTGTCGGCCAGCACGCGATCGAAGAGCTCGCGATATTCGGCGTCGGGCTGGAACTCCACGGGCAACGACTCGGCGTAATGGGCCACACCGGCTTGGATGCGCCGTTCGCGTTCCGTCACATCGGCTTCCAGATCGGCGTCCGAGAGATCTTTCAGCAGCCACGAAACATCCTCGGGCGCATACGAACCGAACGCGGGGCCGTGCAGGGCTTCGGGGAACGGCCCCGCACCCGGCTTCTTCGGGGCCGCGGCAGAGCTCGAGCCGCCACCGTGTTCCGCGCGGCCCGCACGGTCCGCGGAATCGGTCGCCACGGTCGATTCCTTGCGACTCGGCGCGTTCGCGCTGGTGGCGGAATCGTTGTACGACACCGACAGTGACGCAGTCCCGGCCAATCGCTCAGCGGTCCGGCCCGCGTGCAGCGCACGAGGATCCGCACCTGGCACGACTGCGATCAGGACATCGGCGCCCGACGCGGTGAGGACGTCGACCAGGCCGCCAGGGGCGACGAGTTCCGGCGTATCGGCGGGCGGATCGATGACGACCAGCACGACCGGGTCCGCGTCGGGCCACTGGGCGTTGTAGAGGTAGCGCTGGGCGGTGGGGTCGGGTTCCGGGGCGGTGAACCGGAAGCCGCGGCGCAGGGGGTAGCCGGGTTCGTCGAGGACGTATGCCGGTGAACGGGTGGTGGTTTGGAAGCGGGCGGGGATGCCTGCGTCGGCCAGGTCGGCGGCCAGGCGCAAGGGGAGGTACATGAGTTCTTCGTGGCCGATGACGATGACCGGACGGCCGGCGAACTCGGCGTCGAGGCGGGAGTTCACCTCGTCGGCGATGGATTTCACCGCGACGTCGAAGGCGGCGTTGTCCGAGCGAAGGGTGCCGTGCCGACCGCCCTCGGGAACGTCGGCGGGCCAGGTCAATTCGATGCGTCCGTACGAACCCCGCTCGGTGGCGATCGGATTCAGCCGCGGTTCGGGCAGTGCGGTCACCGTGTCGATCAGCCCGGCCGGTAGCTCGGTGCGACCGGATGCCAGGCAGACCGTGTCGATGCGCGCACCGAGTTCGGCTGCGGCGGCTTCGAATTTGATCCGATCAGCAGGTGTGCGCATGTCGACCAGTGAGGCGAGGACGTAATGCGAGCGGGGAGCGAACGCGTGCAGTGCGCGGACCGCGTCGATGGCGGTGTCGCCGGTGGAGATCTCGTCGTCGACGAGCACCAGCGGCAGATCGTTGGCGAAGATCGCTGCGGGGGCGGGCTGGAGCAGGTGCGAGGTGGCGTGCGAATGACCCTCTTCGAAGCCGGTCAGTGTGGTGGCCCGTGACTCGTGCCTGCGGGTGGAGTGCAGGTAGCAGCCCGCGTCGATCCGCGCGGCCACGCAGTGACCGAGACCGGTAGCGGTTTCGGCGAATCCGAGCACCACGGCTTCACGATCACCCAGCACCTCGCGCACCAGATCGGCCAAGCGGTTACCCGCACCGATCACGATGCGCGGATCGGTCGGCAGGTGCTTGCCCAGCACCGTGGAAACCAGCAGATGGGCCCGCCGCGGATTGCGGCGCAGACCCGGCTGCACCAGCGCACCGATCGCGAGCTCGCCCGTCTGCACGCTCTCGGCGGACAACGCCACGAACCTCTCGGCCGAGGTCGCGGCGACATCGACGCTCTCACCGGCCACGCCCTCGGCCGACCTCGCCGCGAGCACCTCACCCGGCACGTCGTCCTCGGCCGAGCGCGCGGCGAAGGACTCGCCGTGGTGCAGCTCTATGCCGAGATTCACTGTCGCCCATGGTGTTTCGAACGCACTCATTCGGCGATCATCGCTGTCAGCAAGTCCACGAAAGACACTCCCTTGTTCGCGACCCCGAACGCACGGGCCCGAACCAGCGTCTGGCGGGCCCAACTGCGGTGCGGGCGCATCTCGTTCATCTTGTTGCGGTATTCCGAGGCCGCGACGCCACCGACATCGGCCGCCATGATGTCGAGCGCGTCGGCGTACTCCTCGTGGGTCACCACCGACAGCGCGTGCACCACGGCCACGTGCGAGGGGTGGATCACCGTTTTGCCCTGGATGCCGTTGGCGCGGTCGAGGGTGATCTCGCGCAGCAGGCCGTCGAGGTCGCGGCTCACCAGGTACTGGCGGAACTTCACCGCGTCGGATTCCTCGAACGGCGCGCTGCGCAGCTGCGGCCGGAACATCCGCTCGTGATCGGCGAAGTACTCCCACACCGGTCCGGTGATGATGAAGCCGGTGCCGTCGACGCGCCCGAGGTAGTTGACGATGTCGGCGATCACGTCGGCGACCACCCGCACGTCGTAGATCGTGAGGTCACGGTCGCGGCGGATGCCGAAGGTCGAGCACATGTCGGTGGCGCCGATCCGCACCGCCAGCAGCTGCTCACGGTGTCCGGCGAGCAGATCGGCGATGCGCGAGAGCTGCTCGTCCCGGGTCTGGCGGTGCACCAGGTTCGACGATTCGAGCACCGGCATCGCGTAGACCGGACGGCCGAGGCTGCGGTTGGCGTCGTCGAGCGCGGCCAGGTAAGCGGGCCCGCTGACGGCGTCGAACTTGGGGAAGACGAATCCGGTGAGCACGTCGGCGCCCGGTCCGAGCGCGGCGACCAGTTCGCCGACCGAGTCCGCGTCGCGGACCCGGATGAACAGCATCGGGTTCGCGTCTTCGCCGCGTGCGAGCAGATCCAGGGTGTCCACCGCGTGCTGTTTGGCGGCCTCCACCTGGTGATCGGCGACCGCGTCCTCGAGGTCGATCACCATCGAGCACACCCCGCGCGCGGCCCGTCGGCGAATCGTCGCGGCGAGATCGGGGCGGGTCGCGGGCACATACAGGGTCGCGCCGAGCGCGGTCGCCAGCAGCTCCCGGTCGTCGTGGCCCTGAATCGGCTCCGGTTCGACCAGGAACAACTCCCGGCGGCGGGGACCCTGCAACTGCTGGAAATGGCGCAGCGGTACCTGCTTACGCAAGCAAACTTCCGGTGCGATGGCGTAGCCCGCGGTCATTCCCCCCACCTCATCTGTCGACCCATGTCATTTCTACTTTTCGGAAGCGTGTTTTCTGATGCGCTCGACCACACCCGCGATGAACTCTGCGACGGTACCCAGTTCGGTCACATACGCCCAATAGTCTGGATGACGACCCGTCAGTCCAGCGGTGATGCGATCGAGGCGCTCTGCTTGTGCATCGAGAACCGAGCCCCACTCGGCGACCAGTCCTCGGTCGACCGCGAGCATCTGCGCGTCCCGCAGCCGGAATCGTACGGTGCGGGCCTGAGCCTCGGGGTCGGTACGTACCTCACGTAACAATTCGAGGCGCCGGGTGACGGCGTCGACCAACTGCTCGGCCTCGGCGAGGTACTCGCGTGCGGTGGCGGTCAAATCAAGGGCGGTCTCCGGATCACGATCGGCTGCCGCGACGCGCGCGCCGACCAGCGCTTCGTCGGCGGCGTCCATGCCACGACGGCTTTCCCGCTCATTGTTGGTCAAGTCCGCCGAACTCGCAGCACTGAACTCACGCAGCAGCGCGGAATAGGCCGGTCCGAGCGCGCCGGCGCGGTTGCCGACGGCAGCGAGGCGGGTAGTCACCGACGCGATCGCGTTCGCGGCAGCCGAGGCACGAGAAGGGGCTTGCGCCAACGCATTCGACAGTTCCGCCGTCGCCTGTTGCACGGTGTTCGCCGCCTCGCGCGCGGCCGCGACCGAGGTGCCGGGATCGCTGGAAGAGGCTGTGAGCAGAGCCTCATTCAGCCTCCTTACACCCGCGGAGATCGAGGGGTAATTCGTGAATCCGGACGACGCGACGGCGGCCAGCACCTGTTCGGCCTCGGCCCGCACGTGTGTCAGCAACTGCGGCACCGACGCGCGCACGGTCGCGGCTTCGGCGAGGCCGGCGCGGTGCGCGTTGTAGAAGTCGTCGACCCCCCGCGCGGCCTCGTTCAGCTGCCGGACCAACGCGTCCGCCCTGGCCTGACCGTCCGCGATCGGGGTGCCCGCGGCCTCGGCGGCGTCGAGTTCCTCGGTGAAACTCAGATACGCGCCCGCCGCGGCGTAGCACCGCGCGCGCACCGGCTCCCAGACCGCGCCGATCCGGCGGTCGGGGAAGACCTGCTCACTGGCCACCACGCCCGCCTCCGCCGCCGTCTGCCTGCGATCCATATCCAGAAAGGCGGTCGATGCCGCGGCCCGCGCCCCGCTGATCCACTCATGATCCGCCCCCGATCTGAACCATCCGCGTCTGCGAGGTGTCACCGGCACATCCCCTTTCCGAACCACGGCCGCGGTTCGCCCACTCACTGCCGTCGATGGTAGGAGATTCACCCCGTTAACCTGGGCTGCAGACGGTTCCTACGCAAGATCCACGAAACCTATTACTGTCGTAGCGGTACCCGGCGATTCGGACATGCTGGGAAACGACACACCGGACTAATCGAAGGGATTCCCGCATGGGTGTCAGTCTGTCCAAGGGCGGCAACGTTTCGCTGAGCAAAGAGGCTCCGGGCTTGACCGCCGTCTCGGTCGGCCTCGGCTGGGACGTGCGCACTACCACCGGCACCGACTTCGACCTCGACGCGAGCGCCATCGCGACCGGCGCCGACAAGAAGGTCGTCTCCGACAAGCACTTCGTCTTCTTCAACAACCTGAAGTCCCCCGAGGGCGCCATCGAGCACAAGGGCGACAACACCACGGGTGAGGGCGAAGGCGACGACGAGGTCATCGACGTCGACCTCGCCAACACCCCGCCGACCATCGAGAGCATCTTCTTCCCGGTATCGATCTACGATGCCGAGACTCGCTCGCAGTCGTTCGGTCAGGTACGCAACGCCTACATCCGCGTGGTCAACAAGGCCAACGGCACCGAGCTCGCCCGCTACGACCTGTCCGAAGACGCCTCGACCGAGACCGCCATGGTCTTCGGCGAGCTGTACCGCAACGGTGCAGAATGGAAGTTCCGCGCTGTCGGTCAGGGCTACGCCTCCGGCCTGTCCGGTATCGCTCGCGACTACGGCGTCAACGTCTAGTCATCCTCGCGAACAGGGGGCTCGGCACATCGGGCCCCCTGTTCGTGCGAAACAGAAAGGTCCCTCCGCGTGATAACGCGCATCTTCGGCCTGTCCATCGTCATCACGGTGTTCTCGCTGGTCGTGGCCTACCTCTACGGTGGCTTGACCGCTCTCGCACTGTGCGCCATCCTCGGCATTCTCGAGGTGTCGCTGTCGTTCGACAACGCCGTCATCAACGCCACCGTCCTGGAACGGATGAGCGAATTCTGGCAGCGGATCTTCCTGACCGTCGGCGTGCTGATCGCCGTGTTCGGTATGCGTCTGATCTTCCCGCTGGCCATCGTGTGGGTCACCGCGGGCCTGAACCCGGTCGAGGCCTTCGACCTGGCGCTGAACCCGCCGGCGGACGACGCCGCCTACTTCCCTGACGGTAGCGCGAGCTACGAGACCCTGCTCACCGACGCGCACCCGCAGATCGCGGCGTTCGGCGGCATGTTCCTGGCGCTGCTGTTCCTGAACTTCATCTTCGAAGAGCGTGACATCACCTGGCTCAGCTGGCTCGAGAAGCCGCTGGCCAAGGCGGGCAAGCTCGACATGCTGTCGGTGGTCGTCGCCGGTACCGGTCTGGTGCTGGTCGCGGAGTTCCTGGCCGACGCCGACGATCGCTCCACCGTGCTGGTCTCCGGCCTGCTCGGCATGATCGTCTACATCCTGGTCGACGGACTCGGTTCGATGTTCCACACCGAGGAGTTCGAAGAGGGGCCCCAGGGTGGCCCGTCCACGCTGGTCAAGGCGACCGGCAAGGCCGCGTTCTTCCTGTTCCTCTACCTGGAAGTGCTCGACGCGTCGTTCTCCTTCGACGGTGTCATCGGCGCGTTCGCCATCACCTCCGACCCGATCATCATCGCGCTGGGCCTCGGCCTGATCGGTGCGATGTTCGTCCGGTCGATCACGGTGTACCTGGTTCGCCAGGGCACGCTGTCGGACTACGTGTACCTCGAGCACGGCGCCCACTGGGCCATCGGTGCGCTGGCGGCGATCCTGCTCGTCTCGATCGGCGTGCACGTCAACGAGCTCATCACGGGCTTGATCGGCGTGGCGTTCATCGGCGCGGCGCTCATCTCCAGCGTCCTGCGCAACCGCAAGGCGGAGCCGGACGCTGTGGAGGACGCCAAGGAGTCCGCTCCGGTCAGCTGATCCACCGCCGAAGATCGACAGCGGCTGCGAGTCCCCTCGGGGATTCGCCGCCGTTGTCGTTCACGCGGGTTGCAGTCGGCGGCCGGGCGCGGTGCTCGGTTCGACGCGCGGGCCGCGCACCCTCGCCCGCAGGAAGAGGAAGAACAGGGTGATCAACAGGGCGGTGCGCAACCACACGCCGAACTGGACGATCCCTTCCATCAACTCGACGCCCTCGCCCTCGCCCAGCGCGGCGAAGTACCGGAACACCCCGACGCCCACCGCCGCGTCGGCCACCAGGTAGGCGGCGACCAGCGACCACGGCACCTCGAGCAACACCAGGAACGGGATTATCCACAGGGTGTACTGGGGTGAATGCACCTTGTGGAACAGCATGAAAGCGGCCAGCATCGCCGCGCTCACGCCGACCCACGGATACGCCGAAGTGGGGGTCCAGCGCCGCCAACCCAGCCACAGGGCCAGCGCGAATCCGCCGAAGATCAAGGCGGGCGAGGCGATCGCCACCGCGTCGTGCCAGGTCTGTGTCGTTTCCGCCGCGCGGCCGAAGATCAGCTGGTGGCCCCAGTACCAGATCGAGTTGGTGGTGATGTCGGCCTGCCGCAGCTGCTGGAACGTGATCGAGGCGCGCCAGCCCTCCACCCCGGCCAGCACGAACGGCAGATTCACGGCCGCCACCGTGCCCATCGCGGCCAGCAGGGTCTGCGCGGCACCCGCCACGTCCAGCTCACCGATCGGGCGACGACCGCGCGGTGCGCCCTCGGTGAGCACGAACACTGCGAGCGGGAGCACGAAGATTCCCGGATAGAGCTTGAGACAGAAACCCAGCGCGAGCAGCACCGCGGCGATGATTCCGCGGGTGCGCACGGACAGGCCGGTCAGCATCGTCATCACGTAGACCGCCGCCACCGCCGTGCACACCACCGGCAGTTCCCAGTTGTGGAAGGCGTAGAACACCAGCGGCGGGCCGATCGCCCACAGCAGCGCCGCCGGGCCGGCGAGCCGGGCCAGCATCCACGCTGTGAGCAGGGCGAACGGCGCGAGCAACAGCGCGGAGTGCCACAGGAAGTCGGCGTCGTTGTCCACCCCGATGGCGCCCGCCCACATCAGCACACCGCTGAGCACCGGGTATTCCACCGCACCGCCGGTCAGCGCCCCGTCTTCGGTGATCGCGCCGTCCACGTACGGAAAGACGTGATTGTCGATATCGCGGCCGAGCCACAGGAATTGGATGTCGGAATAGCAGACATCCGAATCCTTGCGCTCCTCGAATACCAGACTGCGACCGGATTCATCGATCGCGCCGCCCGCGCACCGGGCCTTGTTGGCATAGGCCAGCGCGAGAGTGAGGCCACACAGCAGCATCACCAGGATGCTCAAGGCAGCGGCCCACGTCGCGCCGCGTCGTGCTGCGCGCTGCCGCGGGCCGACTGTGGTCATGGCGACCACATTATGCGGCGGTGTCCCGAACACCCGGGTACACCCACGGCAGGCATCGATTTCGCTGGTCACTACCCGCTCATGTAGCCTTGGCGGGTTGCTGACGCAACGAACCCTCCTGCCATGGAGAGTCCATGGCCGTTTCCTAGTCCACAGGAGGTGATTGGTCCGTGCGTCAATATGAAGTAATGGTCATCCTCGACCCGAGCCTGGACGAGCGCATCGTCGGGCAGTCCCTGGATACCCTGCTCACGGTCGTCAAGACCGAGGGCGGCAACGTCGACAAGGTCGACATCTGGGGCCGCCGCCGGCTCGCCTACGAAATCGCCAAGCAGGCCGAAGGCATTTACGCGATCGTCAACCTGACCGCGACCCCGGCCACCGTGAGCGAACTCGACCGCCAGCTGGGCCTGAACGAGACGGTGCTGCGCACCAAGGTTCTGCGCAACGACAAGTAGTCCGCACCCTTCTCGAATTTGATGTCAGAGCCTAGCTTTAGGCTCGAGCGCAAATCCCCGAGATGCGGACTGCACCCCGAGCAGGAGGAACCCCATGGCAGGCGACACGGTCATTACCGTCATCGGAAACTTGACGGCGGACCCGGAGCTTCGTTTCACGCCCGCAGGTGCGGCGGTGGCAAATTTCACCGTCGCGTCGACTCCCCGTGTGTTCGATCGCAATTCGAACGAATGGAAAGACGGCGAGGCTCTGTTCCTGCGCTGCAACATCTGGCGTGAAGCAGCGGAGAACGTCGCCGAAAGTCTGACCCGAGGCGCTCGCGTCATCGTGAGTGGTCGGCTCAAGCAGCGCTCCTACGAAACCCGCGAGGGTGAGAAGCGCACTGTGGTCGAGCTCGAGGTCGACGAAGTCGGTCCCTCGCTGCGTTACGCGACCGCGAAGGTCTCCAAGGCCGGTCGCGGTGGCGGAGGCGGCGGTGGCGGCTTCAGTGGTGGTGGTTCCGGCAATGCCGGTGGTGGATCTAGCGCAGGCGGCTACAACGCCAACAACGGCGGCGGACGTCCGGCCGGCGGCAGCAATGCCGGTGGCGAAGACGATCCGTGGGGTAGCGCGCCCGCGGCCGGCTCCTTCGGGGGCGGCGGCCGCATGGATGACGAACCGCCGTTCTGATCGAACGGCACTCATAGTACGGAGAGAAAACCATGCCTAAAGCGCCCGCGCGCGAAAAGGTACTGAAGAAGAAGGCCTGTGCTTTCTGCAAGGAAGCAAAGTCCGGAATCGTCAATATCGATTACAAGGACACCACGCTGCTGCGTAAGTACGTCAGCGATCGCGGCAAGATCCGCGCTCGCCGCGTCACCGGCAACTGCGTGCAGCACCAGCGTGACATCGCTGTCGCCGTCAAGAACTCGCGTGAGGTGGCTCTGCTTCCTTACGTGTCGACCGCTCGCTGAGAAAGGGAGTCACACAGATGAAGCTCATCCTCACCGCTGATGTCGACAACCTCGGCGCCCCCGGCGACCTTGTCGAGGTCAAGGACGGCTACGGCCGTAACTTCCTGCTGCCCCGCGGTCTGGCCATCCAGGCCACCCGTGGCGCCCAGAAGCAGGTCGACGGTATCCGTCGCGCCCAGGACGCCCGCAAGGTGCGCGACCTGGATCACGCCAACGAGCTGAAGCAGGCCATCGAGGGCCTCGCCGCGGTTTCGCTGACCGTGAAGACCGCCGACAGCGGCAAGCTGTTCGGTTCGGTCACCACCACCGACGTGGCTTCGGCCATCAAGGCGGCCGGTGGCCCCGTGGTCGACAAGCGCAGCATCGAGCTGCCGAAGTCGCACATCAAGGCGACCGGCAAGCACGGCATCGTGGTGCACCTGCACCCCGACGTGGCCGCGAAGTTCAACCTCGAGGTTGCTGCGAACTGAGTTCGCCGGAAACCACCCCTGTGCGTGCACAGGGGTGGTTTCTGCTTGCCTTTTTCAGGGTGATTTTGCGATAACTGATCGGTAGCCGATGTCGCGGCCGGTATGGGTGGTGTCGCGCGGCTCACGGTCGGTAATTGCTTGACCTCCGGTTATTCACCCTGTGGATGACTGCGGAAACCGACCGGCAGATTTGTGACTCCGGTCATATCCTGCACCATCGCTGTTAACCCAACACGCCCGGCTGTTCACCTCGACCGACACGCCGGAACTTCTTTCATCCACAGGGACGAAGTTGGGCAAACCGGGGTCTAGCAGGGCGTTTTACCGTACTGACCTGGGTTTTCCCCATGTTTTCCACAGGCGGTGCACAACAACGGGTGAACTACCCCCAAGTTATCCACAGTTGTGTGCACATGTCGGGTTGGCGAGTCCCGAAAACGTCGCCTAGGTTCGTCGCATCGCCCTGCGCGCGACCCCGGGAATCACGCAGGCAACCGATTGCTGACATCCGTGTCGGTGTCCGGGAGTACAACGAGAACATCGATGTGAAACCCCGGTTCTGCGGGCAGAGAGGACTCCCCTGGTGACAACCACCGGTGACCGCGCGCAAACCGAGTTCACGCCTGAACCCCCCGGCGAGGACTTCGGTCGTCAGCCTCCGCACGATATGGCCGCTGAGCAGTCCGTCCTCGGCGGCATGCTGCTGAGCAAGGACGCCATCGCCGATGTGGTGGAGGTGCTGCGCCCCGGCGACTTCTACCGCCCCGCGCACCAGGCGATCTACGACACCATCCTCGACCTCTACGGCCGCGGCGAACCCGCCGACCCCGTCACCGTCTCGGCAGGCCTCGACCGCCGCGGCGAACTCAAGCGCATCGGTGGCCCGCCCTACCTGGTCACCCTCACCCAGACCGTCCCCACCGCGGCCAACGCCGGCTTCTACGCCGAGATCGTCGCCGAAAAGGCCATCCTGCGCCGCCTCGTGGAGGCGGGCACCCGCATCGTCCAGTTCGGCTACGCCGGCGCCGACGGCCAGGACGTCGCGGAAGTGGTCGACCGCGCCCAGGCCGAAATCTACGAAGTCACCGAACGCCGCACCACCGAGGACTTCACCCCGCTGGAAGAACTCCTCCAGCCCACCATGGACGAAATCGACTCCATCGCCTCCCGAGGCGGCATCTCCCTCGGCGTCCCCACCGGCTTCACCGAACTCGACGAACTCACCAACGGGTTGCATCCCGGGCAGATGATCATCGTGGCGGCCCGACCCGGCGTGGGTAAGGCGCTGGCGCTGGACACTCCGCTGCCGACGCCTGGCGGTTGGACCACCATGGGTGAGGTTCGTGTCGGTGCGGAGCTGCTCGGGGCCGATGGCAGGCCCACCAGGGTGCTTGCGGCCACCGAGGAGATGACCGACCGTCCTTGCTACGAGGTCGAATTCTCTGATGGCACCGTGATCACCGCTGACGAAGAGCACCTGTGGACTACGCTCGCCCCGACCCTGGCACCGCATCCGGTTGTCCGGACCACCGGCGAGATCGCGCACAGCCTGCGCACACCGAGGGACAATTTCGCCCACATGGTGCCCCGGTCCGCTCGTTCGGCGGCACGTCAGATCGTCGACGTCCGCAAGGTCGACCCCGTACTCGTTCGCTGCGTCGAGGTCGACAATGCCGATCACATGTACCTGGCCGGCCGCACCATGGTGCCCACACACAACTCCACGCTCGGCATGGACTTCATGCGCAGCTGCTCGATCAAGCACGGCATGGCCAGCGTCATCTTCTCGCTCGAAATGAGCCGCACCGAGATCGTCATGCGTCTGCTCTCGGCCGAGGCGAAGATCAAGCTCGGCGACATGCGCTCCGGCCGGATGAGCGACGACGACTGGACCAAACTGGCTCGCCGGATGAGCGAGATCAGTGAGGCGCCGCTGTTCGTCGATGATTCGCCGAACCTGACCATGATGGAGATTCGCGCCAAGGCTCGACGCCTCAAGCAGCGCCACGACCTGAAACTCGTTGTGGTGGACTATCTCCAGCTGATGAGCTCGGGCAAGAAGGTCGAATCCCGACAGCAGGAAGTCTCGGAGTTCTCGCGACATCTGAAGCTACTCGCCAAGGAACTCGAAGTTCCCGTGATCGCGATCTCCCAGCTGAACCGTGGTCCGGAACAGCGAACCGACAAGCGACCGATGGTCTCCGACCTTCGCGAATCGGGCTGCATGCCCGCATCGACGCGAATCCTGCGCGCTGACAACGGCGCCGAGGTCACCCTCGGTGAACTGATGGCCAGCGGTGAGCAGCCGCTCGTGTGGTCGCTCGACGAGCGGATGCGGATGGTCGCGCGCCCGATGGTGAAGGTGTTCCCGAGCGGACACAAGGAAGTGTTCCGGCTGAAGCTAGCCTCCGGCCGCGAGGTCGAAGCCACTGGCAACCACCCCTTCCTGACGGTCGACGGCTGGATCGCCCTCGACAAGCTCGCGATCGGCGACCGCCTCGCCACGCCGCGACTCGTTCCGGAACCCGTACACACCACACGGCTGCCCGAGGCCGAGATCGTGATGCTCGCGCACATGATCGGGGACGGCTCGTATGTGAAGCGCCAGCCGATCCGCTATGCCAGCGTCGACGAAGAGAATCTCGCTGCCGTCACCACCGCCGCCGAGCACTTCGGTGTCAGTGCGGTCCGTGACGAGTACGCGGCTGCCCGCGTCACCACTCTCCGCCTGCCTGCGCCTTACCGACTCACCCACGGCAAGCGCAACCCGATCGCTGCCTGGTTGGACACCCTCGGCCTTTTCGGTCTGCGGAGCTACGAAAAGTTCGTCCCCGAAACGGTTTTCGCGCTGCCCAACGATCAGATCGCGCTGTTCCTGCGTCACCTGTGGGCAACCGATGGCTCGGTGCGCTGGGACGCGAAAGCTCGACAGGCTCGCGTGTACTATGCCTCGACCAGCCGACGCCTTGTCGACGACGTGAACCAGTTGCTGTTGCGCCTCGGTGTACACGGTCGCATCAAAACCGTCCGTAAGACGGACTACCGCGACTGCTATCACCTGACAATCGACGGCGGCGAGAACCAGACGACATTCCTTCGCGACGTCGGCGTCCACGGCGCCCGCGGCAAGTCCGCCGAGACCGCTCTAGTCGAGCTGGCCCCGATGGCCCGCAACACGAACGTCGACACTATCCCCACCGAGGTCTGGAGCCGCGTCAGAACTCTGCTGGCCGACAAGCAGATGACGCACCGAGAGTTCTCCGCCGCCATGGGTTCTCGCTTCTGCGGCAGCACCATGTGGAAGCGCTCCCCCAGCCGTTCCCGCCTTGCTCGTGTCGCCGCGGTGCTGGATGACGCGGATATCGACATGCTCGCCACGAACGATGTGTTCTGGGACAAGATCGTCGAAATCACCAGCCTCGGCGAACAAGACGTCTACGACGGAACCGTCCCGGGCACGCATAACTTTGTGGCACAAGGTATTTCAGCCCATAACAGCCTCGAGCAGGACGCCGACATGGTCATCCTGTTGCACCGCCCCGACGCCATCGAACGCGACGACCCCCGTGGCGGTGAAGCCGACCTCATCGTCGGCAAACACCGTAATGGTCCGACCGCCACGATCACCGTCGCCCACCAGCTGCACCTCAGCCGTTTCGTCGATATGGCCCGCGGCTGACCAGCCGCCGCGCCACAGCGGGATCACCCCGCTGACGGGACCAGGGTGTTCTGCCGGGCGGCGGTCCACCACTGTCCGTCCTGCTTGACCAGTACGTACAGCGCGACCATCGCCGGTTCGGTGTCGATCAGGGTGCCGGCGGCGGTGGTGGCGCGTGCGGTCTTGTGGGCGATGGCCACATCCGGGCGCAGAAAGGTCACGTCGACGACGTCGTATCGGACGTATTCGTCCTTCAGGAATCCGGCCAGCCCGCGCCGGTTCGCGTCGAGCAGCGCGTCGTGTCCGCTGATCAGCATGCCGACGGCATTGCCGACCACCGCGTTCGCGGTGAACTGTGCGGTCATGAGTTCCGCGTCGTTGGTGTTGTACGCGGTCTGCGTGTCGGTGATGATCCGGCGAATCGCGGCGATGTCGGCGGTGTGGTCCACAGTGTCGTCTTCGACGGCCGGGGGCTGAATCATGTTCGTGCTCATGAGAGAAACTCTCGACCCTCAACAGTGGTTCAGGTCAAGGGAGCCACGAACGCTTCACCGTGGCTGAGACACAACGCACTTCGGTCGCACCCGAGCCGATACGCTCGGGTGCGAATCCGCGCGGCAACGGGCCGCGGGATTCGATCTGGCGCTGCGCCCGGACTGGGTCGACCTCTGGTGAATGCGGAAGCCGACCTTCCCGCCCGAGTTCGCTGACGCCGATACCGATCGCGAAACCGATCGGCGACATCCGGCTGCCTCCCGGGGAATCGGTCGGGTGCGGCGGATGATGGGTCGATGGCTGACCAGATTCTGCAGGTGAAGTGGAAGTCCGCACCGGAAGATCACGACTATCCCGCTGCCGCCGACTATCTCGATCTGCTGGGCGACAAGGCGATGGTCGACGCGATCGTGGCCGAGCTCAGGGCCGCGCCGGTGGTGGTCAAGAAGGCGAAGGACATTCTGCGGGCGTCGCAGCTCGAAGCCCTCACCCCGGACAACCCGCATGTGCGCAGAGACCTGCTCAAGGTGAACGAGGGTAGGAGACTCTCGCCGATCCTGCTGGTGCGGGGTGACTGCCGCGCGAATGTGCCGATGCTGATCGCCGACGGCTATCACCGTGTGTGCGCGCTGTACTGGGCCGACGAGAATGTCGAGATCCCCGCCAAGATCGCCGCGATGCCATGACGTTCGCGACCCTGGCGCTGGTGGTGGCGCTCGGGTTGATCGGGCCGCTGCTCGCCCTGCCGAGACAGCTGTACCTGCCGGTGCTGCTCGGCGAGCTCCTCGCGGGAATCATCTTCGGCACCACCGGTCTTCGCATCCTCGACCCCACCGATCCGATCTTCGTCTTCCTCGCCGACATGGGCTTCGCGCTGGTGATGTTCGCCGCGGGGACCCATGTGCCGGTGCGTGATCCGCGGGTCCGTACCGCGCTCGGTATCGGGGTGGCGCGGGCCGTGCTGGTGGGTGTGGTGGCGGCGGTGGCGGGCTGGGCGGTGGCGCAGACGTTCGATGTCGGGCACGCGGCGGTCTACGCGGTGCTGATGGCGTCGTCGTCCGCGGCGATGGCGTTGCCGATCATCGACTCGATGCGGTTGAGTGGGCCGCCGGTGCTCGCGCTCACCGCGCAGGTGGCCATCGCCGACACCGCCTGCATCGTCGCGCTGCCGCTGGTGATCGATCCGGCGAACGCGGTTCGAGCCGCGATCGGCGCGGTGGTCGTGGCGCTCTGCGCGACCGTGATGTTCTTCGTGCTGCGCTATCTCCAGCAGACGGGTGCGCAGCGTCAGGTGCACGAGGTGTCCGAGGACCGGAAATTCACGCTGGAACTACGGGTGAGTCTGGTGCTGGTGTTCGCGCTGTGCGGGGTGGCCAGCGCGATGCACGTGTCGATCATGCTCGGCGGGTTCGCGGCGGGGTTGGCGGTGGCCGGGGTCGGCGAACCGCGTCGGGTGGCCAAGCAGGTGTTCGCGATCAGCGATGGGCTGCTCGCTCCGCTGTTCTTCGTCTGGCTCGGCGCCCGGCTCGATCTGCGCGAGTTCGGGGAGCACCCGCGGTTCATCCTGCTCGGCTTGGTGCTCGGCCTCGGAGCCCTCGGCGTGCACTGTGCGGCGCGACTGCTCGGCCAGCCGGTCGCCTACGGCGCACTCGCCGCGGCCCAGATCGGGGTGCCGGTCGCGGCGGTGACCGTCGGCAGTCAGCTGGGGGTGCTCGTGCCGGGTGAGGGCTCGGCGATCATGCTGGCGGCGCTGTGCACCATCGCGGCGGCGACGGTAGCGGCCGGACGACTCGCGGCGAAAGCGCCGGCGACCAGTCCGTGAGCCGCGACGAACACCCGGACGGGTGACGCAACACCGCATCGAGGGCATCGCGCACCCGAACCCGAATTCGGGCCGTCGGTTTCACGTGCTGACAGAGGCGACGGTATCGAGACCGTAGGTTCGCGCGTAACCGTTCTCGGTGCCGACGAGTAGGTCGACGACCTCGAAATAGCGATCCCAGAACGGGGTTTCGCGCAGGGCGTCGATGAGCAGTTGGTAGGCGTGGTGACTTTCCGCTTCCCATACCCAGACATCGGTGACACGGGCGGAGTAGAACTCGGTGTCGTAGAAGCGTGACCGCACACCGGTGGTCTTGGCTTCGATGGCGGGCAGGACCTGGGTGGTGAAGGCGTCCACACGTTCCTGGACGGTCAGGGCGAGCCATTCGGGTGTGGTCTTGACGAGCATGAATGCCGTGACCGGTGGTTCGGTGTGCGCAGCGGGCATGAGGATGTCTCCAAAGGTCTTGGTGGTACGGGTCGGAAGTGGGTTCAGGAGAAGACAGCGGGCTTCAGGGTTGTGGCGCACCACTGCTCGAAGCTGGTGGGAGACGCCGTTTCCGGAGTGCGGGTGACCCCGGCGTCGAGGCCCTGGTCCTTGGCTCGCTTCATGTCGACGACACCCTGGGCGAACGCCGGATCGAGGCCGTAGCCCACGAGGGTGGTGTGTAGTTCGTCGAGGGATTGACGTTCGTAACGGACGGGGCGGCCGAGCTGTTCGGTCATGATGCGGGCCAGGTCGTTGGGTGACAGGTCCTGCGGGCCGAGGACGGGAACGTTGTCGGTACCGGTCCATGAGCGGTCGAGCAGCAGGTCGGCGGCGACGGCCGCGATGTCGGCGACCGCGACCATCGGCGCCTTGCGGTCGGCGTCGACGACATCGACGAACACGCCCTTGTCGCGGATCGAGTCGACGTCCTCCAGGAGGTTCTCGAAGAAGGACGGATTGGCCAACGCCCGGTAGGCGACGCCGCTCTCGGCGATGAGGTCGTCCATGGCGAGGGACGCGGTGACCAAGCCGGCGTGGTCGGCGAGCGGGGTGCCGCGCCCGAGTGCCGACACCGCGACGACCCGGCCGACACCGTGGGCCGCGATCGCCCGTGTGGCGGGGCCGGTGAAACCGCTCCAGCCGTCGTGCGGGGGTCGGGAGGAATCAGGAGGGACGAGCCAGAACACGGCGTCCGCGCCGTCGAAGGCTCGATCGAGGACGTGGGCGTCCGCGTGCGAGCCGGTGATCACCTCGACGCGTCCGCGTGGGGTGTCGGGCAGGCGCGCGGGATCACGCACGATCACCCGTAATTCCTCCTCCGAATCCAGGAGCTGGGCGAGCAGGGGACGGCCGATGTTCCCGGTGGGAGCGGTGATAACGATCATGTTCGCCTCGCAGGTTGTGGTGAATCGGTACACCCGTCATCCTGCGGAGAACCACGTATTGCCACAATAGGAATTTCAGCACGGAATTATTGACTGAAATGGAATGATGCTGGTGAACAGCCCTGATCCGGTCGTCGACGCCAATCTCGCTCTCGCGCTGGACGCCCTGCTGGCCGAGAACAGCGTCACCCGCGCCGCCGCCCGCCTGCACACCTCGCCCGCCGCGATGAGCCGCACCCTCGCCCGGCTGCGCCGCATCCTCCAAGATCCCCTGCTGGTCCGGGCCGGACAGACCATGGTGCCCACCCCGCGCGCCGAGGCTCTGCGCGAGGAAGCCGCCGCGGTGGTGCGCAGCCTCGGAGCGCTGCTCAGTCCCGGCACGGGGGTCGACCCGGCCGGCCTGAACAGCACCTTCACCCTCCAAACCGCCGACCTGGTCGGCGCGGCGTTGGCACCCCGATTACTGGCGCTGGCCGAGCGGGAGGCGCCGGGGGTCTCGTTCCGGCTGCTGGCCGAAGAATGGGAGGCCGGATCCGCGCTGCGCGACGGCCGGATCGATCTGGAAGTCGGGTCCATCGATCACGTCGATCCCGAAACCCAGGTCGAGGAATTGGTGACGCTGCGCATGGTGGCGGCCGTCAGGCCGGGCCACCCCCTGACCGAAGAACCCTTGACCCCGGCCCGGCTCGCTGCGGCCCAACACGTCGCGGTCAGCCGCCGTGGCCGATTCACCGGCCCGCTCGACGCGGCGCTGGCCGAGCAGAACCTCCGACGGCGGGTCAGCGTCGTCCTGCCCAGCCACCTGGCCGCCATGACCCTCTCCGCCCGCTCCGACATCGTCTGCCTGGTCCCTGCTGCGCTCCCCGGCGCCGACCCGTCGCCCCTCACCGTCGACGCGACCACCCTCGGCCTGCAGCTGCTCGACATCCCCGTGGACCTTCCGCCCCTCACGATCGGCATGGCCTGGCACCCCCGTCACACCGCCGACGGCGCCCACCATTGGCTTCGCGACGCCGTCCGCCGGACCTTCTCGGTGAGAGCGATCGCGCATGACCCAGGAAATGGGGGCAGGGGTTCCCGTTTGCGTCAGTAACGATCTTGCTGGTGGGCGCGACATTGTTCGTGACATGCGGCCCGTCGGGGGGCCTGCCCACCTGTAGGTCATTCGAACGGGATCACATATGAATCTGCGTGAGTTTCTTGCGAAACATCGCATTGCTTCGGCTGTTGCCGCGCCTGCGGCGTTGGGCGTCGCGGCGATTGTCGCCGCTTCCTTCGCGGTGACGTCGCAGCCGGAATCACCCAGCTACGAGCTGACGACGTCGGTGACGGAGTGCCGCGAGATGGTGACCATCTCGGTGGCCGGACGCAACGACACCCCGGTCGAGGGCACGACGGCGATGCTGCTCGATGCCAACGGGAATCCGCTGCCCGCCGCGCTGTCGGGCGACCACAGCAGTGTGTGGGTGGATCCGGTGGTGAACGCCCCGCGTGATGACGTGGCCGAGGGCGACTACGCGGCGGTGTACATCGCCTACCCCGCCGATCTGGCGAGCTACGAGGACGCGGTCAACCGGGGTGTGGAGAACACCCAGCAGGTGATGCGCGAGATCTCGGCGGCCTGCCCGGACACCAAGTTCTCGATCGTCGGCTACAGCGAGGGCGCCGATGTGGTGCGTCGCGTGGCAGAGGGCATCGGCAACGACGACCCCGCCGACGGGTACGCGACCGTGAACCCGGACGACGTGCTCGGGGTGGTGATGTTCGCCGATCCGGGTCGTAAGGCCGGCGACGGCACCTTCCTCGGTGCGGACGACCCGTTCGCGCGCCCCGACAACTTCGACCAGAAGTACCAGGACGGCAAGACGCCGATCTCGGGCCAGGGCGTTACCACGGGCGCTGGTTTCGGCGCGCTCGACGGCAAGATCGCCTCCTTCTGCTCCGAGGGCGACCTCACCTGCGCGGCGCCGGACAACATCTCCCTGCTGCAGCTGGCCGCCAATGTGGGTCGTCAGATCAATATCGACGAACTGCAGCGCGCCGACCTCGAGCGCAACGGCGTCACCGCGATCACCCCGGCGATGGGCCAGGACATGGCGTTCACGCTGGGCCGGATCGCGATGGCCGCGTTCTCCGATATCGGGTCGAACCCGAACTGGATGGCCAGCGACGAGACCTTCCTCGACGTGCTGCTGAAGGTGTCGGACCCGGACTACAAGCCGGGGCAGACCACCACGCCCGCGAAGGCCGACGTGATCGCCGGTGAGCAGCTCTCGCCGCTGGCGTACCTGCCGCAGAAGATCTTCAACGAGATCGTGGGGCTGATCGTGACGAACCAGAACACGATCCCGGTGGTGATGAACGATCCGTACCAGCTGACTCTCGGCCCGAACGGCACCGGTCACCACTTCGACTACTGGCGTGACTCCGACGCCGCGAACGGCAAGCCGCTGACCTCGGCGGAGTACGCGGCAGCCTGGCTGACGCACCTGGCCAAGCAGGCGCAGGCGGGCGAGACCATCGACACGAAGGCCGCGCCGGACGACGCCTCGGTGACCGCCGCGCTGGCGGCTCCGACGAAGCCTGCGACGACCACCACCGCGCCGACCAGCACGTCCAAGACCTCCGCGAAGTCGACGACGACCAGCCCCAAGCCGACCACCACGTCCAAGACGGGCACCAGCACCACGGCACCGTCCACGACAGTGGCCCCGCCCGCGACCACTCCGGAACCGGCGACCAACCAGGCGGCCGCTCCGGCCCCGACGACCACGGTGGCCCCCACCACGACGGTCGCCCCGACCACGACGGTGGCTCCCACCACGACGGTCGAGCCGACCACCACCGTTGCCCCGACGACCACCCCGTCGGCCAACTAGTCACGAACCACGAAATCCCCGGTGGGCAGCGATATCCGCTGCGCACCGGGGATTTTCGTCTGTCTAGACCGAGACGGGTTCGGGGACCGAAGGCCGAACGGCGCGTTCACCGCGTGTCGCGGCGATCAACACCAGCAGCCCGGTGACCGCGAATCCCATTCCGACCCACAGCGGCGACACCCAGCCGAACCCGGCGCTGATCGCCAGCCCGGACAGCCACACGCCGAGGAAGTTGCCCACGTTGAAGGCCGCGATATTGGCCGACGAGGCGAGAGTCGGTGCGGCACCGGCATTGTCGAGCACCCGCATCTGGAGACCAGGGGTGGCGCCGAAGCCGAAGAATCCCATGGCGGGCAGCAACAGCAGTGCCGCGATCCGGTAGTCGGCGAGTAGTGCGAATGCCGCCAGCGAAAGCGCGAGGGCCAGCGTGAGCGCGAGCAGGGTGCGGGTGAGTGCGCGGTCGGCCCAGCGGCCGCCGAGCAGATTGCCGAAGAACAGGCCGACACCGAACAGCACCAGCAGCCAGGGCACCATCGCTTCGGAGAAGCCGGTGACGCGGGTGAGCAGCGGTTCGATGTACATGAACGCACCGAACATCCCGCCGAACACCAGCACGGTCATGACCAGCGAGTACCAGACCTGTGTGTTGCGGAAGACCGACAACTCGGCCCGTAGGTTCGGGCGTTCGCGGGTGGCGGGCGCGTCGGGGACGAGCGCGGTGATGCCGGCCAGCGCGACCAGCCCGACCACGGTGATCACCACGAACGTGGCCCGCCAGCCCCACTGCTGGCCGATGAACGTGCCCAGCGGAACGCCGAGAACATTGGCGACGGTGAGTCCGCCGAACATGATCGAGATGGCTCCGGCCTTCTTCTCGGGCGCGACGAGCGAGGACGCCAGCACCGCCCCGATGCCGAAGAACGCGCCGTGGGCGAGGGCCGCGAGCACTCTCCCGCCGAGCAGCGCGGCGTAGCCGGGAGCCAGCGCCGAGGCCGCGTTGCCGGCGGTGAACAGGACCATGAGCAGCTGCAATGCCCGCTTGGGCTGCCACCGGTTGACCAGTGGGGTCAGCGCGAGCGCGCCGATGACGACGGCCAGCGCGTACCCGGAGATGAGGTAGCCGGCGGTGGGCACCGAGACGCCCAGGTCGGCCGCCACCGGGGAGAGCAGCCCCGCGATGACGAACTCGGTGAGTCCGATGCCGAAGCCCCCGAGCGCGAGAGCGATGAGACCGAGTGGCATGTGAACGCTTCTTTCCATCAGGGGCCGATTACCCGCGTGTGCAACTAACGCTGACCGACGATAGTTGCACACGCGCTATATTGCAACCGCCAGCTATACTCGTCGCATGGGTATAGCTGATGACGCCATCGAGGTACGGGCGACCGGCTGGCGCACCCTGGCCGCGCTGCACGGACACATCGAGACCGCGCTCGAACGCGAACTGGTGCGCGAACACGAGCTGTCGATCGTCGAGTTCACCGTGCTCGACGCACTGGCCCGGCAGGACGGCTGGCACATGCGGATCTCCCAGCTGGCCCGCGCGGCCGCACTGTCGGCGAGCGCGACCACCCGACTGGTCAACCGGCTGGAAGACCGCGGCTTCCTGGTGCGCGTACTGTGCGCCGACGACCGCCGCGGCATCTACACCGAACTCACCGAAACGGGCAGGGCCGCCTACGAAAAGGCGAAACCGACCCACGATCGAGCACTCGAGAAGGCACTCGCCGACGCGGAGCAGATCCCGGAACTCGCCCCCCTGGTCGGTTTTCTGCACCGGGTTCCGGCGCCGAGCTGACACGCGACATCGATACCAACGCGCCGATCATGGTGACTGTTGCGAGCACCGGTGCAATGATCGCTGGGTGACTCAGTGGCTCCCACTCCTCGGCTCGCTCCCCGTCGCCGGCGCAGTTCTGGTCGGCGTCATCGCCAACAACCGAACCCACCGTGAAGGAATCGCGGCCGCCGACGAGCGCGGCAGGCAGGCCCTCGACGCCGCGCAGCGCAATGTCGAACTGTCGAACATGGTGGGTGACCAGCGCGATCACGAGGCGTGGCGCCGCGAGACGGTGCTCGCCGCGGTCGCCTCGATCCTGGAGATGTCGGCCTCGGTGCGCGCCGACCTGACCACCTGCGGCGAATGGGATCTGGTCACCACCGACGAGATCGACAGCGTCAGCGCGCAGATCCACAAGGTGATCTGGGATCGCCCGGGCGGCACGCTGACTCGCCTTCGGGTGGTGGCGCATCGCCGGATTCCCAACAAGTGCGAAGACCTGCTGCGCACCCTCACCGCCGCCCAGCACATCACGATGCAGCGGCTGAAGCTGCACATCGACGTGGAGGCGACGGTCGAGGAGCTGGAGCAGATGGCGTCGCTGTGGCAGAAGGCGATGCGCCATGCCGCCGAACAGGAGCGAGCGCTGGTCGAGACGACGCGCATCGAGCTCGGTATCGAGATCGCTTCGAAGGGGGTCGGTGTAGATCCGGTTCCGGCGCCGCAGCCGATGATCGCCGAAACCCCTTCGGAAGAAATCGCATTCGAGGAAGTCGCCGAGGAACAGCCCATCGAGCCCGAGCAGGCGGCCGAGCCGCTCACCGAGCCGCAACAGCCCACCGAGGCACCGCAGCTGGTCGAGCCGCAGCACGTGAACGAGACACCGCAGGAAGATGATCCGCGCGACGCCGTCGACACCCGCGAAGCGCAGACCGTCAAAGTCTGACCGCCGTGTTCACTCAGCTCGAGCATCCAGTACTCTTCCGCGAGCTGAACATCCGGTGAACACCATGGAGTTCGTGATGGTCCGAGCGTTCAGCTGACGCGACCCCGGACGGACGGGTAACTTGGATATACGGCACGCAGGGGTGCCGAACCCGACAGCGTGGTCGATCGTCTGAAGACTTTGCACCGATCCACTCTCGTCAGGGGGCGATCTTTCATGGATCTCATCGCGCCGTTGGATGCGCTGTTCTTGCTCGCGGAATCCCGCGAGCACCCGATGCACGTCGGCTCACTGCAATTGTTCGAACCGCCCGAGGACGCCGGGCCCGACTATCTGCGCGAGTTCCGCGCGGCCTTGCTGGCCGACAAGACCGTTCGGCCCACGTTCAGCAAGCGGCCCGCCACCTGGCTGGGCGCACCGCAGATGGCGTGGACCCAGGACGACGACGTCGACCTGGACTATCACGTGCAGCGCAGCGCCCTGCCCGGGCCCGGCCATATCGACCAGCTGCTCGACCACGCGTCGACCTTGCACAGCGCCCTGCTCGACCGGCACCGCCCGATGTGGGAGCTGCACTTCGTCGAAGGTCTGGCCGACGGGCGCTTCGCGCTCTACTCGAAGATGCATCACGCACTGGTGGACGGCGTTTCGGCCCAGCGCCTCATGCGGCGCACGCTGACCACCGACCCGTTCGCGACCGAGCTCATGCGGCCGTGGAACCTGCCGCGCAAGCCCGGCCCGCCGCGCCCTGGCAAATCCCGGCTCGGCAGCCTGATCGATACCGTCACATCGGCGCGCTCGTCGACCACCGCGTTGATGAAGGCCACCCGCACCGGTCTGGTGCAGCAGCAGCTCACCCTGCCGTTCGAGGCGCCGCGCACGCTGTTCAACGTGCCGATCGGCGGTGCCCGCAAGTGCGCGGTGCGCAGCTGGTCGATGGATCGGGTCAAGCAGGTGAAGAAGGCGACCGGGGCCACCGTGAACGATGTGGTGCTGGCGATGTCGGCGGGTGCGCTGCGGGCGTACCTGCTCGAGCGCGACGCCTTGCCGGACAAACCGATGATCGCGATGGTGCCGATGTCGTTGCGCGAGGAAGACGACGTCGACAGCCAGGGCGTGAAAGTCGCAGCGCTGCTGTGCAATCTGGGCACCGATATCGCGGACCCGCTGGAACGCCTGCGGGTGGTGAGCGAGTCGACGCGTCGCAACAAGGAGGTGTACCACTCGCTCAGCCCGGCGCAGACGCTGGCGATGGCCGGGGTGATGCTGAGTCCGATGGCGGCGATGCTGCTGCCCGGGTTCGCCTCGGTGGCCACGCCGCCGTTCAATATCGTCATCTCGAATGTGCCCGGTGCGCGCGAGCCGCTGTACTGGAACGGTTCGCGCCTGGACGCCACCTACCCGCTGTCGATCCCGCTCGACGGGCAGGCCGTGAACATCACGCTCACCTCCAGCGGTGACAACCTCGATTTCGGTCTGGTCGGCTGCCGTCGCACGCTGCCCGACCTGCATCGACTGCTCGATCACCTCGAGGATTCACTGGCCGCGCTCGAGGATGCCGCGCTGTAGAAATTAACCGTTCTCGACCAAACTAGAACGTGTTACAGTTCGGTATGCGTACCGAATTCTGCGAACAGCTCGGCATCGAGTTCCCCATCTTCGCCTTCACCCACTGCCGCGACGTCGTGGCGGCGGTGAGCAACGCGGGCGGATTGGGGGTGCTCGGCGCGGTCGGCTTCACCGCCGAACAGCTCGAGGTGGAGCTGGCCTGGCTCGACGAGCACGTCACCGGGATCTACGGCGTCGACCTGGTGATTCCGTCGAAATACGAGGGCAAGGGCGTCGACGGGCTCACCCCCGAACAGCTGGAAAAGCAGCTGGCGCAGATGGTTCCGCAGGGCCATCGCGACTTCGCCCAGCAGATCCTCACCGACCACAACGTGCCCGCACTGCCTGACGGTGAGCACCACAACGAGCTGCTCGGCTGGACCGCGACCACCGCGGGACCGCAGGTCGACGTCATCCTGAACCACCCCAAGGCCAAGCTCGTCGCCAACGCGCTCGGCACCCCGCCCGACGACGTGGTCAAGCGCATCCAGGACTCCGGCCGGGTGATCGGCGCGCTGTGCGGTTCGGTCAAGCACGCGATGAACCACAAGGCGGCCGGCCTCGACTTCGTGGTGTGCCAGGGCACCGAGGGCGGCGGGCACTGCGGCGAGGTGTCCTCGCTGGTGCTGTGGCCGCAGGTGATCGACGCGATCGGCGACGTGCCGGTGCTGGCCGCCGGTGGCATCGGCAACGGCGCGCAGGTCGCGGCGGCGCTGGCGATGGGCGCGGCGGGCGCGTGGACCGGGTCGCTGTGGCTCACCGTCGAGGAGGCCAACGTGCCGCCCGCACAGATGGACACCTACCTCGAGGCGACCAGCCACGACACCATCCGTTCGCGTTCCTGGACCGGCAAGCCGTGCCGCATGCTGCGCAACGACTGGACCGACGCCTGGGAGTCCACCGAGACCCCCGACCCGCTGCCGATGCCGCTGCAGATGATGGTGGCCCTCGACGGCGTCAAGCGCGGGCACCGCTACCCCGAGGCCGCCAAGGACGTGAACTTCAACCCGGTCGGCCAGGTGGTCGGCATGATGAACAAGGTCGAACGCAGCGCCGACGTGGTCAACCGCCTCGTCGAGGAATACGTCACCGCCTACGACCGCCTCACCCGACTCAACGGCTGAGTTCTTCCGCCTCCCCGCGAACTGCAGCCAGGCTCAGGTGCGGGGAAAGCCGGCGACGCGGCAAGCTTCGGGAGCCGAATCGGTCAGCCCGTGCCCGATGAGTTACCCATGCGCTTGCGAAATCGCGGGAACCGGTGCGATTGCTGGGACCGCGCACTGTGCCGGCTACCACTACACTCGGCGTATCTGACCTGCGGGGCGGTGTTCAGCACACCGCCCCGCACCATTGCCAAAAGGTTGCGGACGGCGGTGACATGGCTTCGGAGCAGTACGCGAGCAAGACCTGGAAAGCGGCCAGGACCCGAGTTACCCAGGCCATCGCCGAGATCCGCGAGCAATACGCGAAGGCCGCGCCGCGACCCACCGAGCACGAACCCGTCGACCCGCCCGTGCCCGCCGATCTGCTGAATCTGCTGTGCCGCATCGGTGTGGCGCTGGTCGGCGCCGGCGAGACCTCCGCACGAGTGCAGGTCATCCTCGACAAGCTGTCGCGGCGCTACGGCACCGCCAATATCCACTTCATGGTGTTGCCCACCGCCGTGTTCGTCCGGGTCCGCACCGACAACAGCTCCGCCATCGACATGCTCGACGCCCGCGTCGGCACCCTGCCGCTCGACCAGATCGACGGCCTCTACCGGCTGATCGACCAGATCGAGCAGGACGCGCCGCCGCCGAGCCGGGCATCGAGGGATCTCGACAAGATCCTGACCCAGAAGCCCGGCAGCCCGCCGTGGCTGATCCTGCTCGGGCAGGTCGTGCTGACCGTCGGCATCGGCATGATGCTCAACCCGGGCGCGCGGGCGCTGGTCGGCTATGTGGTGCTCGGGCTGGTCGTCGGCGTGCTGACCCAGCTCGCCGACAAGGTGCGGCTGCTGTCGATGGCGTTGCCGGTGGTCGCGTCGGCGGTGGTGGCGGTGCTCGCGTACGGCTTTCCCGGCGCGCTCGCCGGTGGACAGCCGCAGCAACTGCTGATTCCCGCGGTCGCGACGCTGCTGCCCGGTGCGATGCTCACCAACGGCACGATCGAGTTGGCGACCGGATCGATGGTGGCCGGTGCCAGCCGGGTCGTCTACGGCATCAACATGCTGTTCCTGCTCGCGCTGGGGTCCTACGTGGGGATCAGTGTGCTCGGGCCGCTGTCGGATCCGCCGGTGAGCAGTGCTCAATTGGGGTGGTGGGCACCGATACTCGGGGTGCTGCTGATCGGGTACGGGCATTCGTGGCGATCGAGCGCACCACAGAACACGGTGGGCTGGCTGCTGCTCGTCCTCTACATCACCTACGCGGCGCAGGTCCTCGGCAAGCACGTGTCCGGTCCGCTGACGGGCACGTTCCTCGGCGGGCTGGTCGCCGTGAACGCCGCGTATCTGATCCAGGGCCGCAAGCACGCGCCACCGACCCAGGTGGCGTTCCTGCCCGCGTTCTGGATGCTGGTGCCCGGCGGGATCAGCCTCACCGGGATCTCCGACCTCGTCACGCATTCGCTGTCGGGGGTGTCGACCGGCGGGCTGGAGGTGCTGGTCTCGGCGCTGCTGTCGGTGATGTCGATCGCGCTGGGCGTGATGGTCGGCTCGGGTCTGGCCACCGCGCACGCACCGCGCGTGAGCACCATCATCGACACGGTGGTACCACACCATCTGCCGTGGGTGCACACCGCGCAGACGACGAAGAAATCCGACTCAGACAGCTAGCCGGGGTGGTTCAGACGGCCGAGCTCAGCGGCACGGTGTGGACCGGAGTCTCGCCGACGAGTTGACCGAAGCGGGCGATCACCTTCTCGTGGTACAGCGCGAACAGGTCCCCGAACAGCGCGAGTTGTGCCTCGCTCGGCGCGGATTCGGCATCCCACACCGCGAGCAGCGCGCGCCAGACGAGCACGTGCAGATCGGGCGCGACGGCGAAATAGGCGGCGACCGCCTCCGGCACCTCGACGACCATATCGGCGATCGAATTCAGCACCGCGCGTTGCATACTCATCTCGAGCACGCCGAGTAGCTTACGCACCAGCGCGATCTCGGCGGCGATGATGCGCGCGTGGTCGGGCACCGCCTGGCGTGCCATCGCCTCCAGCTCGTCGACGGCGGCGGCGAGCTCGGCCGGATCGAGCACCTTCTCCCCCGCGGTGTAGGCCAGCAGCGCCTCACCCACGATGCCGCGTTCGACCTCGACGATGTCGGTGAACATCTCGGCGGCGACCGCGGGCGCGGTGATCGAGAACCGGAACAGGTGGCGGTAGACGTCCATACCGCCCTCGACGCGGACATCGCGGATGGTGAAGCCCTTACCTCGCCTGGCCTCGACGAATCCGTAGGACTCGAGGCGGCCGAGGATGAGCTGGGCGGTCGCGCGGTTCATCCCGAACTCGTCGGCGACCTGGCGCACCGACGGCATCAGCTCGCCGGGCCGGTACTCGCCGGTGGCTACGCGGCGCGCCAACTCATCGGCGACGTCGGCGACCACCGTCCGGGATCCCATCGAAACAACACCTCTCGGTCATGATCCGGCTACGTCCCAGACAGTTTAGGCGCTCTGTCCTCGGAGCGCTGGCGCGCTCGAATCGAGACTTTCAGCGATCGCGTCGCTATCGATGCGACGCCAGGTCTCCGATCAGCGGGCTTTCCTTCTGGCGTGCCGTTCAGCTGGATCAGACAGCGCTGTGCGACACCGTGATTGAATACGCAGGCAACGGGGCAGCTAAACATCTCGGGAGGAACTGTGAGAACAATTCGGCTCGCCGCGAGCGCGGTTGCCGCACTCGCCGTGGTCGCAGGCTTGTCCGGCTGCGACAAGGACGAGGAAGATCACTCGGCGCACACGTCGAGCACCATCGCGACGCCGACGACGGCTGCCGCGAGCTCCACCGCGACGAAGCTGACCGGCAGTTCGGCCGCTCCGCTGCCGCCGCCGAGTCCCACGCATCCGCCGCACCCCGCCCCGAGCCCGATCAGCACGGTTGACCCGACCCCGCCCCCGGGACCGGTCACCAGCACCGCCCCGCCGGTCCCGCCGCCCGTCGTGGACGACGTGAACTGCGGCCCGGTCACCGACGCGGGCGGCGCCACCCGCACCGTGATCGCGGTCGGCACCGCCGACGGCCGCCCCGGCTGCACCGAGGCGATCAACGTCGCCACCGCCTACGTCACCACGATCGCCCCGTCGGATTCGGTGGTGGTCCTGGGCTGGCAGTGCAACTCCCAGCCCGACACCCAGGTGCCGCAGGTGTGCTCCAAGGACGGCCTCGTGATCGCACTACGAGCGAGCTGACCCGGCCGGTCAGGGTCACCCCGGAATCTTGTCTTCGGGGCCCGAAGGGCCGCGACTCGAGCGCGCCAGCGCTCCAAGTATTCAGATCATGTCTTTCTTGTCCAGCCAGCGCATGACCGGCCAGCCGAGACCCACCGGGATCCAGCAGGTCAGCACGCGGTAGAGCAGGACGGCGGGGACCGCGATCTCGGCCGGGACGCCGAACGCCGCGAGACCACCGATCAGGGCCGCCTCGACCGCGCCGACGCCACCGGGTGTCGGCGCGGCCGAGGCCAGCGTGCCACCGATCATGGTGACGATGGTGACGGCCACGAAATCCGTGCCGCCGCCGAAAGCCTCGACGCTCGTCCACAGGGCCAGCGCCTGGCCGAGCGTGATCGCGCCACAGCCGCCGACGATGACCACGAATCGCATCGGATCCTTGGCGAGGTCGGCGAGTTCACCCAGTACTTCCGTGACCTGCGGACGCACCGAGTGATTGACCCAGCGTCGCAGCGTCGGCACGAACATGAACGCGCCGATCAGCCCCACGCCGACGCCGGCGATCAGATACAGCACGGTCGCGTCGGGCACGATGTGGGCCAGGTTGGTCGAGGTGCCCGCCACCACGCTGAACACCACGAGCAGGACCAGGTGGGTGAGCACCTGCATCGACTGCTGCATCGCCACCGCGGCGGTCGCGCGCAGGGTCGTCATGCCCGCCTTCTGCAGGAACCGCACACTCAGCGCCAGCCCGCCGACGCCCGCGGGGGTGGTCGTCGCCACGAAGGTGTTGGCCAGCTGCTCCACGAGCAGATAGCGCATCTTGACCAGCCCGTCCGCGCAGGCGCCGAGCGCGGCGGCGGCGCCGACATAGGTCAGCCCCGACACGGCCAGTCCCGCGAGCGCCCACCACCAGTTGAGCGTGCGCAGCTGACTGAAGAACGTCGGCACCTGGCTGAAGAACGGATACGCCACATAGACCAGCGCGACCAGCAGGACGAGCTGGATGATCTGGTTGCGGGAGAACCGCGTGATCTGTTCGGACTGGATGCGGTCGTGGCCGGTCTGCCTGCGCACCTCCTCGCGGGCGGTGGCCATCACTTTGGTCCACTGCGGCACCGACTTCCGGATGCCGATAGACATGGCCGATTTCGTCAGCCGCCGGGCCGCGTAGGCGACCTTGTCCTCGCCGAGCACCTCGATCGCCGCCGAGACCGCCTCGTGTTTGCCGTAGAGCGAGGTGGTGGTCACCAGCAGCTGGGCGATATCGGTCTGCCGTTGCGCCTCGGCCGCGCCGAATTCGGCGGCCGAGAAGCCGCCGAACAGGGTGTCGCCCTGGCTGACTCGCACGAAGTCGGGTTGCAGATCGCCGAGGCTGATCTGGTTCTCGTGCAGCCGCAGCAGCGACCGCCACACCCCGGGCAGCACCTGCGCGGACAACGTCGCGATCTGGGTACCGCGAGGCATGGTGTGCGCGTACAGCATCCAGCCGCGACTCAGGCCGGCCACCGCCACCTGATGGCTGTCGGCCATCCCGAGGTCACCGATCGCGATGCCGAGCAGCGCGCGATGTTCCACCGCCCGGTGCATCGATCCGTGCAGCGGCGCGGTCTCACTGGAGCGGAACGTGATCCAGCGCCACACCTGCCGGATCGCGCCGAAGCTGCGCTGGTTCTTGCCGTACAGCTCGACCATGATCTCGTCTTCGGGCCCGTCGACCTCGGTGGCGAGCAGCAGCGGTCCACGCCCGGCCGGTCGATCGACCCGGAAGGCTTTCACGGTGTGGCCGCGCCCCGCGAGCACCCGGACCGCGCCGTCGAGCGGCACCTCGAGCGCGGGCGTGCCGACCACCCAGACGATCACCGCGCCGACCAGCCAGCCGACCACCAGGCCGAGCATCGCCCGAGCGGGCACCACCGAGCTGACCACCAGGTGGATCGGCGCGAACATCAACAGCAGGAACCACATCCAGCGTCGCGGCCGCACCGGCAGCCACGGGCTCGACACGGTGAGCATCGCCGCGAGCATCGCGATCCAGCGTGGATCGTCGAGGAATTGGGAGAGGAAGGTATCGAAGCGGTCCGGGACCGGCATGTGCCATTTCGGCGTGGAGATGCCCGCCCCGGTGATCGACAGGGCCAGCACCGCGAGCAGGCCCGCCGCGCCATACCCGAACAGCAGCTTCCACTGCCTGCGCAACACCAGTTCGATGAAGATGGCGAACGGCAGTGCCAGGATGAGCATTCCGTAGATCAGGTAGACCATGGTCGCCTGGTCCTGGCTGAGGAAGTCCACGATCTTGGCGACCGAGCGTTCCAGCGCCAGCCACTCCGGCCGGGTGATCAGCGAGCCCGCGATCACCACGGCGACGCCGATTCCCGCCAGCACCACCCGGACGATGTCGCTGGTACGACGGATCATCGGCTGCAGGAGTTTCCCCGTGACCGGGATCTCCCGACCGTCGACTCGCATGAGCCGCACGATACACACCGACACGCCGCAGACCCGCCGTGACATCACCCAATCGGCACGGCCGTTCCCGCGTGCCGTGAAGCCGATCACAGGCCGTCACAAACACTGGCGTCACCCCGTCCAGGAAGCAGGGAAACACTCACTCAGCCGGAAGGAAAGATCATGCAGGTTCTGCTCGCGGGCGCCACCGGCGCCATCGGCCGCCCTCTGATCCGCGCGTTGGCCGCGAACGGTCATACGGTGTGGGCGCTCGTCCGAAATCCGGGTGCGCACCCGCTCGTGCGCGAACTCGGCGCCACCCCGGTCACCGCCGATGTGCTCGACCGCGACGGCCTGTTGCGCGCCGTCGAGGGTCTGCGCGCCGAGGCCGTCGTCCATCAGGCCACCGCCCTGCGCGATGCGAAGGTGCAGCGCCGGATTCCGGCCGACGATCCGACGGGGCTGCTGCGCACGGTCGGCACCGCCAACCTGCTCGACGCCGCGGCGGTGGTGGGCGCCGGCCGGTTCGTCACCCAGTCGCTGATCCTCGGCTACGGGTACCACGACCACGGCGACCGGCTGATCACCGAGCGCGATCAGTTCGGGGTGTACGACGGTGGGGTGGCCGACGAGGTAGTCCGCGCGTGCGTGGCCGGCGAGAGCCAGGTCTTCGACGCGCCCGGTGTCGACGCGATCGCGTTGCGGTACGGGCTCTTCTACGGTCCCGGCGCGTTCAGTGACCTGTTCGCGGACATGATGCGCAAGCACAGCCCGGTCGGGCCGCTCGGTTCCGGCGGGGTCAACACCTGGGTCCATGTCGACGACGCGGCCGCCGCGACCGTGGCCGCACTCGAGCGCGGCACACCCGGTCGCGCCTACAACATCGCCGACGACCATCCGATCACCTGGCGGGAGTTCTTCACGGAGGTCTCCCGGGCTCAGCGGACCCCACGCCCGATCCGGCTGCCCGCCTGGATGATCCGGTGGGCGGTCCCCTACATCGGCGCCCTCATGTCCGACACCTCGATGCGGATCTCGAGCCAGCTCGCCCACGATGAACTGGGTTGGCGTCCGAGGTACGCCGATGTCGCCGCCGGTCTCGCGGACTGACCTTCCGGTCGGCGATCAGGGTGCGGTGCGGGCGGTGACGGCGGCGCGGTCGTGACCGGGGATCACTTCGATCTCGGCGGGGAGCGCGTGCAGGCGGTGGAGGGTCTCGAACGCCCGGTTGCGGTCGGTGTCGAGGAGTTCGCCGAGGAGCGGCGCTTTCTCGCGCAGGAGGTCGATCTGCAGGGTGCTCCAGACCGCGTCGCCCGCGAGCAGGACGCGGGAGCCGTCGTCGACCGCGAGCAGGATCCCGACGCTGCCGGGGGTGTGCCCCGCCAGGTCGACGATCAGCACGGATCCGTCGCCGAACAGGTCGTGGCTGCGGGCGAAGGTCAGAACCGGCGGGCCGTCGAGTTCGTAGAGATCGAACGCGCGACCGCGCAGCGGCCCACGGGCGACGCCGAGCGGAGCGTGCGCACCGGTCATGGCCCAGCTGTATTCGACGGTGGGCACCCGGATCGGGACCAGGCCGGGTAGTTCGTACAGCCCGGCGACGTGGTCCCAGTGCAGATGTGTCGGCAGCACAAAGTCGATGTCGTTGCCGGTGAGGTTGTGGGCGGCCAGTACCTCGCTCAGTCCGCGCACCGGGCTGTCGGGCCCGACCAGCAGCGGCACCGGGAAGGGCAGCTCGGGCAGCACCCGCTGGTGCACGCCCGCGCAGATCGCCGGGTCGACCAGGAAGGTGGCTTCCGGGTGGCGGATCAGGAAGGTCGACATGGTCAGCGGCGTCGACCGCAGGGTCCGCACGCCCTCGGCGACGATCGTCGTCGGCGCGGACAGCTCCGCCTGCGTGAGCGCGGTCAGCGCGACGGTGTTGTGCGCGGGAGGAACAGGAGCGCACTCCAGTTCGTCGAGAAATGCGGTATCGGCGCCGCGCGGCCAGAGCAGCCGCGGCCCCGTGGTGGCGACGGCGATACAGCAGGCGAGAACAGTCGATAACATCGTCGTGCGCTCACCCATACGTGCCACCGTAGGCGATCGCCCACACCGCGACCACCAGACCCGGTCGAGCCGCCGCTGTTCATCGCTAACGCCCGATTACATCCAGCGCCTAGTCGGTGCGGCCCATGAGCCGATCCGTTTCGCGCCGTTCACGTTTCGTAGGCCGCCCGGCACCACGCTCGCGCTGCGGCAGCGTGGCGAGGACTTCCTTCGGCGGCGGCGGGGGGCTGCGATCGATCAGGCACTGGGCGGCGACGGGCGGGCCGACTCGCTTGTGAATGATCCGCTCGACCACGACGATGCGTTCGAGCCCTGCGTGGCGGATCCTGATCTCGTCACCGGGGCGGACGGTCAGCGCCGGTTTCGCGGTAACCCCATTAACGCGCACATGCCCGGCGCGACAGGCTTCTGCCGCGGCCGAGCGTGTTTTGAACAGGCGCACCGACCAGGTCCACGCGTCGACGCGGGCCTGGGTATCGGAGTGCTGGGGGGTCACCCCTTAGACGATACGGCGAGCCGTGACGACGTCGTCTGCGCTGAGGTGGGTGTAGGACACCGGGGTGCCCGACTGCACGGCGTTGAGGAGCTGACCGTTGCCCGCGTAGATACCGACGTGGCCACCACCGTTGGTGATGACGATGTCACCGGCCTGCAGGTTGTCGAACGAGACGGGAGCGCCGACGTGCGACTGCTCGAAGCTGGTGCGCGGCAGTTCGACACCGGCCTGGCGGTATGCCCACTGCACGAGGCCGGAGCAGTCGAAGCTCTGCGGGCCTGCGGCACCCCAGTTGTACTGGGCACCCAGCTTGCCACGGGCGGCATCGAGGGCGATGTTGCCCGCGGTCTGCTGCTGCTGCTGCTGCTGGAACGGGTTGTCGAACTGGACACTCGGGAGCTGCGGTGCGGCCTGGCCCTGCGGGGCGACCATCGCCTGGAGCTGCTTCTCGACCTGCTGCGCCGGCTGCTCGAGCTCTGGCGGCAGATCGAAGTTACCGAGACCGGGAATGTTGATCGTGGCGGCCTGCGAAATCGCGGGCATCGCACCGGTTGTAGCGGCCACCGCGCCCATGACGAGGGCACCCTTGACGGAATTCGGCAGTCGAGAATCCCGCTGCAAGCTGTGTTTACCCACCGAGACGAGTCTCCGATCTTGCTACTCTCCCGCCGCTGGTCGCGAATCGCTTGGCGACAACGACTTTTCGGCGGTGACCCAATGGCGCCGCTTCTCTGACGAACCGACAGACTCCACTAAGTCACGAGAAGATTACGGCCTGTGATGAGCGCTGTCCAGCGAAGCACGCAAGTTGTTTTCCTGCGACCGGAAAAGCCCAGAACAGAGACCACGGCACCGGCGTGTCGGCGCGAGTAACGATTTCATCGTCCGCGCCGCGCGGCGCGTTACCCCGTGCGCCGCTCGCGCAGGGCGCGCTCGAGTTCGTCGATGCGCGTTCGGGCGTCGGCCAGGTCGACCTCGAGCCTGCCCAGCATGATCATCATCGGTCCGAGCGCCAAGTGGGCGAGCGACTCCGGCGGCAGTTCGCCGTAGCCCCCCTCCAGCGTTGCCTCGAGCGTCGCCAGCAGGTTGCGCCGGACCGCGTCGGCCAGGTGCGCTTCCGGCGGCAGCGGCCATGCGGCGACCATTTCGGCGGCGGACACAGGTTGCTCGGACATCACCCTCCATCTCGGACCCAAGGACAGTCTCGTGTTCGCTAGCAGTATCTAGGACACAGCCCAGAGTTACCGAGATTCTCCCGTGCGCACGCGCTACGGTTATCCGGCATGGACCCCGTGCGCAATCCGTATGCACCCGGCGCCGGCCAGCGTCCGCCCGAATTGGCCGGGCGCGACAAACAACTCGCGGCGTTCGACATCGTGCTCGAGCGCATCGCCCGCGGTCGGCCGGAACGCAGCGTGATGCTCACCGGCCTGCGCGGAGTCGGGAAGACCGTGCTGCTCAACCAGCTCCGCTCGGCCGCCATCTCGCGCGGCTGGGGCACCGGCAAGATCGAAGCCAGACCCGACCAGGATCTGCGCAGACCGCTGTCCTCGGCGCTGCACATGGCGGTGCGCGCGATCGCGATGTCGGCCCGCAATGCCGAACAGGTCGACGATTTCCTCGGCATTCTCAAAGCCTTCGCGTTGCGCGCCACCGCGGACAAGGGCATGCGCGAACGGTGGCAGCCCGGCATCGACGTGCCCGCCGTGACCGGCCGCGCCGACTCGGGCGATATCGAGATCGATCTGATCGAACTGTTCAAAGAGGCCGCGGCCCTTGCCTCCGACATCGGCGTCGGCATTGCCATCTTCATCGACGAAATGCAAGACCTCGGACCCGCCGACGTGTCCGCGATCTGCGGCGCCTGCCACGAACTGAGCCAGGACGGCGCCCCGCTGATCGTCGTCGGCGCGGGCCTGCCCCACCTCCCCGCGGTGCTCTCGGCCTCGAAAAGCTACTCGGAGCGACTGTTCAGCTACCACCGCATCGATCGCCTCGACCGCGAATCGGCCGACCTCGCGCTCATCGCGCCCGCCGAACGCGAAGACGTGAAGTTCACCGAAACCGCACTCGATTCGCTCTACCAAAGAGCCGACGGCTACCCGTATTTCGTGCAGGCCTACGGCAAGGCAGCCTGGGATCAGGCACCCGAGAGCCCGATCACCGCCGAGGACGTCGCAGTTGCCTCCCCGGCCGCCGAGGAGGAACTCGCGGTCGGCTTCTTCGGCTCCCGCTACGAACGCGCGACCCCCGCCGAACGCGAGTACATGCGCGCGATGGCCGACCTCGCGGGCGACGACGCCCCGGTCGCCACGTCGGCGGTGGCCGCCGAGCTCGGCCGCAAACCCGCCTCGGTGTCCCCCGCGCGCGACGGCCTGATCAAGAAGGGCCTCATCTACTCGGCCGAACGCGGCACCATCGGCTTCACCGTTCCCCACTTCGGCCGCTACCTCCGGAGCGTATGAGAATCTTCGGGCTTCTAGGGAATCACCTAGAGAGTCGAAGAAAGCTCTGCCGAACGACTACTCGACGACTATCTACATTTTTCTAGTTCAACCACTAGATATCCGAAGATTTTCCTGGGTAACGGTATGAGCCCGCCCGGGATCGGTTGCGCATCGGGTGGATAACGCGAGGGTTGACCGGCTAACACGCTGGAAACCTTCTCCGAAACACCAGCAGGACCCGCCGCAGAAGGTGCGTCCCGCCGGAGGCGGAGGAGGCTCCAATGTCGAAGACCTTCCCTATCACCGACACCGACGGCCGTCGCTGCACCGTCGTCGCCGATGACGGTGTGCCGATCGCGGTCCGCAGCTTCGGCGCCACGGACGCGGCCCTGACCGTGGTTTTCGTGCACGGCCACTGCCTGCACACCGAATCCTGGTCGTTCCTGCGCGAACATCTGCTGCGGGAGTGGGACGCCGACGCCCGCATGGTCTTCTACGACCACCGCGGCCACGGCGAGTCCGGGCACGCCCACCACACCACCTACACGATCGACCAGCTCGCCACCGATCTCGACGCGGTGCTGCGCGCGGTCGCCCCGACCGGACCCCTGGTGCTCGTCGGTCATTCGATGGGCGCGATGGTGGTGCTCGCCTACGCCCGCCTCTATCCGGCGGCCATCGGTCACCGGGTCGCCGGGATCGGCCTGATCGCCGGCGCCGCGGGCGGCATCACCGAGGCCGGCCTCGGCAGGCTGCTCAACCGGCACGCCGTCGCCTCGCTGCAGCGCGCCGTCGTGCACGCGCCGCGGGTGATGCAGGCGTCGAAGCGCTTGTCCCGCTGGATCTTCGCACCTCTGATCCGCGAGGCGAGCACGGGTACCCGGCGGGTGAATCCGCGCGTCGCGGCCATCGCCACGGCGGTGCTCAACGAGACCGCGCTGCTGACCATGTCCGGCTTCCTGAGCTCGCTGCTCGACTTCGACGAGGCCCACACCCTGCCCCACTTCGGCGATCTGCCCGCCCTCGTACTGTCGGGCTCGGCCGACCTCATGGTGCCGTTCGCGCACTCGGTGGTGCTGGCCTCGCAGCTGTCGGGCGCCGAACTGGTGCGGATCGAGGGCGCGGGTCACAGCGTCATCCTCGATCGGGCGGAGGAGGTCGCCCGGTCGATCATCGCGTTGGTCGAACGGGCGAGCATCGACGCCCGTACGCGCTACGCCGTCGCCGGGTGAACGCAACAGTTATCGGATGGCAATCCTGTGATCCCCGACAACGTCGGGCGTAAACCGAAAAGATCCGTTATTGTGGTGGAGATCACGTTGTGTGGTGAGTCACACAACTCGGTGCAGTGCGGCCCGAGGCTTTTCGGGCGTGCCCGTGATCCGGCGAGTCGGTATGCCCGCCATATACACAGGAGGTAACGATGACACGCAGCGATATCGCGGAACTGCGCTACGCGGTCGGCCAACTCCGGCAATCGATAGGCGCACTGCGCTCCAACTACGGCGACGCGGCCACCATCCGTCGTCTGGAGAACGACCTCGAGCGGCTCGTCATCGACGCCGAGGACTTCGAGCAGGCACCACCGCCGGAACTCACCGTCCCTCGCAGGTCGGAGCCGATCTACGTCCCCGACAGCAAGTCCGACGAAGCGGCATGGATGGGCGCCCAGGACGAAGGCCTCGGGTTCCACTCGCGCCCCAGGACAAAGTAAGACCTGATCACCGGCGCGACGGCCCTGCGAACAGGGTCGTCGCGCCGACCTGTGTTTTTGGAGCGCTGGTGCGCGGGACATACGGGGGATTACCCGGCTCGGTGTCGGCCCAGTTTGCGGGTTCGGGAGCCGTGGAAGCGGGCGCCTCGGGGGACTTCGGCCGGTTCGTCGATTTCGGCGGATTCGAACAGGGCGGCGATGCCGTGGTCGTGGCCGAGGGCGATGGCCTCCACGCCGTAGCGGCCGCCGGTGCGGCCCAGTTCGTGCAGCATCGTGGTCATGATTCGCAGGCCCGTGGCGCCGACCGGGTGCCCGAGTGCGATGTCGGAGCCGTTCACGTTGAGCCGGTCGAGTGGGTCGAGTTCCCACTCGGTGGCCAGCGCGAGCACCTCCACCGCGTAGCCCTCGTTGATCTCGAGCAGATCGATCTCGTCCAGCGAGCAGCCGGTACGCCCGAGCAGCTTCGACACCGCCGGCGCCGCCCCGAGTCCCGGCCCCGCGTTGTCACACCCGGCCGCGGCCCAGCCCGCGAGAAACGCCATCGGCGTCAGCCCGAGCTCGCCGAGCCGATCCTCGGCCACGACCAGGCACGCCGACGCCCCGAGCCGATGCGAACTCATGTTCCCGACCGTCACCACGCCCTCGCGCAGCAGCGGGCGCAAACCGGCCAGCGTGTGGGTCGACAGGTCGTCGCGCACACCCTCGTCCCGGGTGATCTGGTGATCGCCGTAACCGGCGGCCACCCCGACGACCTCGGCCGCGAACGCACCCTGCCGCCAGGCGCGGGCAGCCTTGCGATGACTGGCCACGGCGAACTCGTCGGCGGCACCGCGGTCGATCCCGTAGTAATGCGCCAACCGCTCGGCATTGTGCAATCCCGCGGTCCCGCCGGGCAGCCCGGCCGGTGTCGCCGCGCATTCCACCCCGCCCGCGACCACCGCGTCGGCGGCGCCGGTCTGCACCATCATCGCCGCGGTGATCACCGCCTGCAGGCCGCTGCCGCCGTGTTTGTCGGTCACGAAACCGGGTACTGCGAAAGGTAATCCGGCACCGCGCGCGGCGAGCGAGCCCACCGCGGGTACGTCGGAGAGGCCGCCGTCGATACAGGCCATGGCCACATCGTCGATGCGTAGCGGGTCGATGCCCGAGCGTTCGATCACGGCGGACAACACCGTGGTCGCCAGCCACTCGGCGGGCATACCCGACAGCGCGCCACCCTCGACGCCACTGGGCGTGCGGACGGGTGCCACGATCGCGGCTCTTCTCATTACGCGTCACGCTCCTCTCCCCGGTGCGGGGAATACCTGTCACAGGGCACCACAGGTTTGTTGCACGGGCATGACGGGTCGTCACGGACGTCACGGCTGTGATCGAGATCACCGGCATGTGTGACAACCGAGTGGGTGAGACCCACCGCGAGCGGCGCGAACACAGGCGTATGGTGCTCCACATCACAATCCATCGCGGTGGGTAATGATCACTGCCGCAGACCCGAGGATCAGCGAGGCATCCACCGTGAGTGCCGCACCGACCGCCTCCCCCGCGTCACACTCCGCGGGCACCGGCGTCTTCAGCAGAACGCGTGCCCGCATTTCCGCGCGCACCCTCCGCACCGATCGCTGGTGGCTACCACCGCTGTTCACCGCGCTCGGGCTCGCCGCGTTCGTCATCTACGCGACGATCAGATCCTTTGTGCGGACGGCCTACTGGGTCCCCGAGTTCCACTATCTGACGCCGTTCTACTCGCCGTGCCTGAGCGACTCGTGCGCACCGGGATCGGCGCACTTCGGTACCCCGTTCCCCGAGCTGCCGATGTGGATTCCACTGGGTTTCGTGGTGCTGCCGTTCCTGCTCGGCTTCCGGCTGACCTGCTACTACTACCGCAAGGCCTACTACCGCTCGGTGTGGTTCTCGCCCCCGGCCTGCGCGGTGGCCGAACCGCACGCGCGCTACACCGGAGAGTCGCGGCTGCCGTTGATCATCCAGAACGCGCACCGCTACTTCTTCTACGTGGCGCTGGTGGTCTCGCTGGTCAACACCTACGACGCGATCACCGCGTTCCACGGCAGCAGTGGCGGTTTCGGCTTCGGCCTCGGCAACATCGTGCTGCTGGTGAACGTGATCCTGCTGTGGGCCTACACCCTGTCGTGTCATTCGTGCAGGCACATCGCGGGCGGGCGGCTCAAGAACTTCTCCGCCCATCCGGTGCGGTACTGGTACTGGACCCAGATCTCCAAGCTCAACACCCGCCACATGGCGCTGGCCTGGACCACCCTCGGCACCCTCGTGCTCACCGACTTCTACGTGATGTTGGTTGCGAGCCACACCATTTCGGACCTGCGGTTCGTCAACTGAGCTGCGACAACGCGAGGAGCTTGAATTTCAATGCCAGACGTGGAACGGCACGACTACGACGTCGTGGTGATCGGTGCGGGCGGCGCGGGTCTGCGAGCCGTGATCGAGGCACGCGAACAAGGGCTTTCGGTGGCGGTGGTGTGTAAGTCGCTGTTCGGCAAGGCGCATACCGTGATGGCCGAGGGCGGCTGCGCGGCCTCGATGGGCAATGCCAACGAGAAGGACAACTGGCAGACGCACTTCAAGGACACCATGCGCGGCGGCAAGTTCCTCAACAACTGGCGCATGGCCGAACTGCATGCCCAGGAGGCCGCCGACCGGGTGTGGGAACTGGAAACCTATGGCGCGCTGTTCGATCGGACGCCCGACGGCCGGATCAGCCAGCGCAACTTCGGTGGCCACACCTACCCGCGCCTCGCCCATGTCGGCGACCGGACCGGCCTCGAGCTGATCCGCACGATGCAGCAGAAGATCGTCTCGTTGCAGCAGGAGGACTACGCGGCGACGGGCGACTACGAGGCCAGGATCAAGGTCTTCGCCGAGTGCACGATCACCGAATTGCTCACCGACGCGGGCGCTGTCGCGGGCGCGTTCGGCTACTGGCGCGAATCCGGCCGCTTCGTGCTGTTCAAGGCACCGGCCATCGTGCTGGCCACCGGCGGAATCGGCAAGTCCTACACGGTGACATCGAACTCCTGGGAGTACACCGGCGACGGCCACGCGCTGGCGCTGCGCTCCGGCGCGACGCTGATCAATATGGAGTTCCTCCAGTTCCACCCCACGGGCATGGTCTGGCCACCGAGCGTGAAGGGCATCCTCGTCACCGAGGGCGTGCGCGGCGACGGCGGCGTGCTGAAGAACTCCGACGGCAAGCGGTTCATGTTCGACTACATCCCGCCGGTCTTCAAGGGCCAGTACGCGGAAACCGAGGAAGAAGCCGATCAGTGGTTGCGCGACAACGATTCCGCGCGCCGCACTCCCGATCTACTCCCCCGCGACGAGGTCGCGCGGGCGATCAACGAGGAGGTGAAGGCGGGCCGCGGCACCGAGCACGGCGGCGTGTATCTCGACATCGCCTCCCGCATGCCGGCCGACGAGATCGTGCGCAGGCTGCCCTCGATGCACCATCAGTTCAAGGAACTGGCCGATGTCGACATCACGGCCGAGCCGATGGAAGTCGGCCCCACCTGCCACTACGTGATGGGCGGGATCGAGGTGGACCCCGATTCCGGTGCGGCGGTCGTGCCCGGATTGTTCGCTGCCGGTGAGTGTTCCGGTGGCATGCACGGCTCGAACCGGCTCGGCGGCAACTCGCTGTCGGATCTGCTGGTGTTCGGTCGCCGGGCCGGGCTCGGCGCGTCGGCCTACGTGCAGCAGCTCACCGACAAACCGACCCCCTCCGAAACCGATATCGAAGAAGCCGCGAAAACCGCGTTGGCACCGTTCGATTCGCGCGCGGACGGCCTCGGAGAGAACCCGTACACCCTGCACGCCGAACTCCAGCAGACGATGAACGACCTGGTCGGCATCATCCGCAAGGAACACGAGGTCCGTGCGGCGATCGACAAACTCGCCGAGCTGCGTGCCCGCTACGCCAATGTGGCGGTGGAGGGCAAGCGACCGTTCAACCCCGGCTGGCACCTGGCGCTGGACCTGGCCAACATGCTGATCGTGAGCGAATGTGTCGCGCGGGCAGCGCTGTTGCGTACCGAGAGCCGCGGCGGCCACACCCGCGACGATCATCCCGGCATGAACCCGGACTGGCGCAACACACTGCTGGTCTGCGCCGTCGATCCGGCTTCGGACGCGCAGATCCCCGCCGTCACCGTCACCCCGGCCGATCAGACGCCGATGCGTGATGACCTACTCGCCCTGTTCGAACTGAGCGAGCTCGAAAAGTACTACACCGAGCAAGAATTGGCTGCGCACCCGGCAGCCGAGGGAAAGGCGTAACCATGGGATACGACGCCCGGTTCCGGGTCTGGCGCGGCGACATCGACGGCGGGAGCCTCGAGGACTACACGGTGGCGGTGAACGAGGGCGAAGTGGTGCTCGACATCATCCACCGGCTCCAGGCCACCCAGACCCCCGATCTCGCTGTGCGCTGGAATTGCAAAGCGGGCAAGTGTGGTTCGTGTTCGGCGGAGGTGAACGGGCGCCCGCGCCTGCTGTGTATGACGCGGATGTCGACGTTCACCCCGGACGAGGTCATCACCGTCACCCCGATGCGGACGTTCCCGATCATCAAGGATCTGGTCACCGACGTCTCGTTCAACTACGAGAAGGCCAGGGAGATACCGTCTTTCGCGCCGCCGCCGGGTCTCGCTCCGGGCGAGTACCGAATGAAGCAGGTCGACGTCGAGCGTTCACAGGAGTTCCGCAAGTGCATCGAGTGCTTCCTGTGTCAGGACACCTGCCATGTGGTGCGTGATCACGAGGAGAACAAGACTTCCTTCGCGGGTCCGCGCTATCTGATGCGTATCGCAGAGTTGGAGATGCACCCGCTCGACACCCGTGACCGACGCGAAATGGCCCAGGAGGAAGCAGGTTTGGGCTATTGCAATATCACCAAGTGCTGCACCGATGTGTGCCCCGAGCACATCAAGATCACCGACAACGCGTTGATTCCGTTGAAAGAACGGGTGGTGGATCGGCGATATGACCCGATTGTCTGGCTCGGCAATAAATTGTTCCGGCGGTAGGAAACTGTTGTCGCTGCGGGGTGCGAAACCCCGCAGCGACGGCTGCCTACAAGACAGCGACAGTCCCTACAGCGACTAATCCGACCAGTAATCCGATGAACAGCGCCGACAGCAAAGAGGCGGTGAGTACGTAGATTCCGATCGCCGATACCGCGAACAGCAGTACCACGATCAGGCGCTCCACACCGTCCTCAGGCGCTAGCCTCCGGTACCGGGGTGGCATTTTCTTCAACCCTCGGTCCATATACCCGGGTTACCCGACTCGACGCCGCACCAAACCTCGGCCTATGCCGAATATCTATCGTTCTGTGATCTAGCGTGATCAAGGACGATCGAACTCGCCGTCGTGTACGCCCGCGGTGAAGGCGGTCCATTCACTCGGGGTGAAGATCAGCACCGGACCGCCGGGATTCTTGCTGTCGCGTAGCGCGACGTACCCGTCTGCCAGCATGGCGACCTCCACGCTGCCGTCGTCGGTGCCCGCGCGCAGCCAGGTGGCACCGGAGGTGTCGATGTCGCGCTTGGTGTTCACGCGAACGCGCCGGTGTCGATGCCGCGGGTGAAGGCGTCCCAGCTCGCGCCGTCGAAGACCAGGGCGGGACCGGCGGGATTCTTGCTGTCGCGCACCCCGACGTGCCCGCCGAACAGGAAAGCAACTTCGACGCAATCCTTGCCCGCACCACTGCGGGTGCTCTTGAACCAGTGTGCGTCGACGAGATCGAAACTCATGCCACATACTCCTTCGCGACCTGCCGCAGCAGGTGTCTACTCGGTTGGATATCCAGCGCATGACGCTGGAGGCATTCGTGAGCCCGGTCGTACCTTCGAACATCCGCGCGTCGTTCCAGGTAGAGGTCACCGGTAAAGCCTTCGGCGTACACCACTGGTGGTTCGACCGGTTGCCCTTTGCTGTCGGTACCGAACTCGAGAACCGTGAAAGGTCCGGTAGAGACTCCGAGTGGAACACCGGCGGCAAACGGCAGGATGCGCAATGCCACATTACTTCGGGTACTCGCGTCGGCGAGGTGTCGCAACTGCGCAGCCATCACCTTTGCATCACCGACGACGCTACGCAATACCGATTCGTGCAGAACCACGTCGATCTCGGCGGGCGAATGCTTGCGGGTGATCAACGCCTGGCGTTGCAGCCGCAATGCGACTCGCCGGTCGAGCTCGTCGACCGAATCCTGCGGGAAGCCCAGATGATTCAGCGCGCGAGCGTATTCCGCGGTCTGCAGCAGACCGGGGACCAGCTCGGACTGGTAGGCGCGTAGCCGTTGCGCCGATGCCTCCAAACCCACATAGATATCGAAGTTTTCGGGAATCAAATCGCCGTAGGCGTGCCACCAGCTCTTGACGGCGGCCTGCTGCGCCAGACCGGCGAAGCCTTCGGCGAGATCGTCGGGAATGCCGTAGATCCGGCACAGCTCGTGGATGTCGATGGTGCGAATGCGATCGGCCTGACCCTTTTCCAGTCGCTGGAGGGTGCTGGCGCCCCACTCCATCAGCCGTGCCGCCTCGGCGATGGTGAGCCCGGCCTGGGTGCGCCAGTCACGCAGGTAGCGACCGAGCTGGCGGCGCGGCAGCGTCGAGGAGACGCCCGCCTGCCCCTCTGTTCCGTTCGATGCGTTCGCTGCCACAGCCCCACTCCTTCTGTCGCATACCGTCACCCCCGCCATGCCCCGCTGCGGTGGTGGATTCGTCCAGTCTGGGGAATCCTGCACTCCCCGTTGGATGTCGTGCTGGGAATTCGCGGTAAATCCCATCTTTCGCGCGTGTACTCACCGTTAGCCGGGGGTTTGCGTGCTGTGCTGTTTTCATGCAATTGAGCGAAGTGAACATGCGCGTCGCCACAGCACTGCTGAGTTGCTCCATCGATCCGGGCCCGATGGAGCCCGAACAAGCCCACGCCGCAATGCAACTACACCTCGACTGCACAGTCGAAGAGTGCCGGGTGCGCCGACGGGCGCGCAACACCCTCGTCGAAGCGGGCCGCTGCGTCCTGGACGCCCGCGCGACCCGCTAGTGATGGCGATGGTCGGTGATCGGGTCGCGCGGGCCGAACTTCGGTTTGCGCGCCTGCCCGCTGAGCCCCAGCAGTCGCACCGCGCGGTAGCGGTGGGGTTGTAGCGGTCGCAGGTATTCGATCATCGCGTCGTCGTCGATCGGGTGGCCGAGCAGACTCCAGCCGACCACGGCGGCGAGGTGGTAGTCGCCGACCGAGAGGGCATCAGCGTCGCCGAACGCGCGTTGCGCGGTCTCGGCCACCGTCCACACCCCGATACCGGGCAGGCTGCGCAGACGTCGCGCGGCCTCGGCCGGGTCGAGCGTGGCGGTACGTTCGATCGAGTCGGCGACTCTGGCCGCGCGCACGATGGTCTGTGCGCGCTGCGGCCCGACATTGGCCCGGTGGTACTTCCACGACGGGATCAACCGCCAGGTCTCGGCCTCCGGCGCCACCATCAGGCCGGTCGGCGCCGGGCCGGGGGCTCTGGTCCCGAACTCGCGGACCAGGGTGCGCCAGGCGGCGAACGACGACTTCGTGTGCACCTTCTGTTCGAGGATGGCCGGGATGAGCGACTCCATCACCAGGCCGGTCTTCAGCATGCGCAGACCGGGGACCGTGCGGTGGGCTTCGATCAGCTTGGGGTGTGCGGGGGCGAAGTCGTCGAGGTCTTCCTCGAGGCAGAGCATGCGGTCGAGACCCGCCAGGAATTCCTCGGCTCCCGGCCCCCAGGCGCGGGCGGCGGCGCCGTCACGGCCGTGCTGGGTCAGCCGGTAGGTGACCACGCCGGTCGGCATTCGCGAAGCGTGCCAGTGGCTGCCGTCGGGGTCGACGTGGTGGCAGGGATCGCCGCCGCCGCGGCGCAGCGGCGACACGGTGATGCCGACGTCGAAGGGCCTGCTCGACCGGACGGTCCTGGACAGGCAGGCCGAGGCCGGCTCCGGGTCCAGGGTCTGGTCACGCATCCGACCATTGTGCGCCTGTGATCGGCGTCAACCGGCAGCCGGTGCGCTCGAACTTTCGAGCAGGTACCTGGCCAGATGCACGCCGGGGGTATGGGCGAGTTGGTCGGCCTGGGTGCGGCAGGAGAAGCCGTCGGCCAGGAAGACGGCGTTCGCCGGGGCGCTTCTCAGCGCCGGGAGCAGGGCGTTCTCGGCGACCGCGACCGAGATGTCGTAGTGGCCGCGTTGCATGCCGAAGTTGCCGGCCAGGCCGCAGCAGCCCGCCAGTTCCCCGACGGTGACGCCCATCGCGGCAAGGATTCGGCGTTCGGCGTCGAAGCCGCCGACCGCGTGCTGGTGGCAGTGCGGTTGGACGATCACGGTGTCGTGCGGTCGGCGGGGTGGTTGCCAGCCGGGGTGCGCCAGCAGGAACTCGGCCAGGGTGCGGACCGAGGCGGCGACCTGTTTCGCTCGTGGATCGCCGGGGAGCAGTTCGGGGAGGTCGGCACGCAGGGTGGCGGTGCAGGACGGTTCGAGACCGACGATCAGGCCACCGGCAGCTACGTGGGTGTCCAGTGCGTCCACGGTGGCGCGCAGCCGGGCGCGGGCGCCGTCCAGTTGGCCGGTGCTGATCCAGGTCAGGCCACAGCACACCCGGTGGCTGGGGATGCGCACGCGGTAGCCGAGTTGCTCGATCAGTTGCGTCGCGGCTGCCGCGTTTTCCGGGTCGAAGGTGTCGGTGAAGGTGTCGATCCACAGCATGACCTCGGTAGCCGCGGTCTCGCTGGGACCTGTGCGGTCGTCGCTGCCCAGCGATCGGCGAAACGACTTCGGGGCGAGTCGCGGCGCTGCTCGCCGCGGGTCGATTCCGGCCAGGCGCAGGCCGGCCCGGCGCAGGCGCGGACGGGCCGCGATGGCATTGGCCAGGCGCGGGAAGTGCTGGGCGAGGGCGAGCCAGCGCGGGAGCCGGCCGAGAACGTAGTGATCCACCGGCCGTAAGCGTCCGCGGTAGCGCCGATACAGCGCCTCGGATTTGTAAGTGGCCATGTCGACGCCCGCGGGGCAGTCGGCGGCGCAGGCCTTGCACGAGAGGCAGAGGTCGAGGGATTGCTCGACTGCCGGTGCACGCCAGTCGAGTTCGCCTCGGACGACTTCCTGGAGAACTCTGGCCCTGGCCCGGGTGGTGTCCTTCTCGTCGGCGGTGGCCAGATACGAGGGACACATGAAGCCGCCGGAACCGCCGGTGTCCGCGCGGCACTTGCCGATTCCTACACATCTGTGCACAGCTGTGGATAAATCGCCGGAGTCTGTGAACAGGGCGAACCCCCGTGAGGGGACCGGCGCGAGCCCGGCTACCCGCAGGTCGGCGTCGACGGGGCTCGGGGCGACGACCACGCCGGGGTTGAGGAGGTCACCGGGATCGAACAGGGACTTGAAGCCCGCGAAGGCCGCGCGAGCGGCCGGTGAGTACATCACTTCGAGCAGTTCGGATCTGGCGCGACCGTCACCGTGTTCGCCCGAGAGTGATCCACCGTGGCGCACGACGAGTTCGGCGGCGTCGAAGAGGAAGGTGCGAAAACGCCGGGGTGCGTCGGTGATCGGGAAGTCGAGGCGCACGTGGATGCAACCGTCGCCGATGTGTCCGTACAGCAGACCACCCACGTCGTATTCGGCGGTGAGCGTGGCGAATTCGCGCAGGTACGCCCCCAGATTCTCCGGCGGGACAGCGGCGTCCTCCCACCCGGGCCAGGCGGGCTTCCCGTCGGGAGTTCGTCCGGCCAGACCGGCGCCGTCGGCCCGAATGCGCCAGAGTGCCGCTGTGGCAACCGGATCGGTGACGATCAGGTGATCATCGGCGTGGCTCGCCGCGCACAGCCGCCGGGCCGCGGCCAGCGCCTCGGCCGGGCTCGCCCCCGCCGTTTCGACGAACAGCCAGCCGCGACCTCGCGGCAACTCCGGCACCGTCCCCCGATGCGCGCGGACCACGTCGACCAGTCCGGCATCGATGCCTTCGACCGCGATCGGCGCGCAGCTGGTCACCGCGGCGATATCGTCCGCCGCCGAGGCGATATCGGGGTATCCGAGCACCGTGAGCACGGTCGCGGCGGGAACAGGCGTGAGCGCGACCTCCGCTTCCAGGAGCAGTCCACAGGTCCCTTCGGAACCGACGAACGCCTTCGCCGCCGACGAACCACGTTCCGGCAGCAGGTGTTCCAGACCGTAGCCGGAGGCCTGACGATCGAACCGTCCCAGTTCGGTGCGCAGCACCGCGAGATTCGAGGTGGTGAACTTCGCCAAGCCGGGCACCGCCGCCAGGTCGGAACCGAGCGTCCGCCGCTCCCCTGTGCCGTCGAGAATGCGCAGCTCACGCACGGTATCGGAGGTGCGACCCCAGGCCAGCGCATGCGGTCCGCACGCGTTGTTGCCGATCATCCCGCCCAGGGTGCACCGGTCCTGCGTCGACGGATCGGGCCCGAACCGCAACCCGTGCGGCCGCAGCCGCCGTTGCAGATCCGACAGCACCAGCCCCGGCTGCACGATCGCTGTTCGTGCCTCGGGGTCGACCGCGCGCACGGCATTCATCTGCCTGCTGAAATCCAGCACGATGCCGGGTCCGATGGCATTGCCCGCGACCGAGGTGCCCGCGCCGCGAGCGGTGACCGGCAGCCCGGTTTCCCGGGCGAAGTTCACGGTGGCGGCGACGTCGTCCTCACCACGGGGAAACACGACCATGGCGGGCCGGACGCGGTAGTTGGAGGCGTCGGCGGAGTACTCGACGCGTCTGCGCACCGACGCGTCGACCGGGCAGCCGGTCCGCGTGCGCAGTGCGTCGGCCAGCTTTTCCGAGCTCCGGTCGTCGTCCACCCGACCAGCCTATTCCGGTCACCCGGCGGTGATCGGCCGCCGGTTTCGCTGTGCGCTGAACCCGGTGCGCGCGGAAAGTATTTGCGGTCAACCTTTGTTGAGGTTTTAGTGTCGGTGGGCAGGAGTTCAATGGGTGGGGAGCCTCGAGGAGAGTGGCAGTGAGTATCGAATCAGTGGCCTACAGCCAGATGTACCGGCGCGTAAACGCGCCGGAGGAACAGCGCCCGTTCAGCATGGTGACAGCACGGCGGATCCTGCGCTTCGCCGAGCACCACCGGCGCCGGATCAGCGGGTTCCTGCTGCTCAGCGTGGTGGCGGCGGTGCTCGGTGTGGCCACCCCGGTGCTGGCGGGGCGGGTTGTCAACGGGATCGTCGACGGTGCGGCGCCGCGCACCGTGGTGCTGCTCGCGCTCGCCATCGCGGGTCTGGCCGTCCTCGACGCGGCCCTCGGCATCGCCATCCGCTGGCTGTCGGCAAGGATCGGCGAGGGTCTGATCCTCGATCTGCGCACCGCCGTGTTCGATCACGTGCAGAAGATGCCCGTCGCGTTCTTCACCCGGACCCGCACCGGTGCGCTGGTGAGCCGGCTGAACAGCGATGTGATCGGCGCGCAGCGCGCGTTCAGCGACACCCTGTCCGGGGTGATCACCAACCTCGTCACCCTGGTCCTCACGCTCGCCGTGATGCTCAGCATCTCCTGGCAGATCACCCTGCTCGCCCTTGTCCTTCTCCCCGTGTTCGTGATCCCCGCCCGGCGCGCCGGCAACAAACTCGCCGCCATGCAGCGTGAGGCGGCCCAGCTCAATGCCGCCATGAGCACCCAGATGACCGAGCGCTTCTCCGCGCCGGGCGCCACCCTGGTGAAGCTGTTCGGCAGGCCGGAGCAGGAATCGTCGGAGTTCGCGGAGCGCGCCACCCGCGTGCGCGACATCGGCGTACGCACCGCCATGCTGCAGACCACGTTCGTCACCTCGCTCACCCTGGTCTCCGCCCTCGCCCTCGCCCTGGTCTACGGCCTCGGCGGCTGGTACGCGCTGACCGGCAGCCTCGACGCGGGGTCGGTCGTGGCCCTCTCGCTGCTGCTCACCCGCCTCTACACCCCGCTCACTGCCCTGGCGAGCGCCCGCCTGGAGATCATGTCCGCGCTGGTGAGTTTCGAGCGTGTCTTCGAGGTGCTCGACCTGAAGCCGCTGATCGAGGACGCCCCGCACGCCGCCCCGGTGCCCGACGGCCCGGTGGCGGTGGAACTGGACGCGGTGAACTTCGGTTACCCCTCGGCCGACAAGGTCTCCCTCGCCTCGCTGGAAGACGTCGCGACGCTGGACCGGCGTGGCGGTGTCGAGGTGCTGCACCAGGTGTCGCTGCGCGCCGAACCCGGACAGCTCATCGCGCTGGTCGGCTCCTCGGGCGCGGGCAAATCGACTATCGCCCAGCTGGTTTCGCGTCTCTACGACGTCGACTCCGGCGCGGTCCGCCTCAACGGGTCCGACGTGCGCGACCTGACCACCGAATCCATCCAGCGCACCGTCGGCCTGGTCACCCAGGACGGGCACCTCTTCCACGACACCATCCGCGCGAATCTCCTGCTGGCCCGGCCGGAAGCCACCGAGGACGAACTGTGGGACGCCCTCGGTCGCGCCCGGCTCGGCGACCTGGTCAAGTCGCTTTCCGACGGTCTGGACACGGTGGTCGGCGAACGCGGTTACCGACTCTCCGGCGGTGAACGCCAACGTCTCACCATCGCCCGCCTGCTTCTCAAGCAGCCGAGGGTCGTCATCCTCGACGAGGCGACCGCGTCCCTCGACTCCACCTCGGAGGCCGCGGTTCAGGAAGCCCTCACCGAAGCGCTGACCGGCCGCACCGCACTGGTCATCGCCCACCGCCTGTCCACCATCCGCGCCGCTGACCAGATCCTGGTCCTCGAGGACGGCCGCGTCGTCGAGCGTGGCACCCACGCCACCCTTCTCAACGCCGACGGCCGGTACGCCGAGCTCTACCGAACCCAGTTCGCCGACGACCCGGTGGCCCCTGCCACCGTCTGAGCGAAAGGTCTGTTCAGCCCAGCTCCCCTTGAACGGCCGACGGAGGTCCGATCGTGGGGGCTGGGCTACCGGGCGTCGCCAGGAGCGTTGTCATGGTCGGCATGCCGTAGCGCGGTGACGATCGTGAGGGTGGGGGTGCGACCTGCTTCGGTGTGGCTGAGCATGGCGTATTCGGCCAGGCGTTCGTCGCCCGAGGAGATCGCGTCGATGAGGTGCTGGTGTTCGTCGCGCTGTTCCTCGGTGTTGCGTTCGGTGGTGAGGAAGAACAGCCAGGCCATCCGGGCGAGGATGGTGCGCATCAGCTGAGTGAGCAGCGAGTTGCCGGACAGTTCCACGATGGCGCCGTGCAGCTTCGCGTTCGTCTCGGCGATGCGGAGCGGATCACCAGAATCGGTGGCCTCCTGCGCTTCTCGCAACGCGGCCCGCAGGGGTGAGCTGTCGTGCCCCTGCCTGATCCGGGCAGCGGCGAGTCGGGCCGCCAGCGGTTCCAAGCCGATGCGGACATCGAAGAGTTCCTCCACCGCGGTGGTATCCCAGGACCGCACGACCGCGCTGCGACGCGGCAGCGCGCTGACGATGCCGTCGAATTCGAGTAATGCCAGGGCTTCTCGCACCGGCAGGCGCGAGGTGCCGAGCATGGCGGCCAGGCGCGCCTCCGGCAGTTTCTCGCCTTCGCGGTACTCCCCCGTGATGATCGCGCGGCGCAGATCGTCGTATATCCGTCGCGTCTGCGAAGTGTCGTCGACGACTTCTACCGGCGGACGTAGGTTTCGGGCCACCCGAACAGTCTACGAAGCCGCGCCGATGGTGACGGCCGGCGATCGCGCAGTCTAGCGGCGGACCTACCGAATTCAATCCGGTAGACCAAATATATCTTTGTCCACCTCAGCCCACCTGCAACCAAGCCTGCTCCGTGGGTCGGCTATGAGCCTTGACGAGGGCATTTCTGCCGGTTGTCAGCATCGAAATCATTCACGGACCCGAAACTTCCGGAACACAATGGGGATACACGGGAATCCAATTCTGTATACCGAATGACATTCTCGGCCCACAGAGAGGATCAGTGTTGGCCGTCTATCTGATCCGCCGCCTCGCCCAGGCGGTGATCACCGTGTTCGCCGTCATCTCGCTGGCGTTCCTGCTCGGCAGATCGACCGGCAGTCCCGTGGCCTCACTCCTGCCGGAAACGGCGAGCGAGGCCGACATCGCGGCGCTGGAAGCCGAACTCGGCTTCGACAAACCGCCGCTGACCCAGTACTTCGACTACGTGACCGGCGTGCTGTCCGGCGATTTCGGTGACTCGTACCAGCAGACCGGCACCTCGTCGATGACACTCGTCCTGCAACGCCTGCCCGCTTCGCTCCAACTCGGTGTCGCGGGCTTCGCGATCGGTCTCGCACTCGCCTTCGCCGTGGTGCTCGCCATCCACCTGAGCGGCCGCTGGTCGCTGCGCGGGATAGCGCTCGGTGTCGGCGCGGCGCGACTGGCGGTGCCGGACTTCCTGTTCGGGCTGCTGCTGGTGCTGGTGTTCTCGGTGACGCTCGGCTGGCTGCCCTCGCTCGCCGGTGCCGACCCGCTCGCGATCATCATGCCCGCCCTCACCATCGCCACCGCGCAGTTCGTCGTCTACTCACGGCTGCTGGACAATTCGCTGGTCGCCGAGAGCTCCCAGGACTATGTGCGCACCGCGTACGCGCGCGGCGAGCGCAGATCCTCGGTGCTCCTGCGCGATGTGCTGCCGAACGCGCTGCTGCCGGTGCTCACCATCTCCGGAATCACGCTCGGCACGCTGCTCGGTGGTCTGGTGATCGTCGAAAACGTCTTCGCCTGGCCCGGTTTGGGCACGTTGATGCTCGACGCGGTGTTCAACCGGGACTTTCCGGTGGTCCAGTCCGGGCTGGTGGTGATCGCGACCATCTTCGTGATCGTCAACTTCGGGATCGACGTCCTCTACGGCGTCATCGATCCGAGAGCGAGAGTCCGATGATCCGTCCCCGCGACCACGCCACGATCGCGGGCGTCGCCATGATCCTCGCAGTCGTGCTGTTCTCCCTGCTGTATCCCCTCTTCCCCGGTTACGACCCCTACGGGCAGGACCTCGCGGCCGCGTTCTCCGCGCCGTTCGCCACCGGGAACTACCCGCTCGGAACCGATTCGCTCGGTCGCGATCTGGCGAGCAGGCTGGCGCTGGCCGGACGGATCACGCTCGGGTTGGTCCTGGTGATCGTGCTGGTCAACGCGGTGATCGGCATGACGATCGGCACGGCGTCGGGTTACTTCCGCGGTGTCACCGACAGCGTGCTGATGGGTGTCGCCGATGTGCAGCTCGCGGTCCCGATGACGCTGGTGATCATGGCGGTGTCGGCGATTCGCGGGCCGAGTACCGCGCTGATGGCGACGATCCTCGGCGTCACCTTCTGGGTCGGCTACGCCAGGGTGGCGCGCTCGGTGGCGCTCGGGCTGTCCGGTCGCGATTTCGTGATCGCGCCGAAATTGCTCGGCGCGCGCTCTGGCTGGGTGATGCGCAAGCACATCGTCGGGCACGTCACGGTCCCTGTGCTGATTCTGGCGACCGCCGATCTCGGCAATGTGCTGATCATGATCTCGTCGTTCGACTATCTCGGCCTCGGCGTGCAACCACCAACTCCCAGTTGGGGATTGATGATCACCGACGGACAGAAGTACCTGCGCCAGGCGCCCTATCTGACGATCGTTCCGGCGGTGGCACTGCTGCTGGTGATCGGCGGAACCCTGCTGGCCAGCCGGCGATTCACCGATGAAGGCCAGGGGTTGCGCCGCGTTCGGCGGGCGCCACGCGCTCGTCGCGGCGCTCTCGCGAAAGAGGTTGTGGCATGAGCCCATTGCTGGAGATCACCGATCTCACCGTCGGCTACGAGACCGCCGCGGGCGACCGTGTGGTGCTCGTCGACGGGGTGAGTCTGCGCCTGGAGGAGGGCGAAGTTCTCTGTCTCGTCGGCGAATCCGGATCGGGCAAGTCGGTGACGATGCTCGCCGCCCTCGGCCTGCTCCCCCCGGCATTGACGATCTTCTCGGGCAGCGTGCGTTTCCGCGGCGACGAACTCGTCGGCGCCGACGACGAAACCCTGCGGCGCCTGCGGGGCGCCGAACTCGGCATGGTCTTCCAGGACCCGATGACCACCCTCAATCCGGTGCGTCGGGTCGGCACGCAGATCGGTCGCGCGCTGGCGGTGCATCAGCGGCTCGACGCAAGGAAACGCAAGCAGCGCGTAGTCGAACTCCTTGCCTCCGTCGGTATCCCACAACCGGCCGAGCGGGCGCGCGCCTATCCCCACCAGTGGTCGGGCGGTATGCGCCAGCGCGCGGTGATCGCCATGGCGATGGCCAACGATCCGGCGGTGCTCATCGCCGACGAGCCGACCACCGCGCTCGACGTGACCATCCAGGCCCAGCTCATGGAGGTGCTGGCACAGGCTCGCGCCCGCAGCGGCGCGGCGATGGTGTTGATCACCCATGATCTCGGGTTGGTCGCCCAGTACGCCGATCGGGTGGCGATCATGTACGCGGGCCGGGTGGTCGAGACCGGCACGGTGTGGCAGATCTTCGACCACGCCGCCCACCCGTACACCCGTGGCCTGCAGGGCAGTCTGCTCGGGCAGGCGGGCGCGGGCCGCGCCTACGCCATCCCTGGCTCGCCACCGTCACCGACGAAACGTCCGGCCGGGTGCGGGTTCGCCCCGCGTTGCGAGTTCGCGGGCAGGAGCCGTGAATGCGACACAGCCCCACCACCTCTCGTCGCCATCGGCGACGGTCGCGCGCTCGCCTGCCCGCCCGCGCTCGCCGCCCCTCTCCGAGAGGACATTTCGGCATGACCGTGCTCGATACCGCAGAGGAAGTGATCCGGGTCGACGGCCTCGAGGTGAGCTTCACCAGCAGGCGCGGTCTCACCGGCAAGCGCAGACTGCGAGCCCTCGACGGCGTGAGCTTCGGGGTCGTACGCGGTGAAACCTTCGGCCTGGTCGGCGAATCCGGTGGCGGGAAGTCCACGCTGGTCCGCACGATCTTCGGCATCAACACCCCGACCGCGGGTTCGGTGCGCATCCTCGGCCACGACCTGGCCGCCCTGCGACCGGCCGCGCGCAGGGCGCTGCGCAACCGGGTGCAGCTGGTGTTCCAGGACCCGTACTCCTCCCTCGACCCCCGAATGAGCGCGCACGACATCATCGCCGAACCGCTCCGGATCGCGGGCGGCTACTCCCGCGCCCGCGTGCTCGAACTGCTCGACCAGGTCGGGCTCGGACCGGACGCGCTCGACCGGCGCCCGGCCGAGTTCTCCGGCGGACAGCGGCAACGGCTCGGGATCGCCAGAGCGCTCGCGCCGAGGCCGGAGGTGCTGGTGCTCGACGAACCTGTGTCCGCGCTCGACGCCTCGGTGCAGGCCCAGGTGATCAACCTGCTCCAAGACCTGCAGGAACAGCTCGGCCTGTCGTATCTGTTCATCGCCCACGATCTCTCGGTCGTGCGGCACCTGTCGGACCGGGTCGCGGTGATGCATCTGGGCAAGCTCGTCGAGATCGGCGCCACCGAGGACGTGTTCACCAGCCCCCGGCATCCGTACACGCGCGCGCTGATCGCCTCGGCTCCCGTTCCCGACCCCCATCAACGCCGCCGAGACACCTCGACGCTGATCCGCGGCGAGCTCCCCGATGCCGCGAATCCACCGAGCGGCTGCACCTTCCGCACCCGCTGCCCATCGGCGACCGGCGAATGCGCCACGCGCAGACCGGAACTCGAGCCGCTCGGGCCCGCCGGGCATGTCGCGGCGTGCCTGCATCCACTTCCCCGCTCCACGAAAGATTAGGAAACCCATGAGACCGATCACCCGCAGTGTGGCTACCGGACTCGCGATCCTCGCGTTCTCCACCGTCACCCTGAGTGCCTGCGCACCCGCGGGCACCGACACCGCGTCGACGAAGACCCTCGTGGTCGGCGCGGTCACCGAACCGACGGATGTGCCCGACCCGATCAGCGACGGTTCGCTGGCAGGCTACAACTACTACTTCGCGACCTTCGACCAGCTCGCCCGCTTCGACGCGGAAGGCGTGATCGGCCCGAAGCTCGCGACCTCGTGGGAGCACAACGCCGATTTCACCCAGTGGACGTTCACGATTCGGGAGGACGCGAAGTTCCACAACGGCGAACCGGTGAAAGCCTCCGATGTCGCGTTCACCTACAACCAGATCAAGGCGACACCCAACGGCGATCCGGCCACCTATATGGAGATGTTCACCTCCGCCGCCGCCGGTCCCGGCAATACCGTGGTGTTCAGCCTCAACGCCCCCTTCTCCGCGTGGCCGACCATCACCACCGGCGTCTCGATCGTGCCCGAAAGTGTTTACACCAAGCTCGGTTCCGCGGGATTCGCGGCCGCACCGGTCGGCTCGGGGCCGTTCGTGTTCGACCACTACACGCGCGGCGTCGAATACGTCGTCAAGCGCAATCCGAACTACTGGGGCGACAAGGCCGCACTGGAGACCGTGACCTTCAAGACGGTGGCCGACGCCGACGCCCGGCTCAACGGTGTTCAGTCCGGCAGTCTCGATGTGGCCTTGATCGCGCCTAATCAGGTTGCTGCCGTAGATGGTTCGAAGAGTGTGCACATCGAGTCGCGGGTCTCCAACGGCGTCACCTTCCTCGGCATGAACGCCACGGCGGGTCCGCTGGCCGACCAGCGGGTACGCGAGGCGATCGCACTGTCGATCGACCGGGACGCCATCGTCAAGAGTCTGCTCGCGGGCCGCGCGACGGTCGACAACCAGCTGGTCGCCAAGAACGTCGGCGGCTACGACCCGAAATATCCTGCGCCGGTGCGTGATACGGCCAAGGCCAAACAGCTGCTGGCCGCGGCGGGCTACAACGGCACGCCGATCCCCTTCCAGTACGCGACGAACGGACGCATCCCGCTGAGCTCCGAGATCGCCCAGTCGATCCAGGCGAACCTTGCCGAAGTCGGCATCACCATCACCCTGCACGGCACCGACCAGAGCAGCCATTCCCAGATGATCTACACGAAGAAGGCCGCCACCGGCATCTACCTCAACACCTACGCGCCGTCCACCATGGACGGCGACGCCCCGATCGCCTCGATGTTCGGCGGGCAGTGGAACGACTACGCGATGCTGCCGGAAACCCAGACCCTGGTCGCCAAGACCCGGACCGTCGCCGGACAGGCCAGGATCGATGTCTACCGAGATCTGTTCACCCTCAACGATTCCAAGGCGCTGCTGCTCGGCCTCTACACCCCCGATGCCAGCTACGCGGTGGACCCGGCGCTGAACTGGAAGCCGCGGGCGGACGGGATGATCACCGTCGACGCCGCGACCTTCGGCAAGGACTGAGCGCGTGGGTGATTCGCTGTTGATCACCGACGTTCGCCCCTGGGGCGGCCCGCCGGTGGACCTGCTGATCGAGAACGGCACGGTGGCCGCGGTATCCGCGGCCACCGGTTCGCCGGTGCCCGCCGGCGAACTCGCCGACGGCGCGGGCCGGTTGATCCTGCCCGCACTGTCGGATGTGCATCTGCATCTCGACTCGAGCAGGCTCGGACTGCCGTTCCGTGCCCAGACCGGGATGCCGGGACGGTGGGGCCGGATCATGAACGATCGCGAGCACTGGCGGTCGGCGGAACGTTCCGTGGCCGAACGCGCCTCGTTCACCCTCGCGGTGGCAGTGGCCAACGGGGCTACCAGGATTCGCAGTCACGCCCAGGTGGACGCCGATTCCGGGCTCACCAAGCTCGAAGGCGAACTCGCGGCGCGAGAACGCTACGACGACGTGTGCGACGTGGAGATCGTGGCGTTCCCGCAGGTCGGAATCCTGCTCGAACCCGGCGTCGTCGACCTCATGGACGCGGCACTGTCGGCCGGGGCCGACCTGGTCGGCGGGATGGATCCGTGCGAACTCGACCGCGATCCGGTGCGACATCTCGACGCGGTGTTCGGGCTGGCCGACAAGCATCAGGTCGGCGTCGACATCCACCTGCACGAAGCGGGTGAGCTGGGGCTGTTCACCCTGTCGCTGATCATCGAACGGGTGCGGGCGCTCGGAATGACCGGTCTGGCGACCATCTCCCATGCCCGGTGCCTGGCCGGTGGGCTGCCCGCTGTGCCTGCCGCGATCGAGCAGCTGGCGGAGCTCGACATCGCCCTCACCCACGCGGCGGGCGCGCAGGGTTGGGCGTTGCCGTTGCTCGACCTGGCCGCGGCCGGTGTGCGCGTCGGGGTCGGGATGGACGGTCAGCGGGACTACTGGTCGCCCTACGGCAACGGCGACATGCTCGACCGCGCCTGGCAACTCGCGTTCGTCAACGGGTTCGGATCCGACGAGCACGTGGAACACGCTCTCGCCGTCGCTAGTTGGGGTGGAGCGAGCGTGCTCGACCGCAGTCTGCGCCCGCTCGGCCGGAGCGAGCCACATCCAGGTTTCGAGGTCGGTGATCCAGCCGAGTTCTTCCTGGTCGACGCGGCCAGCCCGACTTCGGCTGTGATGGACCGCCCGGCCGAGCGCACTGTAATCCACCGGGGCAGTGTCGTTTCCGTCGATACGGCACTGGACGGATTCGAGATTCCCGGTCGTTGGGGCAGGGGGAGGAGCTGAGATGCGGCGCGGTATTCGAGCACGCCATGTACTCGCGTCGGGGATCGTCGGTGGCCACGTGATGCTCACCGACGGTGAAGTGGTGGTGGAGGATTCGCGCATCGTCGCCGCCGGTCCGCGCGGTCTGGAGACCGTCGACGAGGTGATCGAGCTCGGGGACGCGATCTTGATGCCCGGGCTTATCGATCTCGACGCGCTCACCGACATCGACCACACGATCCTGGATTCGTGGCAGTCGCGCGAGCTCGGCCTCGGTCTGCAATGGTCGCGCGAGTACGCCACGCAGCGGCGGCGCGCGGTGTTCGACGCCGAGGAGCGGGCGTTCATCCGTGAGTACGGGTTCGTCCAGCTGCTGCTGCACGGGGTGACGACGGCGATGCCGATCGCGTCGGAGGTGCACAGCGATTGGGCGGAGACCTACTCCGACGCCGTGGCGATGGCCGAGTCCGCACGGCGTCTCGGCCTGCGGGTGTACCTCGGGCCCGCGTACCGATCCGGGGTCAACGTGGTCGACGACGACGGCTCGCGGTCCATCTACTGGAACGAAGAACTCGGGCTCGACGGGTTCGAGGGTGCGGCGCGGTTCCTGGAGTGGGCCTCGGCGCAGGACACCGATCTGATCCACGGGACACTGCTCCCGTGCCGGATCGAGACGCTGTCCGAGGATCTGCTGCACCGGACCTCCGCGCTGGCCGCGGCGACCGGCGCGCTGGTCCGCCTGCACGCGCTCCAAGGGCTGCACGAACGCGCGTTCGTGATCGAGCGGTTCGGTATGTCACCGCTGGCCGTGCTCGAGCGGACCGGTCTCCTCGGGCCGAATCTGCTCATCCCCCACGGGATCTACATCGACTCGAACCCGCACGTGGACGCCGATACCGATGACGACCTCGGCACGCTCGCGGCGTCGGGAGCGTCGATCGTGCACTGCCCGCTCACCTCGGCCAGACACGGATCGGCGCTCGACAGCTTCGATCGGTACCGGGCAGCGGGCGTGCGCATCGCCCTCGGCACCGACTCTTTTCCGCCGGATCTGGTGCGCGGCATCGACATCGGCGTCACCCTGGCCAAGGTGCTGGCATCGCGGCTCGACGCGGCCACCTACGGCGACTACGTCTCGGCGGCGACGCTCGGCGGTGCCGAAGCGCTGCACCGACCGGACCTGGGCACGATCGCGGTGGGGGCGACCGCCGACCTGGTCGCCTTCCGCCTCGACGACCCGCGCGACGGCGTCCTCGACGATCCGATCCGCACCCTGTGCATGAACAGCACCGGGCGCGCGGCGGATTTCTCCATGGTCGCCGGGCGGATCACGTTGCGCGACGGGGTAATTCCCGGCATCGACCTGCCTGCGATGACCCGGCGGGCGCAGTCACTGTTCGACCGGATGCGTGCGGCCTACACCGAGCGCGACTACCTACGCCGTCCCGCCGGCGAACTGTTCCCGGCGTCCTTTCCGGCCGAGCCGTCGATACCGCGCGGCGATGGCGTAGCTCCCGAGCACATGACCACCCCGGAGGGGGAGGGGTCAGCCCCGCGGGCGGATCCAGCCGCCGAACGCCTTCTCGAGAGTGAGGGCCGCGGCGATCGAGAGGTGATCGCGGTTGTGTCCCGCGACCACCTGTACCCCGAGTGGCAGACCGTGGGTGCCGCGGCCGAGCGGCACCTGGGTGACGGGCAGCCCGGCGAGGCTGAACGGTGCGACCGTGTTCGTGCGCCACAGGCGGCCGGTGGTGCGGCCGTGACGCGGCGCGACCGTGCTCAGGGTCGGATGCAGGAGCAAACCGTCACCGATGATCTCGGTGATCTCGGCGGCCGTGCGGTGTGCGGCGGCGGTGATGCGCCGGGCCACCCGGGTGGGTAGCCGGGCCGCGATCAGCTCGCCGAGCGCGAGGAGGCGGGTGGCGAGGGTGTGGTCGCCGCGCAAGGCGGTGAGTTGTCCGGGTGCGAGGATGTCGGCGCCCTCGCCGCGCATGATCTCGGCGAAGCTGATCCCGGTCTCCTCGGCCAGCACGATCGTGGCGAAGAGCCCGATCGTCCGCAGCGAACGCATCGGTACCCGGGTGACCTCGGCGCCTGCCTCGATGAGAACAGCGGCGGCGCGGTCGCGCGCGGCCAGCACCTCGCGACCGAAGCCGGGGGCGAAGGTTCCGTCGAGCAGCACGACGGGCACACCTCGCATCGAGGTCGTCGCCGGATCGCCGAGGGTGGCCGCGCGGACCAGGGGATCGGTCCCGTCGGGGCCGGCCATGATCCGCAGCAGGGGCATGAGGTCGGCCGCGCGGCGGGCGATGACCCCGTTGGAGCACAGGGCGGCCACACCGAACGGTGGTGGCCACGCGCCGGTGGTGGGGAGCAGGCCGGTCGACGGGCGGTGTCCGAAGACGCCGTTGCAGAAGGCGGGAACCCGGATCGAGCCGAGGGTATCGGTGGCCAGGCCGAGCGGGGAGCCGCCGCTGCCGACGGCGGCGCCCTCGCCGCCCGAGGACCCGCCCGCCGTCCGTGCCCGGTCGTGCACGTTGCTGGTTCGCCCGTAGACCCGGTTCGTCGACTCGAGCCACATGCACCCCTCGGCGGTGTTGGTCAGCCCGAGCACGATCGCACCCGCGTCCAGAACTCGTTGCACCACGGTGGCATTCGCGGTGGGACGCAGGTGCCGACGAGCCACGACGCCCGCCGTGTTGGGCAAGCCGGCGACCGCCAGGGATTCCTTGACGGTGATCGGGACGCCGAACAGCGGTGGCAGGTGCTCCGGCCCGGTCGCGAGGTGGGCGTCGGCGGCGTCGGCCTGTGCCCGCGCGGTGTCGTAGCAATCCACCACCACCGCGTTCGTGGCGGGGGCGAAACGTTCCAGCACAGCGATGTGGGCATCGATCACCGCGCGGACGCTGACCTCGCGGGCGCGAATGGACGCGGCCAGCGCGATCGCGGACTCGTCGGTGATCGTGGTGCCGTTCGGGCGGAGCATCATGCTCGTTACAGTATTACAGTCTCCGTAACGTCGTCGTGTGGCGAACTTCTGGAGGGCTCAGAACTCGTTGGCCACGCCGATCACGGTGCGCCCGGAGTGGGTGCCGTCCTTGATCGACTGCAGGACCGTGCCGACCTCGGTGATCGGCGTGAAGGACTCGATCGTCGACAGATGCTGAGGGCGAAGCTGCTTGCCCAGTGCGGTCCACAGGGCGCGGCGCTTCTCGATCGGAAGCTGCACCGAGTCGATGCCGAGCAGGCTGACGCCGCGCAGGATGAACGGGAGCACGGTGGTGGGAAGCTCGGCGCCGCCGGTGAGGCCGCTGGCCGCCACCGCCCCGCCGTAACCGATCGCGCTGAGGACGTGCGCCAGCGAGGCGCCGCCGACGCTGTCGACCGCCGACGCCCAGTTGGCCTTGTTGAGCGGGCGCGGCTTGGCGTCGGGGTCGAGCGGAAGCCGGCCGATCACCTCGTTGGCGCCGAGCTCGGCGAGCAGGTCGTTCGCGTCGGTCTTGCCGGTGGAAGCGATCACCTCGAAGCCGAGGCCGGACAGAATGTCGATGGCTACGGTGCCGACACCGCCGGTCGCACCGGTGACCAGGACGGCGCCGTCGTCGGGGGTCAGGCCGTGGTCGAGCAGGGCCTGCACGCTCATGGCGGCGGTGAAACCCGCGGTCCCGATGGTGGCGGCGTCGCGGGTGTCGAGGCCGTCGAGCTTCACCACCCATTCGGCAGGCACCCTGGTGTACTCGGCGAAGCCGCCGTTGCGGGAAACACCCAGGTCGTAGCCATGGGCGATGACCTGGTCGCCGGGGGCGAAGTCATCGGTCTCCGAGGCGATCACCTCACCGGTGAGGTCGATGCCCGGCACGATCGGATAATTGCGCACCACCCCACCGCGCGGCGTGATCGCCAGCAGATCTTTGTAGTTCGCGCTCGAGTAATGAACCTTGATCGTCACCTCGCCGCTACCGAGGAAGTCATCTCCCACCGTTTCACGGGCGAGAACGATCCCACCATCGGACTCACGGGCCACCATCGCAGAGAACTCCATTGCCCGAGCATACGAGTTCGCGAGCCCGCGGGGGAGGACCCGCGTCAGGGTGGGAGGAGTTCCAGGCGGACGCCGAGGAGGCGGATCGGGCGGTCCAGGTCGAAGCGGTCGATGATCGCCAGGGCGGTGTCGGTGATGGTGGTGATGTCGTCGGTGGGGGTGGGGAGTTTTTGCTGTTTGCTGCGGGTATAGAAGGTTTTCGTGCGGACGGTGACCGAGACCCGGGTGCTGACGCGGTGGTGTTCGCGCATCTCCTCGGCGACCTCGGTGGCGATGCGGGCGACCTCGCGGCGGATTTCCCCTGGGTCGGTGAGGTCGTGCGGGAAGGTCTCGGATCTGCTGCGGCCCACGGGGATTCGCGGGGTGGTGGAGAGTTCGGTGTCACCCTTGCCGTGGCCGAGGACCCACAGGTAGGGGCCGGTGCTCGGGCCGAACTCGGCGGCCAGGCGCGCGCGGTCGGCGGACATGAGATCGGCGACCGTGGTGATGTCGAGGTCGGCCAGGCGGTGGGCGATGCGGGCACCGACGCCCCAGAGCGCGTCGGTGGGGCGGTGGCCCATGAGTTCGGTCCAGTTGGCGGCGGTGAGCTCGAAGATGCCGGTGGCGGCGCCGGGGTCGTGCTCGGGTTCGGCGGAGGTCTTGCCGGTGGACTTGGCGAAACCGGTGGCGAGCTTCGCGGTGAGCTTGTTGTCGCCGATGCCGACCGCGCACGTGAGGCCGAGTTCGATGATGGCGGTACGGATTTCGGCGGCCAGCTGCCACGGATCGCCGTCGGTGGCGACGAACGCCTCGTCCATCCCCCAGACCTCGACCGCGCCGGCCACCCGGCCCAGCGTCACCATGATCTCTTCGGAGGCCACCTCGTAGGCGGCCATGTCGACCGGCAGGAAAACACCCTCCGGACACTTGCGCTGCGCCATTCTCAACGCCATCCCCGCACGCACACCGTAGGCCCTCGCGGGATAAGAAGCGCAGGTCACAACCTTGCGTGGCTGCGCGGGATCACCCTCGCCGCCGACGATCACCGGCCGGCCGCGCAGCTCAGGGCGACGCCGGAATTCCACCGCCGCCTGGAACTGGTCGAGATCCACATGCAGGAGCCACCGGGGCACAGGTCCGTCTTACCGCATCGCACCGACACATCGAGTCTTGCCACGCCAGCCGGACCGAACTAAATTCTGTATATGGAGATGCGAGATCGGTTGCTGCTGGCCGCGGAGCGGCAGTTCGCCGAACACGGTGTCCTCGATGCCACCCTGAGCGATATCCGCGCCGCCGCCGATGCCAGCGTCGGCGCGCTGTACCACCACTTTCCGGACAAGTCCGACCTCTATCGACAGGTCTGGGTGGCCGCGCTCACCGACTACCAGCAACACTTCTGGAATGCCGTCGCCGACAGTCCCGACGCGCGCGCCGGCGTCGAATCCGGGGTGCGTGCGCACCTGCGGTGGGTGCACGAATATCAATATCGCGCAACGGTTCTCATGGGTTCGCGGCCGCCCGGTGTCCGGGAGAGCGAGCGCAATGTGGAGTTCCTCACGGCCGTCCGGCGGTGGTGGCGCACGCACGCGGGATACGGCGCGGTGCGTGACCTGGAACTCGATCTCGTCTACGCGCTGTGGCTCGGTGCGGCACAGGAATACTCCCGCCAATGGCTTGGTGGCAATATCCGTACCGCGCCAACCGATGTCGCCCCCGAGCTCGCCGCCGCCGCGTGGGCGACACTGCGGGCCGACGGCACCGAATAGTCACCATGCAGGGCCACGCAACTCGAAGAACGGAACACCCGATGCCGACCGAAGCTTCCACCCTCGACCTCGACCTGGCGCGCCAGGTACTAGCCGCGCAGCCGTTCGCCCGTCTGGTCGGCACCGAGCTCACCGAATTCGGTGATGGCGCAGCCACTCTCATCATCGACATCCAGCCCGAACACGGCCAGCAGTTCGGCTTCGTGCACGGCGGGGTACTCGCCTACGCCGCCGACAACGCCCTCACCTTCGCCGCGGGCACCGTCCTGGGCCCCAACGTCCTCACCGGCGGCTTCACCATCACCTACCTGCGCCCCGCCCAGGGCGAGCGCCTGCGCGTGCACGCCACCGTCCTCGGCGCCACCCGCCGCCAGGCCGTCACCCACTGCGACGTGTACGCCGAGACCGAGGGCGAGGAACCTGTCCTCTGCGCGGTCGCCCAGGGCACCACCCGCCGCGTCGAGAAGGACCTCGCCCCCGCCACCGAGGAAGACGCGGACGGTTTCGACGACGACGACCTCGACGACGACCTCGACGACGACCTCGACGACCAGGACAACTACGACACCGACCAACTCGCCGTGGTCACCGTCGCAGGCCCGATGCTGCCGCCGACCGTCAGCCGCTAGCCGGACGCGGCAACGGGCCGTACACAGCTGTGCACGGCCCGTTGACGGCGGGGATCAGGCGCTGACGGCGAAGGTCTTGCCGTCGGCGGCGGGTTCGGCGATCGGCTCGATCGCGTAGGCCAGGATGTCTGCCACGTCGGCGACGGGGCGGACGTTCAGGGCGGCCAGCACTTCCGCCGGGACTTCGTCCAGGTCCGGTTCGTTGCGGGCCGGGATGAAGACGGTCTTCAGGCCGGCTCGCTGAGCGGCGAGCAGCTTCTGCTTCACGCCGCCGATCGGCAGGACGCTGCCGTTGAGGGTGACCTCGCCGGTCATCCCGACATCGCCGCGGACCGGGCGACCGAGGGCCAGCGACACCAGGGCGGTGACCATGGTGACGCCTGCCGAAGGGCCGTCCTTGGGGACCGCACCCGCGGGGAAGTGGATGTGGATGTTGCGGTCGAGGACCTTCGGCTCGATACCGATCTCCTCCAGGTGCGAGCGGACGTAGGTGAGCGCGATCTGAGCGGATTCCTTCATCACGTCACCGAGCTGGCCGGTGAGGGTGAGAGAACGCTCGCCCTCGGCGCCGTTGGCCTCGATGTAGAGGACATCGCCGCCCGCACCGGTCACCGCGAGGCCCGTCGCCACGCCCGGGACGGAGGTGCGCTCCATCGAGTCCGGGGTGAAGCGGGGACGCCCGAGGTAGTCGGTGAGGTTGTCGAGGTCGACCACCAGGCTCGTCACCTGACCGACCGGCTGCGGACCGGCGGCGATGTCGATGACGTTGTCGTAGCCGAGTCCGGGGTCGTACCCGAGCACCGCGCCCTCGCCCAGCGCGCCCTTGTCGACGAGCGGGGCGTCCACGGTAGCGTCGCCGACGCTCGCGGCGTCGCCCGTCACCAGACGAGTCGCCGCCTTGCGCAGGGCTTTTGCCACCAGGCGCTCCATTTGACGCACACCCGCCTCCCGGGTGTAGTTCGCCGCGATCTCGCGCAGGGCCGCGTCGGTGATCGACACCTCTTCCGCGGTCAGCGCGTTGCGCTCGAGCTGGCGGGGAACCAGGAAGTCGCGCGCGATCGCCACCTTGTCGGCCTCGGTGTAGCCGTCGACGGTGATGAGCTCCATACGGTCCAGCAGGGGGCCGGGAATGGTGTCCATGACGTTGGCGGTCGCGATGAACAGGACATTCGACAGGTCCAGGTCCAGATCCAGGTAGTGGTCGCGGAAGGTGTGGTTCTGCGCGGGGTCGAGGACCTCGAGCAGGGCCGCCGCCGGATCACCACGGAAGTCGGAGCCGACCTTGTCGATCTCGTCCAGCAGGACAACGGGATTCATCGAACCCGCCTCCTTCACCGCACGCACGATCCGGCCCGGCAGCGCGCCGACGTAGGTGCGACGGTGGCCACGGATCTCGGCCTCGTCGCGCACGCCGCCGAGGGCGACACGAACGAACTTGCGGCCCAGAGCCTTTGCGACCGATTCACCCAGCGAGGTCTTGCCGACACCGGGGGGACCCACCAGCACGAGCACCGCGCCGGACCCGCGTCCACCCACGACCTCGAGACCGCGCGCGGCCCGCCGCGTTCGCACCGCCAGGTACTCGACCATCCGGTCCTTCACCTCGTCGAGGCCGTGGTGATCGGCGTCGAGCACCGCACGAGCGGCCGAGACATCGGTGCTGTCCTCGGTTTTCACCGTCCACGGCAGATCGAGCACGGTGTCGAGCCAGGTACGGATCCAGCCCGATTCCGGGCTCTGGTCGCTGGCGCGCTCCAGCCGGCCGACCTCGCGCAGCGCCTCGGCGCGCACGTTCTCGGGCAGGTCCGCGTTCTCCACGCGGGTGCGGTAGTCGTCGGCGCCGTCGGGTTCGTCCTCGCCGAGTTCCTTGCGGATGGCGTTGAGCTGCTGACGCAGCAGGAACTCGCGCTGACTCTTCTCCATGCCGTCGCGGACGTCCTCGGAGATCTTGTCGGTGACCTCCACCTCGGCGATGTGGTCCTTGATCCAGTCGATCTGCTTGGTCAGCCGCACCGCGACATCGGGGGTCTCGAGCAGTTCGCGCTTCTGGTCATCGGACAGGTACGGCGCGTAGCCCGCGGTGTCGGCGATGGCCTCTACGTCGTCGAGCTGGTTGACGATGTCGATGATCTGCCAGGCCTCACGCCGCTGCAGCACGGCGACGACCAGCTTCTTGTACTCGGCGGCGAGCTCGGTGGTCCGCTCGTCGGGCTCGACCGCCTCGACGAGTTCGGCCTCCACCCACAGCGCGGCGCCCGGCCCGGTGACGCCGTGCCCGATCCGAGCGCGGCGCTCGGCCTTCAACACGGCGGCGGGCGCGCCGCCGCGCATCCGGCCGACCTGTTCGATGGTGGCGACGACGCCGTAGGACGCGTAGCCCTCGTCGAGGCGCGGCGCGACCAGCACCGAACCGGTTTTGGCCGCCTGGGCGGCGTCGATGGCGGCCTGCGCGGATTCGTCCAATTCGATGGGCACGACCATGCCCGGCAGCACGATCGGATCGGTCAGGAACAGCACCGGCAGGTTCTGAGCTGAAGTCATGTCGACCCTTCCAAAGTTGAGCTTTGCTGACTCAACATGGACCCCCGGCGGTTTGTTCCTGCAGGTGGCGCCGTTCACTCACGGCGAAAATAATCGGCCGAGATTCTTGTGCGGCCGATGTCGAGAACGCGTGGGTGGCTCCGTCCCAGGGGTACAACCCACACAGCACACGAACCGAGGAGAACATCATGGCCAAGTACCTGCTGCTCAAGCACTACCGTGGCGCTCCCGCGTCCGTCAACGACGTGCCGATGGATCAGTGGACGCCCGAGGAGGTGACCGCGCACGTGCGGTACATGCAGGATTTCGCGACACGGCTGCAATCGACCGGCGAGTACGTCGACAGTCAGGCGCTGACCACGCAGGGCACGTTCGTCCGCTCCGACGGCGAGGGGCGCCCGCCGGTCACCGACGGGCCGTTCGCGGAGACCAAGGACCTGATCGCCGGCTGGATGATCATCGACGTCGACACCTACGACCGGGCGCTCGAACTGGCAGGGGAGCTGTCCGCGGCACCGGGGGCGGGCGGGAAGCCGGTGCAGGAGTGGCTCGAACTGCGGCCGTTCTACGCGGAATTGCCCACGGTGACCGAATGAACGAAGCGCTGGTGCGCGAACTCGTCCCCGCGGTGATCGGGATCCTCGTCCGCCGCGGGGCCGAGTTCGCCGCGGCCGAGGACGCGGTACAGGAAGCGCTGATCCGGGCGCTGGAAACCTGGCCCGACGATCCACCGCGCGATGCGAAAGGCTGGCTCGTCGCCGTCGCCTGGCGAAAATTCATCGACGCGACGCGCGCCGAAACATCCAGGCGTGGGCGGGAATTCGCGGTCGACGCCGAGCCGGAAGCCGGCCCGGTGCCCGCCACGGACGACACGCTGTGGCTGTATTTCCTGTGCGCGCATCCCGCGTTGTCGCCGGGCTCGGCCGTCGCGCTGACCTTGCGTGCGGTCGGCGGCCTGACGACCCGGCAGATCGCGACGGCCTACCTGGTTCCGGAATCGACTATGGCGCAACGGATCAGCCGGGCCAAGAAGCGGATCACGGGCTTACCGCTCGACCGTCCCAGCGATCCGGCAACGGTGCTGCGGGTGCTCTACCTCGTCTTCAACGAGGGCTACAGCGGCGACATCGACCTGGCCGCCGAAGCCATCCGCCTCACCCGTCAGCTCGCCGCCTCGACCGGCGAACCCGAGGTCTCGGGGCTGCTCGCGCTGATGCTGCTGCACCACGCCCGCCGGGCGTCGCGCACCGAGGGCGGGCGCTTGATTCCGCTCGCCGAACAGGACCGATCCCGGTGGGACACACACCTTATCGCCGAGGGCGTGACGATCCTGCAAGCCGCGCTGGCCCGTGACCGCCTCGGCGAATACCAGGCCCAAGCCGCGATCGCGGCCCTGCACGCGGACGCGCCGAGCACCGCCGAAACGGACTGGATACAGATCGTGGAGTGGTACGACGAACTACTGCTTCTCACCGACAGCCCGGTGGTGCGCCTGAATCGCGCGGTCGCGGTCGGCGAGGCCGACGGCCCCCGAGCCGGCCTGGCCGCTCTCGCCGATCTCGACCCGGAACTACCGCGCCACAGCGCATCCCGGGCCTACCTCCTCGAACGGGCGGGCGAACTCGAAGAGGCCGCGACCCTGTACGCCGCGGCGGCCCGCGCGGCCACCACAGTTCTCGAGCGCGACCATCTCACTCGCGAGGCGGCCCGGGTTCGGCAGTTACCGCGACCCTGAATCCGATTGCCGCGCGGCACCGAGGAAACCGGCCCGCAAAACAGCTCGGCCTCCCCCGGGTTGAGGACCGGGGGAGGCCGAGTTGTGGACAGGTGGCTTACAGGTTCGAGGAACGAATCCGCTCGGTCGGGGGATCGAACGGACGGCCCGAGGTGGAGCCCGAGCTCAGGAATCCGAGGACCGCGCCACCGATGAGGAAGATGGCGGCGAGGATGCCCAGGATGATCGGCAGGGTCTTGCCGTACAGGTCGAGCTTGTCGAGGCTCTCCTGGGTGACGGCCATCTGGGCTTCGATGGTCTCTTCGTCGAAGACGAGGTGCGACTTCAGGATGTTGACGTCCACCTGCCCGGCGCTACGGCCGTAGTACATGTGGAGGTTCTCGCCACCCTTGAGAACCGCGCCGGTCCTCGGCTCCACCCATACGTCGCGGGTGTTGGTGTAGAAGCGCGTCATGGTGACCGGCTCGGTGCCCTCGAGGCCCCACTTGGCGGCGGGCAGGGCGAGCTGGTGGGACGGGTGCTTGACGACGTCCCACATGTTCGTCACCGGGATGGTCTGCCGGAAGTGGTAGACCGGCACGCCGTTGATCTCCGACTCCTCGATGAAATCGATGTCGTAGGTGGCGCGGGCGTTGAGGTCGAAGTACGGGTACGACTTCTTCTCGGTGCCGATCGGGAAGCGGTACTGCAGGCCGCGCCGCTGCGACTCGGTGGGGATCGCGGCGCCCGACTTGGGGTCTTGAGCCACGGCGATCGAACCGTTGGGCGAGGCGTCGATCGGCGCGCCGGTGACGCGGTCGATGGTGACGCGGTCGACCGAGGCGGTGAGCAGGCCGTCCTTGGGATCCTGGTCGTCGCGACGCAGGGTCTGGCCGGCCTGGACGGTCATCTCGTCGGCGTCGGAGGGCTCCTCGACCGTCAGGAAGCGCTGGGAAACGAGCGGCACATTGGTGTTCACCTTGGCAGCGCCCTCGGTCGCGGTGAGCGACTTCGCGTCCAGCACGAGGCTTTCCTCGCCGGGCACGCTCTTGGCGACCGTGGTGATGCGCAGGTCGAGCGGGGTCTTGGCGACCTTGCCGACCGTGTAGGTGGGAATCATGACCGCGGCCGCGAGCAGCAGCGCGCCGAGACCGACGAGGATGCAGGCGATGAGCCTGCGTACGTTGCTCATCGCGAGCCGTACTGCACGTTGCCGAGCAACGACGAGCCCGGGTCACCGGACTCCTCGGGCGCGGGGATCGAATTCTGTTGCGCGCCCGCGGTGATGCCGAGTACGGCAATCACCCCGATGACCGCGCCGGCCAGGCCGCTGACCAGGCCGGGGACGACAAACTTCATAGATCGAACTCCAATTGCGTGGTGCGAGACTCAGCCGACGGAGAAGAAACCGAGTGTCGGGGCGAACGAGCAGGTGCGGTCACCATCGGCGGTGGCCGTGGTGAGCGAGCCGGTGATCACTGCCGCGACCCGGCCGGGACCGGTGTCGGCGATAGCGGTGAGAGTGGCCGGGCCGTCGGCGTTGATGCCCGCCTCGGTGGTGAGCGGCTGGGTACCGGTGCGACGGTTGTCGAGGTTGACCCACTGCACCGTCATCGGCGGATTCTGCACGACCGTGGCGGTCTTCGTGCCGAGCGCGGTGAAGACGAAGCCGGTCTGGCCCGCGGCCGGTCCGGGCGGCGGCAGTGTCGCCGGGCCGGGGACCGCCAGCGCGGTGCCGACGGAATCCGACGTCGGGCCGATGCAGCCCTTGCCGATGGTCGGGTAGAGGAACTGCGCGATGCGCGGACCGTCCGAAGGCGGCAATTCGGGACCGCCGCCGCCACTGCCGTCGAGGAAGGTGATGACCTTTTCGAGGGTGGCCTTGACCTGCGCCGGGATGCCGGGGGTGGCCAGCAGCACGCGCGCCTGGGCCAGGATCGCGGCCTGTCCGCCGTCGGCGATGGGGCCGGGGGCGGAGATCGCGCCTACGATCGTCGGAGCCAGCGCGGCGAGCGTCTCGGAGGGGACGTTCTCGGCGATGGCGGGGACGCTCGGCTGCGTCGCGGCGGACTGCGGGGCAGCCATCGTGGGCGTGGGTGCCACGAGTGCCGCACCCGCCGCTAGTACGAGGGCGGACAATGCGGTCCGCGATGCTCGGGTGCTCAGCACTGGTCGGCCGTCCTTTGTTCGGTGGATAGATGAAGCGACCCGGAAAGGTCAGTGTTATCCCGGGTTTCAGATACTTTGGAGAGGTGACTACAGCGGACAGGCGGTATGGGGGTCGTACGGTCGTCGCGCGAAAAGCCGAACGACGACTGCGATTCCTGGAAGCAGCGACGCAAATCTTCGCGGAACGTGGCTACGCCACGTGCTCGCTCGCCGAGGTGTGCGCGGCAGCCGGGCTGTCCAAGCGGCAGTTCTACGAAGAGTTCGAAACTCGTGAAGACGTGCTGGTAGCGGCCTACGACCGGATCCAGGACGACGCGGCGGCCGCGGTCGGCACCGCGCTGGTCGCGCTCGGCTCGACCGATCCGCAGCTCGCGTTGCGGGCCGGCTTCGGCGCGTACCTGGAGTCGCTCGGGTCCGACCCGTATCGCGCGCAGGTGGCGCTGATCGAGGTGGTCGGGGTGAGCGATCGGATGGAGACCCATCGCCGGACCCGCAGGCACGCCTGGTCGGCACTGATCGAGGGGGCGCTGGAGCGAGTGGGGGTGCGCCTGCGCGGCGACGCCGAGCTGACCACCGCGCTGATCACGGGCGCGGTCACCGGTGTGGCGCACGAATGGCTGCTGCGCGAGTCGCGTCCGCCCGTCGACGAGCTGGTCGATCTGCTCACCGGCGCGGCCCTGGCGCTGGTCACGTTCGACTGACATCAGGGCAGCCTTCGAGGCGGTGGCAACTCTGCTCACCTGCCGCCCGCTCAATCGACTCCCTTTCCCGACATTGTGAGACCGACTGGCTTCACAGTGTGGGCGAGAGTTTGACATATTAGTGACCCAGATCGCAACGGGAGAGTTTGCGAGACCGACGTTACCTGCGGGTATGGATTGACAGCGCGGCCCGTCAGCGGCGCGACACCGCGTTTCACGTAGAGGTTTGCTACTGGACAAACGACCGGGTGCACCTGCGCCGTGGGCATCGCGGGCTATCCGGTAGCAACCTGTTCCAGTTCGGTCGGAGCGCATCGTCAGCCCTTCCGCAGGGTGCCGGCGATGGTGCCACCGAGGACACCCGGGGTTCGATAGGCCAGCGTGCCGTCGGGTTGCAGAGTGACCGTCGAGGTAGCCCCCTCGTCGAAGCATCCGCTACCAGCGGTGAGTCTGGCCCGGAAGGTGAGGCGCTGCGCGGTGGCCTCGGTGAGGGTTTCCGCACGGCCACAGCGGTCGCGGGACACGGCGCCGGTGTTGGCCGAGGTCGCGAGTTCCTGACCGACCGCACCGGCGGCGATGGTGAGTTCGATGTCGAACTGGACCAGGCCGTCGGCGGCACGGCCCTTCCAGGTGCCGACGAACTCGGCCGGGACGGAGGCCGCGCCCGATCCGGTGGCAGTCGAGCTGGGGACGGTCTCGGTCGAGCTGGGGGCGGTCTCGGTCGAGCTCGAAGCGACGGAGGTCGAGGCGGCGGTGGTGCTCGATCCGGTACCGCCGGTGGACCCGGCATTCAGTTGGGTCCCGATCAGATAGGCGCCACCCGCCACCGCCACCGCCACCATTGTGGACGCGGCGATCAGCAGAGTCCGGGTTCGTCGCGACGCGGTGGCACGTGCCGGCGCGGGCGGCGGGCGACCGGTGAACGTCTCGGCGGAATTGTGCGCGACCACAAAGGGCGGCGGGGTGAATTCGCCGGGCTGTCCATAGGGAGTCGGCGGCGATCCGCTGGTGACGGTCGGTCCGTGCGGTCTCGAGGAGCCGGTCGGAGAGACCTGCGCCGGGTTCGCGGCCGGCAGGTTCGGTACCGAAGTGCCGGTCGACCAGCCTGGTGCGGAAATCGCGGCGGCATCGAGCTGCGATGCGCCGGGTGGGTCGGCACGATCGAAATCCAGGTCGAGCAGCCGGACGGCGCTGGTACTGATGTGCGCGACGACTTGTGGCGGCAGCCAACCGGTTCGTTCGGCAGTGCCGATGTGGGCCAGTTCCGAAAGGACCTGTTCCGGGGTCGGTCTGGCAGCGGGGTCTTTGGCCAAGCAGGACGAGACGAGCGGTCGCAGGGCGGAAGGAAGAGCCTCGAGACGGGGTTCCTCGTACACGATGCGCCAGAGCATCTGCATCACCTCGGCCGTGCCGAAGGGGCCGTGACCCGCGGCGGCGAAGGTGAGGACGCCGCCGAGGGCGAAGACATCGCAGGCGGGACTGAGTGTTTCGCCGCTCACCTGTTCGGGACACATGAAACCGGGTGAGCCGAGGAACTTTCCGGTGGTGGTGAGGGCGGAATCCGCGATCACCCTGGCAATGCCGAAATCGATCACCTTGGGGCCGTCGATCGCGAGCATCACGTTCGAGGGCTTCAGGTCGCGGTGCACGATGCCTGCCGCGTGCACCGCCACGAGCGCTTCGGCGAGCCCGTGTGCCAACGCCAGCAGCGTGGGCTCGGCGAACGGCCCGAACTGGGTTACCGCGTCGGTCAACGAGATCCCGGCGACATAGCCGGTGGCCAGCCACGGCGCCCGCGCATCGACATCGGCGTCGAGCACCGGCGCGGTGTAGGCGCCGCCGACGCGCTGAGCCGCCGCGACCTCACGACGGAACCTCGCACGGAACTCCGCATCGATCAGATCCGGGCGGATCACCTTCACTGCGACCGTGCGCCCGCCCGGATTCCGGCCCAGATACACCTTGCCCATGCCCCCGGCACCCAGCACGCCCAGCAGTCGGTAGTCGCCGATCCGCCGAGGATCGTTCGGGTCGAGCGGTTGCATCGCGGGTGGTTCCTTCGGATCAGGGGCGCGTCAGGCGAGCTGGGCTCGGGTCTCGGCCAGCAGTTCCGACAGCATCGGCTTGGCGGCGTGGTCGTCGGCCAATTCCGCGACGGCCTCGGTGAGGATCTTCTCGGCTTCGGTGGGGCGGTTCAGCTCGATGAGGAGTACGGCGCGCTCGTAGTCGGAACGGATGGCCTGGTCGCCTGCCTCGATGGCGCGGAAGCCCGCCGCGGCGGCGTCTGCGCGCGGAAGGGCCTCGTCGGGGCGTTGCGCGCGACGCAGGATCCGGGCGGCGTTGTGGTTGTGCCGGGCTGTGTGCCAGGTGAGCAGTTCGGTGTCCGGGTGGGCGGTGGCGAGCGTCGCGATCGCTTCGTCGGAGGCCGTGACGGCCGTGATCGCGGCGGCGGAATCGCCGGTCCAGTGCAGCGACAGCGCGGCGCTGTAGCGGCAGTAGGCGACGCGCACCGGATCACCGAATCTCTCGGCGACCTCGGCGGCCAGCGCGTAGCGTTCGGCGGCCTCGGCATCGCGATCGAGCACGTCGAGCAGATCGGCGGTCTCGACGAGGGCATGGGATTCGCCGCCGAAATTGCCGGTGGCACGGTCGAATTCGATGATCTCGTCGAGGACGGTGAGTGCCTGTTCGTCCTCATCCAGCCGGCGATGCAGATCGACCAGCAGGAAGCGGCAGGTCCTGGCCTGCTCGGGGGCCCCGGCGCGCTCCAGCCCGGCGATCGCCTCTTCGGCCTGGTCGGCGGCGTCGAGCAACTGGCCGACGGCGCGGTAGGCGACAGCCAGATCCCATTGCACGTACGGCACCTGCGAACTACCTGCCGCGATACCGACCGCGATGGCGGTCAACAGCTCGCTGACTGCCTCCTCGTGCCTGTTCAGGTGGATGAGCAGGGCACCGCGCCGGGCGTGCACGATGAGGCGCACGCTATCGGGGAGGTCGGCGTCGACCAACCGAACCGCCTCATCGATCATCTCCAGCGCCGCGGTCGAATCGCCCGCGTCGAGGTGAATTCCGGAAAGGTACTGGGCCACATCGGCTACCCGCCACGCCTGACCGGTCCGGCGATACGCCGCGAGGGCTTCCTGTCCTGCCGCTGCCGCGTCGGCGAGTTCAGCATTGTTCTGGTGCAAATACATTCGGTGCCGGGCGACATCACCGAGCAGGCTGTCCTCGCCCGCCGCGGCGGCGTCGGCCGCGGCCCGGTCGAGCAACGCCGGTAGCTCGGCGGCATCGTCCTCGGACAGCTCGCCGCGATCGAACAGTGCGAACATGCCGCCGGAAAGCCTCAGCGTCGCAGCCGCTCTCGTCCGCGGTTCCGGCGAATTCCCCAGGTGCGACAGGGAATCGCGCAGCAGGCCGACAGCTTCCGCCACATCGCCGTGCCTACTGAGGAGCAGCCCGAGCCGGCCCAGGTCGGATTGACGGCGATCCTGCTCGCCTGTCGCGGCGAATAACTCTGCCGCCCGGCGTAACAGCGATTCGGCATGATCGTGATCGGTCGTCCGCAAGGCCGCGCCGGCCAGCACGGAGGCGCGCCGCCCGGCCAGACTCGGATCGCCCGGCTCCGGCCCGGCCGCCAACCGCTCTGCCAGGGACCGTATCTCGGCGTGCGCGTGCTGTGTGGTCGCCTGTTCCGCGCGTTCGATCAGTTCGAGGGTGGTGAGCTCGGGGATCTCGACAGCCGCGGCCGCCGGACCCCGCTCGACCGGTACCCGGTGCGCGGCGGCCGCGGACAGCGGCAGGTAGTCGACGATCGGCCGGCTCGCCAGCTTCTGGTGGACCGACGCCGTCTGGTGGTCGGTGCCGTTGCGGTGATCGAAGCGGGCGGCGATGGCCAGTGCCTCGTCGGTGAGCTCCACCAGCATCGCGCGCGCGGTGGATTCGGCGGCGGGGCGATCGGCGGCGGCCGGGCGGCGGAGCAACGTATCACCGTTGCCCGCATCGACGAGGGTGCGCAGGAGCAGCGCCGCGCAGGTCAGGAAGGCGAGCGCGTCCTTCGGGCTCGGCGCGCGATCGAGCCAGGAGAAATGGCGGTCGAGCAGTTCCAGGCCGCGCACCTGATTGCCCGACAGCGCGCAGAACTCGAGGTGGTCGCCGATCGCGGCGAGGTCCTGCGGCTTGGTGCGCAGCAGGCGGTAGGAGCGGCGGTGCGCGCTGCGCGCCTCGTCGAGCTGACCGGTGCGCAGGTAGGGCAGCAGCAGTTCGGTCAGGATGAGCTGCGGTTGCTCGGAACAGCCGAGTTCACCAGCGAGGACCGGAGCGGCCAGCTCGACGGCTTCGATGTCGCGGCCCTGGCTCGCCAGCCAGGCGACCCGGTTGGTGGGGTCACAGCCTTCACAATCGGAGTTCTCGTCACGCGGTGTGGTGCACCACCTTTCGTACCACGCGGCGGCCGCGTCGAGATCGCCGATGTGAACCGCCACCCGATGCCGACGGCCGTACACCGCGTTCAGGCTCTGACCCTCGACCCGATAGCGCCGTTCCATCTGATCGAGGGCAGCCAGCGCCCGATCCATCGGTACCTCGGGGAATTTCGTCATCGCGCCCACCGCGGTCTTGAACTTCCATCGCAGCGACGGCGCCACCCACGACTCGTGGGCACCGGGGTCGCGATCGTATTCGGCCAGGCAGCGGGCGAACGGGACGAACAATTTGGCCGGGCTCATCCCGTGGCCGTACGCGTCGACCATCGCCATGCGCACGTGGAACGCGAGCTCGGTGTGCGCGCCCGCCTCCGCGTGCCGCAGCACCTGTTCCAGCAGTGCGTCTTTGGCGTCACCGTAGGGCATGTCGTAGGCCTGGAACAGCAGCCGTTGCAGGTCGTCGGGGGTGTTGGCGTCGGACATCAGAGCTCTCCCCGGGGATCGTGAACCGCCCAGTCGAGCAACCCGACGAATGATTTGTTCAGCAGCGCGGTGTCGACCGGCCGCATCGGGTGCTGGCCCAGCAGCAGCGCCTGACTGTAGAGCGCCTCGACCGCCGTGGTGACCAAACGGGCGTCGGCGAGCCCGGTGATGCGGCGTACCAGCGGATTCCGGTAGTTGAGCACGAGCTGCGGACGGTCGCCCGCCTGGTCGGTATCGAAGGCGCCCAGAACATCGGCCCACAGTTCGTCGGCGACCTCGCGGGTGGCGCGCAGTTCGGCGCGATGCTGGGCATCGCGGTCGAGCAGATACAGCGCGGCCAGCGACGGCGGATCGAAAGTGCGCAGTACCACTTCACATTCGAGGCGGTCGAGCACCCGCTGGGCGGTGGTCAGGAAGGGCCGAAGCGCCAGCTCGGTCGCCGGATCGACGAGGTCGAAATGGGTGGCCAATTCGGCGGGATCCAAACGGCGCACCCGGATCTCGGGATCGATCGCGGGCAAGCGCTCGAGAATATCGGTGATGTAGGAGTAGCCGCCGTTCACCAGGCCGATGCCCGCGGCGCTCGCCACCGCGGCGAGCTGGCGGAACTCCTCCACCGACGGGGTGTAGCGGACCTCGCCGAAACGGCGGCGGAATTCGGCGAGCGGGATCTGGCCCGCGTTGGTCTCCACCGGCAACCAGCGGTCGACCAGGCGCAACATGTCGTCGTCGTGCAGGGCGAGGGCCTTCACGCCGAGATCGTGAATGCGCAGGAACCGGTGCAGCGCGGACGGGTCGGAGGTGGACAGTTCCACCAGCCAGTCCCTGATCCGGCCGCCGAGCGCTTCCCTCGTGCTCTCCAGCAGGTCGTCCTCGTAGAGGGCTTCGCGGCTCGCGGTGGGGCGCAGCTCGGTGGTGTCGACCACGCAGCGGACGAAGAAGGCCCAGTCGGGCAGCAGGCCGGTGACGCTCTCCGCCAGCAGCATTCGCTTCAGATACACGCGGTGTCCGGCCTTCGCCGCCGGGTTGACCGGCTGCGGAAGCACGAAAGCCACACCGCTGACACCGGATTCGGCGCACGCGAGGTCGAAGGTGGCGAACGGGGTGAAGCCGAAGGTGTCCTCGGCGTACGCGGCGAGCGCGTTCGTGCGGTCCGAAGGGGTGGGGTGGGTTGCGCGCCACGGGACTTCGGGCTCGGTGATCGGCTGACCGTCGACGGTGACCTCGAACGGCAGCAGGCTACCGAACAGCCGCGCCAGCTCCACGACGGTCGTCGGAGTGAGCCACTGCTCGGCGCCGCGGCGGGGCGCGAGGATCACGGTGGTGCCGGGTTCGTCGCGTTCCCGCGCGGCGGGCTCGACGCGGTAGCGGCCGTCGGCGAAACCGGTCCAGCGCACGGTCGGGCCGCCGCGCGCGGACCGGGTGAGAACCTCGGCCTCGTCCGCGACCAGGAAGCACGACAGCAGGCCGATGCCGAACTGGCCGAGGAACTCGTGCCGGGCGAAGCCGAGGTCGTCGCGCTTGCCGCTGCGGCCGATCGTGGCGAGGAAGGTGTGCACCTCGGCCTCGGTCAGGCCGACACCGCTGTCATGGACACGGATGGTGCCGTCACCGGTGCTCGCGGGCGTCTCGATCCTCACCTGCGCGCGAGCCTGTGGGTCGAGGGCGTGGCGGGCGGTGATGGCGTCGACCGCGTTCTGCAGCAACTCGCGGACGTAGACCCGTGGACTGCCGTACAGGTGATGGCTGAGCAGGTCGACGATGCCCCGCAAGTCGACCTGGAATACCTGCTCCACCGGGGTTCCCTCCCAAAACGCTGACCATCCGCTGGGTCACTGTAACTGGATCTCCGGCGGCTGGCGCCGCAGTTCTTCGCGCTCTGCTCCGCCGGGAACGCGACGGCCGGGGTTCGGTCAGTGGGAACCTCGGGTGAGCTCGGTGCGGTTGGTGACGGCGAGTTTGGCGAGGATGTTGCGGACGTGGGTTTCCACCGTGCGCTCGGAAAGGACCAGGTGGGTCGCGATTTCCCGGTTGGTGAGGCCGGTGGCGACGAGGTCGTGCACTTCGCGTTCGCGGCGGGTCAGTGGGTCGGCGGTGCGGGTGGCGGTGGCGATGCCGGCGAGCAGGGCGTCAGCCGCGCGCAGGCGGTGTGGCATATCGAGGCGGCGGAAGGCGGCGGCGGCCCGGTCGGCGGCTTCGCGGGCGGCGGGGAGGTCGCCACGGGCGAAGAGGGTGCGGGCCAGGCCGAGGTGGCCGAGGGCGACGAAGGGGCGGGCCCCGATCGCGGTGTCCATCGTCAGGCCCTGGTGGTAGAGGTCGACGGCGGCGTCGAGATGGCCTGCGACGCGGGCGTTGTCGGCGCGGATCCGCGCGATCGAACCCACACAGATGAGCGCACCCGTGCCGTCGGCGGCGTAGTGGTGTTCGCGGCCGCGGAAGGCCCGGAAGACGCGGTCGGCCGTCTCGGCGTCGTCGAGGAATTCGGCCACGATGCCCACCGAATACACCGTGCCGGACCAGCGCGGGCCGATCTCGAGGGTGTCGGGCAGCAGGCGGAACGGCGCGAACAGGGCCTTCGCCTCCTCGAGATCGCCTGCCATCGCGTGCAGCATCGGGGCGAACAGCTGGGCGATCGTGATCTTCGGGGCGAAGGCCAGCGAAGCCAGCGCCGCGGTGAGCTCGTCGCGGTCGATATGACCGACGATCACGGCGTACATGCCACGGAAGGCGTGGTGCAGGCCGGCGAGGGAGTAGTCGCCGATGCCGACCGCCAGTTCGTGGGCGGCGGTGTCGCAGGCGAGGGCGGCGGGGAAGTCGCCGACCAGGGCCGCGCGGGTGGCCCGCAGGCGCAACAGGTGCCAGCGGGCGATCGGGAGGCGGCGGCGGTCGGCGAGGAGTTCGATGTGGTCGAGGGCGTTGTCGAAGGCGAGCAGGTCGCCGCGTTGCAGGGCCGCGTCGGCTGTCCACACGTATCCCCAGAGTTGTGCCAGCGGCTGCTCGGCGTCGGCCGCGATCTCGATCGCCTTGGCCGCGAGCGCCGTTCGCTCCGCCAGGAAGTCCACGGCCGCGAGAGAGAGGTGGCGGGCGTGGATCGCGTCGAGGACGACGTCGGGATCGGTGGACCGTTCGGCGGCGCGCATGGCCCGGTCGGAGAGTTCCCTGGCCCGCGCACCCGCGCCGCGGTCGGCGGCCGACAGGGCGCGCTGCGCGAGGATGCGGGCGATCAGGTCGGGATGCTTCTCGGGTTCGAGCAGTCGTAATGCCTTGCCGCAGAGCGTATCCAGTTGCGTCATCACGGTCGGGGTGGTGACGCCCTGCACCACCAGGCCGGCTTCCGCGAGCAGGTCGGGGCGGTCTGCTCGTTCGGCCGACGCGCCCGCCTCGACGCAGTGGTCGAGGCTCGTAGCCACCCAACCGGCGGCGAACTCGTCGCGCGCCAGCTCGATCAGCAGCTCGGCGCGCTCGGCATCGGACGCGGTGACGCCCGCGGCATCGATGGCCCACTGCCCGAATCGGATTGCCTCGGCATAGGCGGCACTCGCGCGGGCCGATCGTGCGGCCCGGCGAGACCAATGGCGACCTGACGGCGAGTCCGCACAGCCGCTCGCCTGCCGCCAGTGGGTCGCGATCGCCCCCGCCACCGCCGAATCCGGGCCACCTCGCCCACTCAGTACCTCAGCTGCCGCACGGTGACAGGCCGCTCGCCGCGAGGGGGCGAGGTCGGCGTACACGGCATCGCGTACCAAAGCGTGTGTGAAACCCGTTGTGTCGTCGGCGAAACGACGGACGATTCCGGCCGCGGATGCCGCATCGAGGGCCACCGTCACCGCATCGGAAGCCGGAACGGCCTCCGGCAGCAGCACCGATCCGTAGACCTGCGCCAGCAATTCGGTATCGATGCGTTCGCCGAGCACGCTCGCCGCACCGAGAACCTCGATGGCCATGGGATCGATACGGTCGAGCTGGGCGAGGATCAGGCGACGGATTCCGGGGACCGACAGGAGTGGGTCCTCGCCGGTGCCCATGTCGGCATCGATGACCAGGCGGACCAGCAGGGGAGTACCGCCGGTGCGTTCGTGCACGCGGTGCGCGAGATCCGGGGTGAGGCCGCGCTGTTCGAGCCAGTAGCGGACCTCGTGTTCGGAAAGTCCTGGTACGGGCAGGGATTGGAAGTGGGGTAGGCGCAGCCAGTCGGGCTGGTCGGCGAGCAGGGTTTCGCCCATCGGTTCGCGGGCGGTGGCGACGATGAGCACCTTGGTGTGCGGCGTTTCGGTCGCCACGTGGGTGAGCAGCGCCAGCGACGTGGGATCGGACCAGTGCAGATCCTCGAGCACCAGCAGCAAACCCGACGGCGCGGCGGCCCCGACGAGGACATCGGCGACCTCGGTGAACATCCGGAAGCGCTGGGCGGCGGGCCCGCCACCGGGTTCGGTGACAGTGTCGAGGGCAGCGGCCAGTTCGGGGAGCTCGCGCGCGGCCCGGCGCCACGGCCACAGCGGCGGCATCCCCGCGTCGTCGAGGGCACTGCCGCGGGCAACCCGCAATCCCGCCTCGGCGGCCAGCGTGCCGACATGCTCGGCCAACCACGATTTGCCGATCCCCGCCGTACCGCTGACCAGCACGAATCTGCCCGCACCCGAGGCCGCGGCCATGACGGCGGCGCGCAGGCGGGCGATCTCCTCATGCCGTCCGACGGCCGGAGTCTGCACCGCATCAGTATCTCGCGCGGGCGCGAGTTCAGTACTGCGAATACGTACCGGCACTGATCCGCGCGACGCCGTTCGGCGCGACGCTTGATCTATCCGATTCCCCCAGTTCAGGAGATGAAATCATGTACGCACATGTCGTCTGGTTCGACCAGCCACGCACGGCGACCGAACTCGCCGCCGTCGACTTCGCCAATGCCAACCGCATCGAGCCCGCCGTCGCGGGAGTGCCGGGGCTGCTCGACTTCTACGAACTGCGCCGCGCCGACGGCTCCGGAATCGTGATCGGCATCGCCGAGACCGAGGAAGCCCTGCACGCGGTGCGCGAGGCGATCCTGGCCACCGAACTGCTGCCGGGGGAGGACCCCGCGCTGCTGCCCGGTCCCGACCGGGTGGAGATCTGCCCGGTACTCACCCACCACGACCGGGCCGCCATCTACGCCAGGGCGGCAGTGTCATGAACCTGATCGTGCTGGGCAGCCGGATGCCCGTCGGCCGGTGTGTCGGCCTCGCCGTGCAAGCCGTCCTGCGGCCGGCGGTTCCCGCCCCCGAGCGGGAACCGCGGCGCTACAGGTCGGCCAGCGCAATACCGGTGAGCGGGCTGCCGATCCGGACCAGGTCGGTATCGGTACCGGTGCCGACGTCGACCAGGCGGATCGTGCCGCCGAGATCGCTCACATAGAAGCGGGAATCGAAACCGGTGACGCCGATCGCCTCGCGGTAGCCGGTGGAGATGATCGCCGGGGTGCCGACCTCCGGCTGGACCTTGGCCTCGTACAGCGCGTTGCCGTGGGGGGCGGCACCGCGGTCGGTCCAGACGAGATCGCCGACACCGTGGAGTTCGACATCGATCGGCTCGGGCAGGTTCTCCCAGAGCAGCTCGATATCGGTGCGGGCGGCAGGATCCGCGCCGGGGGGCAGATCCATCCGAGTGCGGAAGATCCGGCCCTCGCCGCCCTTGGCCGCGCCCTTCTGAGTCCAGTAGAGCAGGCGGCGGTCGAGGTCGAGGCAGATGCCGACGCACCAGTTGCGCGGGAGGTAGGCGTCGGCATCGCCCTCGCCGGTCACCACGAGGGCGTGCAGGTCGTCACCGTTCAGATCACAGGTGAGAACCTGCATGCCCTCGCGATCACACCAATACAGCCTGCCCCCTTCGACATCGGCGGCGAGCTGTTTGCCGGTGGTGAAGGCGCCGATCGGGACGATCGTGGTGCGGTTGCCGCCGTCGAGGTCGACCCGTTCGATGGAACCGTTGCGGGAGAAGAACTCCGGTTCGACACCCGGCTCCGGCCGCGCGTCGGGGGTGCCCATGTTGGTCCAATAGATATGGCCACGCAATTTGTCGACGACGACACCGTCGGGAAATCGATCGAGGCCGTCGACCACGGTGCGCACGTGTTTGCCGTCCAGCGAAATGGCGTGCATCGCACCTGCTTTGAGGTCCAACGCCACTATCTCGGTCACGGGCTCAGCCCTGCTTCGGCTTCGGGTAGTCGTCGTAGAAACCCTCACCCGACTTCACTCCGAGTTTGCCCGCGTCGACATATTTCTTCAGCAGCTCGACCGGACCCTTCGGCAGGTTCGGGTTCTCCTGCTCGTAGTGCTCCTCGATATCGAGCACCACATCCAGGCCCACCTGGTCCATCATCCGGAACGGACCCGCCTTGGTGCCGAAATTCCGCATGAACATCTCGTCGACATCATGGGGAATCGACACACCCTCGTGAACCACCTCGAGCGACTCGCGCTTGATGGCGGCCCAGATGCGGTTGAAGATGAAGCCGGTCGACTCCTTGCGCACCAGGTACGGGTGCAGGCCGTACTCCGGGAAGGTCTTCAGGACGAAGTCGAGGACGTCTCGGGACGTGTGACCGTCCGACATCACGTCGAGCACCGTCGACTGCGGCGGCATATAGAAATGGGTGTTGAGCATCCGGTCGTTGGTCTTCAAACCCTCGGTGAACAACCGGCTCGCGTACGACGACGAGTTCGAGGCGACGATCGCATCGGCATCGGCATCGGCGTCGAGCTGGGCGAAGACCTTCTTCTTCAGGTCGAGGATCTCCGGCACCGCCTCGACCACCAGCCACGCGCCCTTCACCCCGATCGCCTGATCGGGCACATACTCCGCGGTGCCCGGCTTGCCGTCTGGCACCGTGGCGGCCACCTCGGGCAGCTGTTTCTCCACGAAGGCCACAGCCGCATTGCCGACCTCGCCGGCGGGATCGATGATGCGGACCTCGCCGCCCCTGGTGGCGAACATCAGGGCGATCCGTCTGCCCAGGGTGCCACCACCGATCACCGCGACCGGACGCTCGAAATGATTCTTCGGAACATTGCTCACAGCGACTCCCTTTGCACAGGCGACGGGGAAGAACTCAGTGACGCAGACAACAGCCTTGTCAGCGTAGCGCCGACTTGCGTTGACACCCCGTCACGACCGGTCAGAATGTGATTGCCTTATCCTCACGTTCTTCACGTATTTCGCGCGTCAGCACTAGGGGGCTCCTCGATGACCACACTGGCCTCCGGACTCTTCATCGATTGGGAAGAGCTGACGGGGCAGTCGAAGTTCGTCGTCGAGCTGATCAGTTTCCCCATCTTCAGCGCGCTCGCCGGTTGGCTCACCAACTGGACCGGCGTGCTGATGCTGTTCTGGCCGCTGTACTTCAAAGGCTTCCGGGTGCCGATGCTGCACGTGCTGTACCCGTACCTACCGCGGCGCGTGCAGGTGCTGCCCACGTTCTCCGGTGACGGGCGCATGCTCGGTTTCCAGGGCTTCATCCCGGCACGCGCGGAGAAGATGGCGAGCATCTGCGTCGACTCGGCGCTGTTGCGGATCGGCAGCCCACGCGACTTCATCCATGAACTCGACCTCGACGGGATCGGCGACTATCTCGCCGAACGGGCGCGCGACCAGGTGCAGCCGATCGTCGACGAGATCATGTACCGGGAGAACCCCGACCTGTGGCGCTCGCTGCCCAGACCCGTGAAACAGGCCATCTACCAGCGGGTCGACCGGCAGTTGCCCGCGCTGTGCCGGCGCGCGTTCGAGAGCCTGGGCGACAATATCGACCAGCTGCTCGACGTGAAGAACTTCGTGATCCGGTACCTGGAGAAGAACCCGGCCATCCTGAAGGATCTGACCACCACCATCGCCGCGCCCGAGCTCAAGTTCATGGCGCGGATCGGTCTGCTCGGTGCCCCCTTCGGCTTGATCCTGGCGCTCTACCTGCATGTGCACTCGAAGATCCCGTACTTCGGCGCGATCCCGGCCTGGGTGATCGTGCTGTTCGCGTCGGCCATGATCGGCGTGACGGTGAACGTGATCGCGATCAAGATGGTGTTCGAACCCGGCGATCCGCAGCCGCGCTACAAGTATCTGTGGCGTCAGGCGCTGCTGGCCAAGCGTCAGCCACAGGCCGCCACCGACCTCGCCCACATCCTGGCCTACCAGGTGCTGACCGTGGAGAACCTGTCCGTCGAGCTCCTGGAAGGGCCGAACGGGGACAAGACTCGTCAGCTCATCGAGCGGGTGGTGTCGGAGGAGATCCACAAGCAGCTCGGCGCGACCGCGTTCATGGTGCGGGCCGCACTCGGTAAGAAGCAGTTCGAGAATCTGGCGGTCTCGGGTGCGGGCGCCGGGCTGGTCTCGGCGCGCACGATGATCGAGGACGAGCAGTTCGTGCTGGAACAGGCGAAGAAGATCGACGACTTCGCGGCGCGCAAACTGCGGACCTTGACGCCCGGCGAGTTCATGGAGATGTTCTACGCGTCGGTCGAACAGGACGCGTGGTTGCTGTATCTACACGGCGGGGCGCTCGGCATCGGCGTCGGCGCGCTCCACCTGCTGACCTTCGGCTGGTAATAACAAGCACGCGTGCTTGCATTTTTTGACGGTCGCTGCGACTCTTGGTGACGACGGCGCACCGGTACCGGGTCGCGCCATGATCGGCAAGGGAACTCCATGGCTGACCTCGCAGCGCTGCTCGACGATTACGCCGCCGAATGCGCGGATCTGGAAAACCTGGTCGCACCGCTGACCCCCGAGCAGTGGAAGACGCCGACACCCGCGCCACGCTGGGACATCGCCACCCAGATCGCCCACCTGACCTGGACCGACGAGGTATCGCTGATCGCCGCCACCGACGCCGAGGGCTTCGCGGCGTTCCTCGCCGAAGCGGCCCCGCGCGGCCTGACCATCGTCGACGACGGCGCCGAGGAAATCGCCCAGACCCCACCCGCCGACCTGCTGGTTCGCTGGCAGACCGGACGCGAGCAGCTGATCGCCGCGCTGGCCGCCGTCCCCGCGGGCACCAAACTGCCCTGGTTCGGCCCGCCGATGAGTGCCGCGTCGATGATCTCGGCCCGCATCATGGAAACCTGGGCCCACGGCCAGGACGTCGCCGACGCGCTCGACGTCACCCGCGTGCCCACCGCCCGCCTGCGCACGGTCGCCCACATCAGCGTCCGCGCCAGGAACTACGCCTACCTGGTCAACGGCGAATCCGGCCCCACTGATGAATTCCGCGTGGAACTGACCGCCCCCGACGGCACTGTCTGGACCTGGGGCCCCGAGGACGCACCACAGCGCGTCACCGGCCCCGCCATCGACTTCTGCCTCGTGGCGACCCAACGCCGCCACCGCGAAGACACCGCCCTGACCACCGAGGGCCCCGACGCCGACCACTGGCTCGGCATCGCCCAAGCCTTCGCGGGGCCGCCCGGACCGGGCCGCCGAGCAGGCCAGTTCGCCTGAGGGCCGGAATAAGAACAGGCGAGCGCCTTCCCAGAGCGCCATTCGTGCCGACTGCCCCGGACTTCGTTGGCCGGGGGTGACCACCGTGGCAGTCGTGAATGACGCTCGCCTGCTCCCTTCAGATACCCGATACGGGGTGTGAGAAACACTTGCCCAGCCGAAAACCCGCCCCGACTAGGACTGATACGGCACCGTTTCGGATGTGGCTCTGATCTCAGCCGTGGGAGGCGGTCACCGCGCGCGGTACTCGGTACCGTAGGTATCAGCACGTGGCTTTCAACGATGCGGGCCGGCTCTACTCGGGTATACCCACAGCCACAGGAGGGAACCGCATCGTGACCGCACATCGACCTGCTCAGATCGTGCGCCTGTCCGCGATCATCTTCTCCGGCGCCGCCAGCCTCTGCCTCACCGTGGCCGCGGGTGCCTACATCGTCAATCACATGCCGGAACTGGCACCGCCGCCCACCGAATTCGCGGGACCGGCCGCGACGCCGAATCCCGGCCACCACCGCCCCTTCTCGACCGAGGACTCCGCACCCCGCGTCGGCGGCGTGGAGCTGGCCATGTCCTTCGGCGCGCCGACGCTGTCCACCGAGCGCTCCGACCCCGCCGCCACGCGCACGCCGATCACGGCGCAGCAGTCCGGAGTCGGTGCACGACCTGGCAATTCACCACTGACCGGGCGGGTCGGGATCGGCGGCACCTATGTCGGCGCGCAGGTGACACCGCCGCGCAGCGACACCGTGGCGTTCACCGTCGACACCAACCTGGTGACGGTGGCGGCGAAATACCTCGGCCTGGCCGTGGATCCGGCCGCCGTCACCGCGCTGCACACCGAATTCGACGCGCGCCGTGGCGAGTTGGTTTTCGTGCTGTCGGATCCCGGCCTCGGCAGCCATACGTTGCGGGTCGAGGGCACCGGCGCCGAACCGGCCGAGACCCCCGGCACCGCCACGGAATCGCACGAAGACGAGGGCGACGCCGAGACACCGCGGTCCTCGACCGAGGAACTGCCGACTACCGTCGGCGTGTGACTCCTCGCGGCACCTCGAACGGTGCGTACGACTTCTGTGTGGTCGGCGGCGGCATCGTCGGCGTGGCCACCGCGCATCGGTTGCTGACCCAGTATCCCGAGGCGAGCCTGGTGCTCATCGAGAAGGAAGACACCCTCGGCGCGCATCAGACCGGGCACAACAGCGGCGTCATCCACTCCGGGATCTATTACCCCCCGGACAGTTTGAAGGCACGGCTGTGCCGGGCTGGTGCGCGATGGACGAAGGAATTCGCCGCGGCCCACGATATTCCGTTCCGTGAATGCGGAAAGTTGCTGGTAGCCACCGATTCCGCCGAACACGCGCGGATGCTGGCGCTGTACGAGCGTTCGATCGCCAACGGCGTGGAGGTCGAGGCGATCGACGCGGCCGAACTGCGGCGGCGCGAACCACGGATCAGCGGGGTCGGCGCGCTGTTCGTGCCCGCCACGGGGATCATCGACTACACGTTGGTCACCGCCGCGCTCGCCGCCGAGGTCGAGTCGATGGGCGGCAAAATTCTCCTCGGCACTGCTGTCGAGGCGATCACCGAGAGCGTCTCCGCCGTCACGGTTTCGGGTCCGGGCGGTTCGGTCACCGCGGGCACGCTGATCGTGTGCGCGGGCCTGCAGGCCGACCGGATGGCACGAAAGGCCGGTGTCGACACCGACTTTCGTATCGTTCCGTTCCGTGGCGAGTACTACCGGCTCCCCGCCGAGCGATCGGATCTGGTACGCACCCTGATCTACCCGGTGCCCGACCCCGCGCTGCCGTTCCTCGGCGTTCACCTGAGTCCCACCATCGACGGTGAACTCACCGTCGGCCCCAACGCGGTGCTCGGGCTGTCGCGGGAGGGCTATCGCAAGGGCAGCGTGAACCGACGTGACGCCATCGACGTGCTGAGCTTCGCCGGCGTGCGCCGGGTGGCCCGCGACCATCTCGCCACCGGGGTCCGCGAGCTCCGCAATTCGGTGTTCAAGCGCGGCTACCTCGCCGAGTGCCGCAAATATTGCCCCGAACTCGGCACCGGCGACCTGCTCCCGCACCGCGCGGGAATCCGGGCCCAGGCGGTGCTGCGTGACGGCACGCTGGTGCACGACTTCCTCATCGAACGCACGCCGCGCTCCATCCACGTGCTCAACGCACCGTCCCCGGCCGCCACGTCGGCGATGCCGATCGCGGAATACCTGGTCGAACAACTCCATTCCGCTAAATAAAGAGGAGATTTGTAGTACTTTTGGCTCCTGTACGCGTGGGCGAGGAAACCCATCCGGAGCAGGGAGGGCCGATGGGCCACATCAGGTTTGCGAGTGACGTCGGCGCACCGGTCGATGCCGCCTTCGCCTACACCGAGGATTTCCGCCACGCGCCGCAGTGGCTGTTCGGCGTCACCGACGTCGCGCCGCTGGGCGAACCGGATCAGGGATTGGGCGCCGCGTTCGCGGTGAAAGTCCGGTTGTTCGGCGTGATCCCGCTGCGATCATCGGTGGAGATCACCGAATATCGGCGCAATGCCGTCATCGGGTATACCCTGCGTGGGCGGGTATACGGAACCGTTACCCTGCGATTCGATCCACTCGGCTACGAACGGTCGGTGCTGACCTCCGAAGCCGACTATCCACCACCACGCGGCATGTTCGGCCGCCTGTGCCACGGCCTCGTCGACGCGGCCGCGAAATCGGCACTGCGCCGAACGGAATCGCGGTTGCGAAGGGAGATAGAGGCATTCCACGGTACCGATCTTGTCGGCCGCATCGCCTAGGGTGGCGGTCATGATCATCGTGAGCACCGACGGGTCCTGCCTGCGCAATCCCGGTGGTGCCATCGGCTGGGCATGGGTGAATCATTCCGGGCCCGCCGACAGTGGTGGCGCGGCCAGCGGCACCAACCAGATCGCGGAACTGCGCGGAGTACTGGAAGCCATCCTCGCCCACCCCGGCGCCGAACCGATGCTCATCGAGAGCGACTCCCAGTACGCCATCAAGTGCGCCTCGGAATGGATCACCAGCTGGCGACGCAACGGCTGGCGCACCTCCACCGGCGGCGCGGTGAAGAACGTCGAGATCATCAAGCAGATCGACCGGGCCATCACCGGCCGCGAAGGACCGGTGCGGTTCCGCTGGGTGCGCGGTCACGTGGGCAACTACTTCAACGAACAAGCCGACAAACTGGCAGGCGAAGCGGCCCGAGCTGTCCGCGAGAACCCGGCTCTCGGCCGCGAGTCAGCCCCGGTCGCGTCGGAACCAGCAAGGCTTCGGCGCCGGGAACCCGCGGCGCCAGTCCCCACGAACTCGGTCTCCACAGGGAAGTCGGTCGCAGCTGATGTACCGGTAGCAGGGACTCTGACCCTGTTCTAGGTGCGGTGCGACCGGAGTGGGACCGCACAACGAAACGCCGCGGGCGATGAATCTGCCCGCGGCGTTTCGATTGGCTCGGTTTCCCGTGCGCTCAGTTCCCGGGTGTCGGGACAGGCGCGGGAGCCGGAGAGGGAACGGCCTGACCAGGCGCCGTACCACCGGTGGCGTCGCCGCCGCCGTTCTTGAGCAACGGCGAGTCCAGCTTGCTGACCAGCCACTTGTCGCCCGAGCGCTCGAGGCTCATCTCGATCGCGAACATCATCCGGTCGGGCTGGGTCTGGGTGAAGTTGGTGCGGTACTGGGTCATGGTGACCATGGCCTTGACGTCGTCGGTGCTGCCCGAGATGTAGGCGCACTGCACGTCTTCACCGGTCGACTTGACCTGGGCCTGCACCATCGCGCCCTTGAGCGCATCGCTGGCGTCGCTGAACTCCTTGAGGTAGTCGCCGGTGGCGCCCGCCTTCATCGACGCGATGTAGCCGTCGAGATCCTTGGAGTAGTCGTAGTTGGCCAGGATGGCGCCGTAATCACAGGCGGCCTTGGTGGACTCGGCGATCGCGTCGAGCTTCTCGGCCTTGTTGCTGTTCTGCAGGAAGAACACCACGCCCGCGGTGATCGCGCCGACCGCGACCACACCGGCCACACCTGCGGCGATCCAGCCCTTCGAGCTCGATGCCGCGCTCGGGGCAGCGGCCGGAGCCGGCGCCTCGGTCACGGTCTGTGCTGTGACAGTCGGCTGATCGACCTCGGGAGTCGCCGCCGCACCCTTCACGGTGTCGTCGGTCTTCGCCAGATCGGGCTTGTCTGCCGCGGCAGCATCGGACTTGCTCTGGGCATCGTCGCTGGTCATCGAATCAATCCTGCTCTTTCCCGGCGCACATAACGCACCGATTTCCTGTGTGTGACCCGTGAGCCGGGCCACACGTCTCCCCGCGAGTATGCCCGGTCAAGCTGTGAACAACCTGGCCGGGCATCCACAAGCCTTACTTGGCGGGAATGGGCGTGCGCTCATTCGGGTCGACACCCGGCGGCATCTGCGCGCCGTTGTTGGGCACGTTCGGCCGCGGGGCATTGGCCGAACCACGGATCTGCAGGTCAGAGGTCGGATTGGTGCAGTAGTTCCACTTCGGAATACTGCCGTCCTGCACCTCTTCGTTGCGCCGGTACTGGGTGTCGTAGTTACACGTCGGCCGCGGCCAGATGTCGATGATGGTGTGGAACTCGCCGTCGTGCGCCGGGGCGCTGATCGATCCGAGCCCCAGTGCCAGCGACGGGAACAGCAGCCGCAGGGCGGGCTGACGCAGCTGCGCCGCCTTGGTGATCGCCACGAAGTTGGCCGCCAGCGAACTGATCGGGTCGGCGGTCGCGTCGAGCACCGCGCCGAGCGTTTCGAACTGACCGGGCGCGTTGTCGAGCACGCCCTGCAGCTCTGCGTTGGCGTTGTTGAACTGCGTGAGCAGCGCACCCGAATTCTGGGTGAGCGTCTGCAGATCAGGCTGGGCGTTCGAGGTGGTCTCGGCGATCACCCGCAGGTTGGCGATGAGATTCACCGTCTGCGGGAGCAGGTTGTCCAGACCCGCGACCACCAGGCTGACGCCGTTGATCAGGCCGCGCAGCTGGTCGGGACCGGCGCCGAGCGCGATGTCGAGCTCGTCGAGGATCACGTCGAACTGCTTCGGATTCACCTGGGCGATCAGCGCGCTCGTGTCGTCGAGCACCGCCCACACCGGAACCGGCGTCTGGATCTGCTCCGGGCTGTACTTGATCACCGCGCCGTCACTGAGGAACGGGCCGACATCGCTCTTCGGACGGAAGTCGATGTACTGCTCGCCCGCCGCCGACAGCGCCGCCACCTGGATCATGGTGTCGACCGGGATCTTGAAATCCTTGTCGATCCGGGTCTTGGCGGCGATCGCGTCACCGTCGTTGATCAGCTCGATCGAGGTGACCTTGCCGATCCGGAATCCGCGCATGGTCACGTCGTTGCCCGGCTGCAGACCGCCGGAGCGATCCAGGTTGACGGTGACGTCGTACTCGGACCGCAGCGGATTGACCCGCATCACGTTCACCAGCAGGTACGTCCCACCGAGCAACAGCACGACTACGAGCGCGCTGTTCGCCAGCAAGATCTTGCTGCTCGCGAACTTCTTCAGCCTGCTCATCGGTGGCCTCCCACTCGGCCCTGAACGATCTGCAGCACCTGGATGAAGCTGCCGACGAAATCGTTCACATCTTTCAAGTCCCAGAGCTTGCTGTTCGCCGGGTCGGTCAACAGGCCCACGTCGAGGTTGGTCAGCGTCGCGTACGGCGCCAGGCTCTTGCCCTTGAACGTCTGGTTGGCGCCGGGGCGGATCGCGTGCAGCTGATCCATCACGTAGCCGAAGTCGTTACCGGTCGCGGCCAGCGCGTTCATCAGGTTGTCGAGATTGGTGAGCAGGTCGGAGAGCTGATCACCGGTGGTGTTGGAGTAGTCACCGATGGCGGCGGTGGCTGTGGCCAGCTTGCTGAGCAGGTCGCCGATCGCCCGGTTGTTCTCGGCGATCGCGCCGATGGCCTGGGGCAGTGTGTCGGCCACCTGGCCGAGCTGACCCTTGTTGGCCTCGATGGTGTTGGCGAGGGTGTTGAACTCCGTCAGCACCGAGTCGACCTTGGTGCTGTTGGCGTTCAGTTCGCCGATGACGCCGGTCATCTCGTAGATCAGATGGCCGAGTTCGGTGCCGTGCCCGTTGAGGATCGAGCCGAGTTCGGTGCCGAGCCGGCTCAGACTGGCGACACCGCCGCCGTTGAACAGCATCGACACCGAGACCAGCAGCTCTTCCACCGTGGCGCCGGCCGAGGTGGACTCCAGGGTGAACGTGTCGCCCGCGGCCATGTCGGGCGCGCCCGCCACATTCTTCGGGCTGCTCAGCGCGATGAAGACGTCACCGAGGGGAGTGGCCTGGCGCAACTCCGCCGTACTGCCCTTCGGCAGCTTGAAGTCGGTGTTGATCTCCATGTCGACCACGGCTTCGAAGTTCTTGGTCGTGATCGCCGACACGACGCCGACATCAGAACCACCGACCTTCACCTTGGCCTGGTCGGGCAGGTTCAGCGCGTTCTCGAACTTCGCGTGCAGGGTGTAGGTCTCGCCGCCGGTGCCCGGTTTGGGCAGCGGCAGATCCTCCACGGTGAAGCCACAGCCGGTCGTGATCGTGACCGTGGCCAGTGCGGCCGCGGAGAGCAGCGCGCGGCGGGCCTTCATCGTCATTCGTCGGTTCATTTCGTCAGTCCGAGCAGTGCGGCGGTGAGCCCGTAGTCGGGGCCGAAGTCCTGGACGTTGCCGGTGGTGCGGCAACCATCGGGACGCATCTGGATCCGCTCACAGAACGCGCTGACGATCTCGCCCGAGAGGGCGGTGCCGATCAGCGCCTGCAGGCGGACGAAGCCCTTTTCCTTGTTGATCGCGCCGTCGATGTTCTGCATGAGCAGCGGCACGATGTCGACGATCTCGACCATCGCGCCCGAGTTGGCGCGCAACTGGTTGGTGACGGTGGTCAGGCCGGTCAGCGAGGCGGCCAGTTCTTCCTGATGCCCGGCGAAGGTCGTCGAGGTGTTGTTCAGGAACTGGTTGAGCTGATCGAGGGTGGCCTGCAGGCCAGGAGCTTGTTCGGCGAGCAGCCCCGACATGGCGGTCACCCGGTCGCTGAAGTCGCGCACCGACTGATCGTTGTCGGCCAGCATCGTCGTGAGCTCGTTGAGCTTGATGATGATGTTGGCGATGGCGTCCTTGTTGTCGACACCGACCTTCAACGCACCCGAGAGCGCGTCGAGGGTTTCCCTGATCTTCTGGCCGTTGCCGTTGAGCACCGGGTAGAGCACCCGGCCCGACAGCGGGCCGAGACCCTCCTGGCCGGGTTCGGGCTTGAGGGCGGCGGCGAACTGGTCGATGGTCTTGATCATCGTGTCCAGCTCGACCGGGGTCCTGGTGCGCGCCTTGGGCAGGTGATCGCCGGACTTCAGCGCTTCACCGCCGGTGAACGGCGGGCTCACCTCGATGTGGCGGTCGGTGACGATCGAGGGCGAGATGATCGCCGCGATCGCGTCTTTCGGGATCTTGACGCCGGCGTCGACGGTCATGTGGACCTCGACGTAGGTGCCCTTGGGCACGATCTTGTCGACCTTGCCCACCGCGAGGCCGAGGACCATGACCTCGTTGCCCTCGTACATGCCCGCGATGTTCTCGAAGTCGGCGGTGATCTTGGTCGAGCGGCCGAGCGCGTCGTCGAACTGGCTCGGCATCAGCGAGCAGCTGCCGAGGGCCAGCGCGGTGGTGGCGATCATCATGGTACGCGCGATGCGGAGCTTGTTGGTCAGTTTCATCCTTGGCACCCCTGGATCACCTGAACGAAGCACAGCCAGTTGTCCGGGAACAACCACGGCAGTGCGACCGAACCGTAGTTACCGTTGCCGAGCGCGTTGTTGAAGTAGCGCGCCGTGGGCTGACCGATCTGCAGCAGCTTGTCGAGATTGTCCTTGTTCTTCTGCAGACCCTCGGCCATGGTGTTGAGCTGGCTGATGGTGCCGCCGAACTGATCGCCGTTCTGGGCGCCGATCTCCTCCAGCTGACGGGTCAGCGTGGCGACATTGTCCAGCAGCTGGCGCAGCAGGCTCTGCCGTTCCATCACCCGGTTGGCGATGGCCTCGCCCTGGGTGATGACGAGCAGGATCGAGTTGCGGTTGTCGGCGAGCAGCTGGGTGACCCGGTTGAGGTCCTTGATCAGACTGTCGACCTCACCCTTGCGCTGGTCGACGACCTTCGCGACCGCGCCGACGCTGTCGAGCGCCTGGGCGACCAGCTCCGGCGAATCGCCGAGCTGGGAGTTGATGGTGTTGAGCGAGGCGGCGAGCTTCTTGGTGTCGAGCGCCTCGAACTTGGGCGTACCGACCTGCACCACATCGGCGATGTTGTACGGCACGTCGGTGTTGTTGCGCGGGATCGTCTTGTTCTTCAGACCCGTGCCGTCGCCCGGCTGCAGGTCCACGTAGCGCGCGCCGAGCAGGGTCGCCATCTTGATCGCGGCGTGCGCGTCGGGACCGAGCTTGAGCGAGCTGTCCACGTCGAGGGTGACCACCACGTGATCGCCCTCGATCTTGGCGCCGGAGACCGTGCCGACCTGCACACCCGAGACCGCGACCTTGTCACCGGTCTTGATGCCCGCGGCCTGCACGAATTCCGCGTCGATGGACTGTTTTCCGAGCCCGATGAACTGGTAGATGCTCGAACCGACCAGCAGCAACACGATGCACAGCGCACCGATCACACCCAGCCAGAAGTTGCGGTTACCGACGAAGGCTGACTTGATCTTGCTCATCTGCACACCTCGGAATGGCCGGTGCCACCGATCTGGCTGACCAGACCGCGCGGGAACAGAACCCCGTAGAGCGAGATGTCCAGACCACACAGGTAGGCGTTGGCGTGGGTGCCTTCCGATGTCATCCGGCCGAGGTCGGCGAGCATGGAAGGCATGTCGATCGCGACCTGGTCGAGCTTGGCGCCGTTGGCCAGCAGCAGATTCAGCGCCGCGGTGGTCGAGTTCTGGGTCGCAGCCAGCTTCGGCTGGATCTTGGTCATCATCCCGACCAGCGCGGTCGTGGAATCGGCAAGGGTGACCGTGGACGCCTGCAGCGACTGACCCTGGTCGTAGAGTCCGCCGATCAACGCCCTGGTCTGGGTAATCAGGGTCTCCAATTCATCCCCTCGCTTTGCCAACCCAGCCATCACACCGGACAGGTTGGTGATCACGTCGGACAGGATCGCGTCGCGACGCTGGAAATCGGTGGCCAACTGGGCCGCCTGAACGATGAACGCCGACAGCGAAACCCCGTCGCCCTGCAGCGCCTGGATCAGGGTCTCCGACATCGCGTTGACCTCGGCGGGCTCGAGCGCCTGGAACAGCGGCTGGAAACCGTTGAGCAGGGCCGAGATATCGAACGAGGGCTCGGTGCGGTCGAGCGGAATGGTGGAGCCGCTCTTGAGCGGCTCCGGGCTCGGCGTCGCGCCCGGGGTCAGCGCCACATAGCGCTGACCGATCAGGTTCTGGTACCTGACCAGCGCCTTGGTGTCGTTGAACAGGGTCTGGTCGCTCTGCACGATGAACGACACCTTGGCGTCGTTCTTGCCGTCGAGCTCGATTTTCTCGACCTTGCCGACGCGTACGCCGGCCATCCGGACATCGTCGCCGGGCCGCAGCCCGAGGACGTCGGTGAAGATCGCGGTGTACTTGCGGGTGTCACCGTCGACCGTGCGAGCCAGTGTGTTCCACACGACCACGGTGACGAGCAGTGACACGAGCGCGAAGATACTGAACCCGATCAGTGGCTTACGGATACTCATGCGCCACCCCCGTTTTCGGACACTTGCAGGGTTCCGCCCTTCAGAATCGGACCGAGCAGCAGATATTCGGACGCGTTCGGCTTGCGACCGAGCAGCTGAGTCATCGCCGCGTCACCGGAGTAGGAGATCGGTGTCGCGGTGGGCACGCTCGCCGGAGCGGGCGCCGCGGCCGGAGCGGCCGCGGGAGCGGGCGCGCCACCCAGCACACCGGGCAGGCCCGGAATCTGGATCGAGGGGACGAGACCCTCGAGCGGCGTGCCCTGGAACGGCTTGATCTCGGTGCCGTTGGCTGTGTGCATCGGCGCGACACCGGGACTGGTGAGACCCGGGATGTCGGGCATGCCCGGAATCGACACCAGCGGCGGGAGACCCGCGGCCGAGTCGAGCTTGCGCGGACGCAGGTTGTCCGGGATGGCCGGCAGCGAGGCCTCGGCCGGTGCGGTGAAGCAGCTCGGTCCGAGCAGGTCGCCGTAGCGCGGGCAGTCGGCAACGGTGTTGGGCTGGTACGGCGTGAAGGTCAGGCCGGCGTTCCACACCATCTGCTTGCCGCTCGGTCCACCGTGGAAGGTGGTGTTGAGCTGGGCCAGCGAGGGACCGAAGACCTGGAAGGTCTTGGTGATCGACGCGGGGTCGGCGGCCAGCGCACCCAGGGTGGCGTTCATACCGACCGTGACTTCCTTGCCCACATCGGGATTCGACGCGAACAGGTCGTTCACCCGGTCGGTGGTGGCGCTCGCACCGGCCAGCAGCGCGATCAGCTGTTCGCGCTTGGTGGCGATGGTGTTCGCGGTCTGCACCGAGGAGCCGAGCACGTCGAGCAGTTCCGGCGCCGACTGGTTCAGCGCGTGCGCGGAGTTGGAGAAGTTGTCCAGCATGCCGCCCACGTTCGGGCCCGCGTCGGCGACCGTGGTCAGCCAGTGGTCGAGGCGCTGGATGGTCGAGCCGGGAACCCGGCCGCTGCCGTCGAGCGCCTGGGTGAGCGTGCCGAGCACGCGACCCAGCTGCACCGGATCGACCTCGTCGAGGATGTCGCGCACCGTGGTGAGCGTGTCCTGCAGCGCGATGGTGCCCTGGCTGCGGTCCTCGGGGATCTGCGAGCCCTCCTTCAGGTGCTGGCTGTTCGCACCGTTGTAGACCAGCTCCACGGACGTGACCGCGAAGAGGTTGGAGGGCACCACGCGGGCGGTGACGGTATTGGGGATGCCGTCGGCGAACTCGGGCTTGAGCTCGATGTTCACCTTCTGTTCGGCGCTCTTGCCGATCTCGACGTTCTTCACCACGCCCACGAGCACGCCGCGGAACTTCACGTCGGCATCGGAGGGCAGGCCGTCACCGGTGGTCGACAGGTTCGCGACCACGTTGACCTTGGGAACGAAGTAGCCCTGGTAGCGGGCCGTGAGGAAGGCCAGGATGACGCCGAAGACGATCAGACCGGCGGTACCGGCCACGTACAACTGCTTCATGGTGGGACCGCGCCCACTGGGATCGATGATCATCGCGCGCCTACCCCGAGATCCTGATACCGGGGTTGATGCCCCAGATCGCCAATGTCATGAGGAGGTCGGCGAACACGACCAGGATGATGCACATCTTGATCGCGCGGCCGGCCGCCACGCCGACGCCTTCGGGACCGCCCGAGGCGAAGAAGCCGTAGTAGCACTGGATGAACGTCGTGATCATGACGAAGATGATCGCCTTGAGCAGGGAGTAGAGGACGTCCGTCGGCACCAGGAATTGGAAGAAGTAGTGCGAGTAGGTGCCCGACGCCGTACCGCCGATCAATTGCACGGTGACCGAGCAGGCCAGGTAGGCCATGGTCAGACCGAGGCAATACAGCGGCACGATCGCCATCACCGCGGCCATCATCCGGGTGCTCACCAGGTAGGGCAGCGGGCGAATCGCCACCGACTCGAGCGCGTCGATCTCCTCGGAGATGCGCATGGCGCCCAGCTGTGCGGTGAATCGACAGCCCGCCTGGGCCGCGAAGGCCAAGGCCGCCAGCAGCGGGCCGAGCTCGCGGGTGGTGGCGAAGGCCGAAATCGCGCCCGTGATGGGGCTCAATCCGAGCAGGTTCAGCGAGGTGTGGCCCTGAATGGCCACCGTCATCCCGCCGAAGGCGCTGATGATCAGGATGACGCCGATGGTGCCACCACCGACGACGATGTTGCCGTTACCCCAGGTGACGTCGGAGAGCAGACGCCAGACCTCCTTCGGGTACTGCTTGAAGGCCAGCGGGATGGACCCGACCGAACGCAGGAAGAAGAAGACCTGGTGGCCGAGGCGGGCGAGCATGTCGCCGGGCGCCTTGCTGGCCTTCTGCAGCGACCGGATCGGCCGCAGTAGCGGAGGTACGTACGTAGATGACATGGCTCAGACCACCTGTGGGGGGAAGACGGCGGCGTAGATCTGGGTGATCGCCACGTTGACACCGAGCAGCATGACGGTGGAGCTGACCACCGCGGAGTTCACCGCGTTGGCGACACCACCGGGACCACCGCGAGCGTTCAGGCCGCAGTCGCAGGCGATGATCGAGGCGATCAGACCGAACAGGACCGACTTCAACAGCGCCACCGCGAGGTCGCGGGTGACCGCGAACGAGGCGAAGGTGCTCATGTAGGAGCCGGGCGTACCGCCCTGGGCGAAGATGTTGAACATGTAGCCGGTCAGGAAGCCGACGAAGACGACGAAGCCGCAGAGCAGGAAGCTGACCAGCATCGCGGCGCCGAGGCGGGGAGCCACCAGGCGGCGCAGCGGGTCGACACCCATGACCTTCATCGCGTCGATCTCTTCACGGATGGTGCGGGAACCGAGGTCGGCGCAGATGGCCGAACCGACGGCACCGGCGATCATGAGCGCGGTGACCAGCGGGGCGCCCTGCTGGATGATGCCGAGGCCGTTGGCCGCGCCGATGAACGACGTAGCACCGACCTGGCCCGCGACCGCGCCGACCTGGATCGAGACGATCACCGCGATCGGGATGGCGACCAGCAGTGTCGGTGCCGCGGCGACACTGGCCATGAACGCGGACTGCCGGACGAACTCGTCGAAAGGAAAACGCCGACGGAAGATCGCGACGATCAACTCCGTGATCGCTTCGATACCCATCGTGATCTGTCGACCGAAGGTTTCCAGCGACTTCTTCGGGTGGTCGTCCCAAAGGCCCTTCGTCCAGTCGACAGCCTCGCTGACTCGTGAACGTGTGGGCGGACTCTCGGTCGACTGCACTGCATAACCCCTCTCGACGCCGGGCCCTCAACGCCCCGGCGACTTGTTTGCTTGACGCACCTTACTACGGAGTAGCGCAGAACACATCACCGACATGTGAGCGCTGTCATAGATAGAGGTCACTGTCCGAAACGGCTATGAGACCGGCCATGCCGGACCCTACAGGCCGTAATTCCGGGATTCCAGGGATTACCCGCGAAGTCCTTTTCCCGCATGGATTCCCAGTACCAGCGGTCGCGGTAAAGGAATATTGCGGAACTTTGTCATTCATAACGAAGTCCTCGTCGAATTATCCGAACACTTCACGCGAGAATCACGAACGACGCGCCGCTTGGCGATTGCAATAGGGAATCGCTATGACAACTACTTCGGGAAGACCCGCACGACACGGCGGCAAACGCACCGGTCCGGGGGCGCGCCCGGGACCGAATACAGGCACGATAGACAGACCGTATTGATACTGTGCGAACTTCCGACATCTGGAGGGACATGTTCAGCAAACTCGCCAAGGTGGCCAACACCGCCTTCGCCCTCGCCCTCGGTGCAGCTCTGCTGGGCACCGGTGCGGCCAACGCGCAAGCAGGCCCCCCGGTGATCGGCGGCGGCTCCGGCATCGTGATCGACAACGCGTTCGAGTGCACCGTCACCACGGTGGGACACGACGGCGCGGGCAGGCTGGTCGGACTGACCGCGGGCCATTGCGGCGACGCGGGCGCGACGGTCAGCGCCGAGGTGGATCGAGGCTACGGCGAGATCGGCCGTTTCGTGTACAGCGACTCCGAACTCGACTACGCGGTCATCGAGTTCACGCCGGGCCGGATCATCCCGGTCAACCGAATCGGCAACGTCACCATCACCGGCGTCGGCGGACCGGCGCAGTTCCCTACGATCGTCTGTAAGGAAGGCCGGACCACCGGCAATACCTGCGGCATCACCTGGGGCGACGTGTTCGCGACCAATACCGAGACCTGGTCGCAGATGTGCGTGGTCGAGGGCGATTCCGGCGCGCCGGTCGTCGTCGGCTCGACACTGGTCGGCATGGTCAACGCCTATCTCGCGCTGGCCTGCTTCGGGCCCGAGGTCGGGACGAACATGAACTCGATCATGGACGACATCAACGCCCGCGGCGGCGTGGGGTCGGGCTATCACCCGATCTAGTCCCTCGCCCGTACTCCCCGGATGTCGAGCGGGTCGCGTGGTTGTCCACGCGGCCCGCTCTCGCTATGTGGCAAGCGATTTCGGTGCCAGCGCGGGTCCGTCGGCGCCCGCGCAATGCGGCAGGCAGTCGACGCGTTCGGGCTGCGCAGGCTGACGCGGCACGCGGAGCAGGACCGCCGCGACCCCCGCGCCGATCAGCAGCAACAACGCGCACCAGCGCATCGCGGTGTCGAAGCCGGCGGCGAAGGCGACCGGGTCGTCGAACGCACCGGACAACCCGGCCACCCCTGGCAACGCCGCGACGGCGAGCAGCTGTGCCGTTCGCGCCACGGCGTTGTTCACTCCGGACGCGATGCCGGCCTCGCCCTCGCGCACCGCGGCGAGCACCGCGCCGGTCAACGGCGCTACCAGCACCGACAGTCCGAGCCCGAAGACGAACACGCCGGGCAGCACATCGGTGAGATAGTCCGCGCCCGGTCCGATCCGCTGCAACGCGAACACCCCGCCCGCGGCCAGCAGCGGACCGAACGTCATCGGAATCCGCGGCCCGTGCTGCTGCGCCCATCGGCCCGCGGGCGCCGAGAGCACCAGCATCAGCAGGGTGACGGGCAGTCCGGCGGCGCCCGAGGCCATCGGCGAGTACCCGGCCACCAGCTGCAATTGCAGCACCAGCAGGAAGAAGACGCCGCCGAGCGCGGCGTACACGAGCAACGTCACCAGATTCGCCACCGTGAACACCCGCGACCGGAACAGTGACGGCGGTACCAGCGGATTGGGGCTGCGCAGTTCCACCAGCACGAAACACGCCAGCGCGGCCAGCCCGACCGCCACCAGCACCACCCGGGAATCGATGAGGCCCAGTGTGAGCGCACCGAGTGCGAGCGCGACGATCACCGCGCCCGGTATGTCGATCCGCGCGGGCGCCTCCGGATCACGGCTCTCCGGGACATATTTGAGCGTGACGACGGCGACCACCAGCGCGAGCGGCACATTGAGCAGGAAGATCGCCCGCCAGCCGACCAGATCGATCAAGCCACCACCGAGCAGTGGCCCGAACGCACCGGCCACCCCGCCGAGACCGGACCACAGTCCGATCGCACTGCCCTGGTCGCGTCGATCGATCGACGCCGAGATCAGCGCCAGGCTGCCCGGGGTGAGCAACGCGCCCGCCACGCCTTGCAGCAAGCGCGCGGCCACGAGCATCTCGATGTTCACCGCGACCGCGCACAGCAGCGAGGTGATCGCGAATCCGACGATGCCCCAGACGAAGACACGCCGACGGCCGAGCCGGTCGCCGAGCGAACCGCCGAGCAGGATGAAGGAGGCCAGCGTGAGCGTGTAACCGTTCACGGTCCATTGCAACCCGGCGACATCGGTGTGCAGCGATTCGCCGATCCGTGGCAGCGCGACGGAGACGACGGTGGCGTCCAGCGACGCCATCGACGAGCCGAGGATGGTGGCGAGCAGAATCCACCGGCCCGTGGCCGAGTTCAGCCGAACCGTCTGTGGCACTACTCCAAACTAGCCGCCACCCACGTCTTTCGTAGGGACTACAGGCTCTCCACGCAGACGACGACGTGGCGCTCGGCGTACTTGAAGCCGGAATCGGCGGCATCGGGGCAGTCGTCGACGCTGTCGGAGTTCTTGTTGATCGTGATGACCTTGACCGGTTCGGTCCCGCCCTCGCCGCACTCGATGCGCTTGGGTTCGTCGCCGCCCACGTCGATGCAGCCGCCGACGACCCAGTCGATGTCGAGGCACAGGGCGCCGGTCTCGATGCCGTTGAGCGTCTCGGCGTAGAAGTTGTCGCGGTCGCCGACGCAGCCGTTGCTGGTCTTGGCCTTGCCGATGACCTTGTAGTTCGACGAACGGCTACCGCACGCGGCCTTCTCGATGGTCGCGTCGTTGACCGTGCCGCCGAGCGCGACGCAGTCGCCGACGTTGGCCTGGAAGTCGGTCTTGCCGCCCTTGCTCGACGTCGGCGCGGGCTTGCTCGCGGTGGGTTTGCCGGTGGTCGATTTGCCCGGCTTGGTGGTCGGCGTCGCGGTGCTGGTCGCGGGGACGACATCGATCGCCGGCTGGGCGTGGCCGTCGATGGTGCCTCCGCAACCGGTCGAGACGAACGCGGTCACGGTGATGGCGATCGCGCCGACGAGCCGGCCGATTGGCAAATCTGCAAACACCCATTGTGAATACACCACCGGAGCCACCCCCGTCGACTCCAACCGGCGGGTCTGTCCCTGCGATACCCTTGGGATTCCGGTCGCCGTGTGCGGCGCGGGGCCCCCGGATCGCGTGTATCAGGAGGTATCCATCGTGTCAGCACCGGTCGACGACTTCGCGGCGCCACGGCAAATGGTGGTCGATCCGCGCTTCATCCGGCTCGCGGATCATTTCTTCGGGATGTTCGCCCAGCCCAGTCGTGGCGGCGGTGCGCTGGCCATCTACCTGGACGGACGCCCGGTCGTCGACATCTGGGCCGGCTGGGCGGCCAAGGATCAGCGCTGGACCGGCGAGAACATCGCGCTCACCTTCTCCACCGGCAAGGGTGTCGCCGCCACCGTGCTGCATCGGCTGGCCGAGCGCGGGCTCATCGATTACGAGGAGCCGGTGGCCACCTACTGGCCGGAGTTCGGGTCGCACGGCAAGGACGACATCACTGTGCGTGATGTGCTGTCCCATCGCGCGGGCCTGCACCGCGTGCGCGGGCTGGTGCCGGGTCGGGAGGGCATTCTCGACTACGACGCGGTGGTGACCGCCCTGGCCGAGAGCCCCGCCGACCCGCGCCGCATCCGCACCTCGGGTTATCACGCGATCACCTTCGGCTGGCTGGTCGCCGAGATCGTGCAGCGGGTCACCGGCGATCCGTTCACGGCGGTATTGCGCCGAGAAGTGGCCCAGCCCTTGGGAATCGACGAGTTCTGGTTCCAGGTGCCGCCGGGCGAGCGGCATCGGATCGCGAAGATCTTTCCGCATCTGGCGCCACCGGGGATCCGCTGGAACACCGCGTCGTCGGTGCTGTCATGGGTGCGACCGGCGCGTGGTCTGGCCGAGGCGGGTATGCCGGAGAGCTTCGACGAACTGGTCCGCGATCCACGGGTGCACGACGCGGTGATGCCCGGCTGGAACGGGGTGTTCTCGGCGCGGGCACTGGCCAGGATGTACGGGGCCCTCGCCAACGGTGGGCAGGTGGGCGACGTGCGGTTCCTGCGGCCGGAGACGATCGAGACGATCAACCGCACCCAGCAGACGAGCAGTCGCGACTATGTCCTCGGACTGCCGCTGCGGTTCACCCTCGGCTACCACCGGCCGGTACTGATGACCAAGCAGCAACCACGACATGCTTTCGGCCACTATGGTGTCGGCGGCTCCGGTGCCTATGCCGATCCCGATCTGGGGATGTCGATCGCGTTCGTCACCAATCGGCTGGGCGGGGCCGTGACGGCGCTCGGTGACGCGCGGTTGGCCAAGCTGGCGGCGATGGCGCAGGGGACGGTGCGCGGCGATCGAACCTCTCGAAGGGGTGCCACGTAGTACTGGGCATGAGTTCGCCGAGCCCTGCGCCCACTGCGCCGCGGTTGTCCCTGCTGCACGGCGTGGCCGCGGGGCGGGATTTCGAGGGCTACCTGCGACGACGCGCCGCGCGCAGTGATCCGTTCGCGGTCGGGTTCCCCGGGTTTCCGCCGGTGCTGTTCACTGGAACGGCCGAGGGCGCACGCGCGTTGTTCCGGGCGCCGGTGGCGCTGCTCGAGCCGCCGCGGCCCAATCCGATCGAGCCGATGGTCGGGGCCGCGTCGCTGATTCTGAGTTCCGGGACGCGGCATCGCACCGACCGCGCGCTGCTGGCGCCCGCACTGCACGGCGCGCGGGTGCGACTGCTGGGCAAGGTGATTCGCGAGGCGACACTGAACGAGATCCATCACGGTGCACGAGGTCCCTGGCAGCTCGGCACGCGCATCGATTCGCTGGCGGCCGCGCGCGCCATCACCTTGCGCGTCATCCTCGCCGCGGTGTTCGGCGCCGATTCCGATCGCGCGGCCGAATACGGCGGCGTGGTCACCGATTTCCTCACCGCCTTCACCACCCCGCTCCTGGTGGCGCCCGTATTGCGCCGTGGCATAGGCGGTTTCGGTCCGTGGGAGCGGTTCACCGCGGCTCGGGAGCGGCTCGACGAGCTGATCCTGGCCGACATCACCCGCCGGCGCCGCACCGGCCCCGCCGACGGTGACCTGCTCGATCTCCTCCTCGCCACCCGCTACGACGACGGCACCACCCTCACCGATGCCGAACTGTGCGAGCAGCTGCGCACCCTGCTCGTCGCGGGCCACGAAACCACCGCGACCACGCTCACCTCGGCGCTCTACCACCTGCACCGTGAACCCGGCCTGCTCGCCCGACTGCTCACCGAGCTACCCGCCGCGGGCGACGACCCGGCCGAGCAGGCCCGGCTCCCGCTGCTCGACGCCGTCTGCCAGGAAACCCTGCGCCTGCATCCGCCGGTGCCGATCGTGCTGCGCACGGTGAAGGAGCCGCTGCGCTGGCTCGGGGTCGACGTGGCGGCGGGCGCCACCATCGGCCTTGCCGTCGGCGTGCTGCACAGCCAACCGTCCACCTGGCCCGCACCGCACCTGTTCCACCCCGACCGGTTCCTCGACCGCACCGTCACGCCATTCGAGTTCGCGCCGTTCGGGGGTGGTCACCGGCGCTGTATCGGCGCGACACTGGCCGACTACGAGCTGCGGATCGTGCTGGCCACGCTGCTGACCGAGGTCCGGTTGACCCTGGATCCCGCGCTGGCGCTCGGTGGGCGACCGCGCACCGTGCCCCGCAATCTCGCGACCGCACCGGATCGGGCGATCCACTTCACACGCACCGGGTGATCTGCCTCACGTGACGTTTGAGAGTCACACCGGTGTGTTTCCCCGCTGTTCGCACGCACCGCCGCCGACTCGCCGCTGTGAGCGCGGCGTTTGACGAAAGCCGATGAATAACAGGATGTTATGTGACCCACGGCACATAGTTGCGGCCCTGTTATCACCGCTCGGCGCGGCTGGCACCGTGTCACCTGGTGCGGGTAGTAATGGAGGGTCAGGGTCGGGGAAGTCGTTACCCCGTAGAGACCCGTTGCGGCCTCTACGGCACATGAGAACGAGCGTCACTGAGTAGATCTCGCGCCGCCGCACGCGGAACGAGAGATGGAATGGACGAGAAACCTATGCACTACGAGGCAAATATGCGGCAATCGCACTGGCTCCGCCGGGGTCTGCTGCTGTCGGCAGCGATCGCAGCGTCCGGCGCGTTGATCGCCGTGCCCGCGCAGGCTCAGCCGACTCTGCCGGGCTTCGGCGCCGGTTCGAGCCAGCCCGCGGTGAACGAGCCCGCGCAGCAGGCGCCCTTCGCGCCGCCGAACATCAACATCGCCGACGGCGAGACCGTCGGCGTCGCGCAGCCGATCATCATCACCTTCCAGGAGCCGGTCGAGGACCGCGCGGCCGCCGAGCGGGCCATCAAGGTCACCTCGAGCACCAACGCGCCCGGCTACTTCTACTGGACCTCCAGCAAGCAGGTTCGCTGGAAGCCCGCCGAGTTCTGGCCGGCCAACACCAACGTGACCGTGGCCGCGGGTGGCACCTCCAGCGCGTTCCACATCGGTGACGCGTTCGTCGCCACCGTCGACGACGCCACCAAGATGATCGTCGTGACGATCAACGGTGAAGTCGTGCGCGAGATGCCGACCTCGCTCGGCAAGACCGGCCACGAGACCCCCAACGGCACCTACATCGTGGGTGAGCGGCTCGAGAAGATGACCATGGACTCGTCCACCTACGGCGTGCCGGTCACCGATCCCGAGGGCTACAAGCTCGAGGTCGAATACGCCACCCGCATCTCCAACAGCGGCATCTTCGTACATGCCGCGCCGTGGTCGGTTGCGCAGCAGGGCTATTCGAACGCCAGCCACGGCTGCCTCAACGTGAGCACCGAGGACGCGAAGTGGTTCCTGGAGAACTCGCGCCGTGGTGACGCCGTGGTCATCACCGGCACCCAGGGCGGAACCCTCAGTGCGGGCGACGGTCTCGGCGACTGGAACTGATGTACTGAGCGCGATGCACTGAACAAAACCCGAACAATACGATCAATCGAGGTCGTGTTGTTCGGGTTTTTGCTGTAATCGGCACTGTGTGCCCGATGTTCAGAAAATCGGCGGGCAGGGTTAACCAACGGTTCGCCATGCGCCGTAAAGCTGCCGCGGTGCGAAAGAGTCCAGAGCGGGTACTCCCCGGGAGAAGCCGTCCGTGGCAGGACTACGCGCTGTTCGCGGTACTCATGGTGCCGAACCTGGCGCTGCTCACCCTGTTCGTTTACCGACCGCTTGCCGATAACATCCGGCTATCGTTCACCGACTGGAATATCGCTGACCCGGTGGCGAATTCGGTCGGGTTCGACAACTACATCGAGTGGTGGCAGCGCGACGACTCATGGAAGGTCGTCAGCAATACGGTGATCTTCACCGTGGCGGCCGTTGTGGTGAGTATGGCGCTCGGTCTCGCGCTGGCCATGCTGCTCGATCGAAAACTGTTCGGGCGCAATGTAGTCCGCTCGGCGATATTCGCACCGTTCGTGATTTCGGGCGCGGCGATCGGCGTAGCTTTTCAATTCATCTTCGATCCGAGTTTCGGTCTGGTACAAGACGTCCTGCACCGGCTCGGCGTCGACAATGTGCCGGATTTCTATCAGGACCCGGATTGGGCCCTGTTCATGGTGACGCTCACCTACATCTGGAAGAACCTCGGCTATGCCTTCGTGATCTATCTGGCCGCGCTGCAAGGCGTGCGCGCCGAATTGCTCGAAGCGGCCGAAATGGATGGCGCGAGCAGCTGGACCCGATTCACGAAAGTTCTTCTGCCACAACTGCGTCCGACAACCTTCTTTCTGTCGATCACCGTGTTGCTGAACTCGCTGCAAGTCTTCGACATCATCAATGTGATGACGCGCGGCGGACCGCTCGGCAACGGCACGACGACGATGGTGTTCCAGGTGTACGAGGAGTCGTTCCGCAATTTCCGGGCCGGCTACGGCGCCACCGTGGCCACGATCATGTTCGTGGTGCTGCTGGTGGTCACGTTGATCCAGGTACGCGTGATGGACCGAGGCGAACGATGAAACATGTAGGCCCGCAGACACTGTCGTACAAGCGGCGCGAACGTGCCGTGACGCTCCTCGGCTACGCGGCGATGGTGTGTGTGCTGATCATCGTCGGAGTCCCGCTGTTCTGGATCCTGATCACCTCGCTCAAGGACCGCTCCGACATCTACACCCAGCCCGCGGTCTACTGGCCGCACAGCTGGCATCCGGAGAACTACAGCCACGCCACCACCACGGTGCCGTTCTGGACGTTCCTGCGGAACTCGCTGATCGTCACCGGCGTGGTGTCGGTGGTGAAGTTCGCGCTCGGGGTGTTCAGCGCGTACGGCCTGGTGTTCCTGCGCTTCCCCGGCAAGAACATCGTGTTCCTGGTGATCATCGCGGCACTGATGGTGCCCAACCAGATCACCGTCATCTCCAACTACGCGTTCATCGCACAGCTCGGCTGGCGCAACACCTTCCAGGGCATCATCATTCCGCTCTGCGGCGTCGCCTTCGGCACCTTCCTGATGCGCAACCACTTCCTGTCGCTGCCCGCCGAGGTGATCGAGGCGGCGCGGATGGACGGGGCGAACTGGTGGCGGCTGCTCACCCGCGTGGTGCTGCCCATGTCGGGACCGACGATGGTGGCGTTCGCGGTGGTCACGCTGGTCAACGAGTGGAACGAGTACCTCTGGCCGTTCCTGATAGCCGATTCCGCCGATGTCGCGACGCTGCCGGTGGGGCTGACTCTGCTGCAGAACACCGAGAACCCCAGCGTCACCAACTGGGGGCCGGTGATGGCGGGCACCGTGCTCACGATGCTGCCGATCCTCATCGTCTTCCTTGCCCTGCAACGTCACATGATCAAGGGCCTCACCTCCGGTGCGGTCAAGGGATAGTTCTCGAACAGGAGTTCGCCAGTGTCCAACTCACGATTCCCGGCGTTGAGTCGCCGTGGCTTCCTCGGCCTGACCGGCGGCGTCGCCGCTGCCGCGGCACTGTCCGCGTGCGCGGGCACCGGCGGCGGATCCGGTGATTCCGGTGACGCCAACACCATCACCTTCTGGTCCAACCACCCCGGTACCTCCAAGGAGCTGGAGCTGGAGCTGATCAACCGGTTCCAGGCGAAGAACCCCGACCTGAAGGTGAACCTGGTCGACGCGGGCAAGAACTACGAGGAGGTGGCGCAGAAGTTCAACGCCGCGCTCACCGGTGGTGACCTGCCCGATGTTGTGGTGCTGTCGGACGTCTGGTGGTTCAACTACGCGCTGAGCAAGGCCATCGAACCGCTCGACGGGCACTTCGGCGCCGCGGGTGTGCAGCTGAGCGACTACGTCGACTCCCTCGCCGCCGACTACCTGTTCGACGGCAAGCACTACGCGCTGCCCTACGCCCGCTCGACGCCGCTGTTCTACTACAACAAGGACGTCTGGGCGAAGGCCGGACTGCCCGACCGCGGCCCGAACTCCTGGCAGGAATTCGACGAGTGGGGCCCGAAGCTGCAGTCGCTCGTCGGCGCCGACAAGTTCGCGCACGCCTGGGGTGACGCGAAGAACTACCTGGGCTGGACCTTCCAGGGCCCGAACTGGACCTTCGGCGGCGCCTACTCCGATCAGTGGAAGCTGAAGTTCACCGATCCGGGTTCGATCGCCGCGGCCACCTACCTGCGCGACTCGATCAATGTCAAGAAGTACGCCGCGATCCGCCCGCAGATCGCGGTCGACTTCGGCACCGGCGTCGCGGCCTCGACCATCGCCTCCACCGGCGACCTCAAGGGCATCAAGAAGAACGCCGACGGCAAGTTCGAGGTCGGCACCGCGTTCCTGCCGCACCCGAACGGTCCCGGCGTCACCACCGGCGGCGCCGGTCTGGCGATTCCGTCGCGGATCTCCGACACGCGAAAGGTCAACGCGCTCAAGTTCATCGAGTTCATCACCAACGCGGCCAACACGGCGTACTTCACGCAGAACACGGGCTATATGCCGGTGCGCAAGTCGGCCGTGACCGACCCGAGCGAGATCGACTTCCTGGCGAAGAACCCCAATTCCAAGGTCGCCATCGACCAGCTCTCGGTAGCGAAGTCGCAGGACTACGCCCGCGTGTTCGTGCCCGGCGCCGATCAGATCATCGGCACCGGCTACGAGCAGATCGGCCTCCAGAACGCCGATCCGGCAACGGTTCTCGCGAAGGTGGCCGCCGACGTGCAGGCGATCATCGACCGGCAGATCACGCCCAAGCTGCCCAAGTAGTTCCCCCACGGGCCGGTGTTCGTTGTGACCACCGGCCCGTTTCGCTTTCCCGCTAGGAGAATTCGCCATGGCGACAGTGCAGTTCGACGGTGTGACCCATCGCTATCCCGGCGCCGACGCCCCCGCCGTCGACGCACTCGACATCGACATCGCCGATGGTGAATTCCTCGTGCTGGTCGGCCCTTCCGGCTGCGGCAAGTCGACCAGCCTGCGGATGCTGGCCGGACTCGAATCCGTGGAGGCGGGCACGATTCGCATCGGTGAGCGCGATGTCACCGACCTGCCGCCGCGCGCCCGCGACGTGGCGATGGTGTTCCAGAGCTACGCGCTCTACCCGAACATGACCGTCGCCGAGAACATGGGCTTCGCGCTGCGCAACGCGGGAATGTCGAAGTCCGACACCTTGGTTCGGGTGAAGGAAGCCGCGGCGATGCTGGAGCTAGAGCCGCTGCTCGACCGCAAACCGGCCAAGCTCTCCGGCGGCCAGCGTCAGCGCGTGGCCATGGGCCGCGCCATCGTGCGCCGCCCGCAGGTGTTCTGCATGGACGAGCCGCTGTCCAATCTGGACGCGAAGTTGCGGGTGAGCACCCGGTCCCAGATCGCGGCGTTGCAGCAGCGACTCGGCACGACCACCGTTTACGTCACCCACGACCAGGTGGAAGCGATGACGATGGGGCACCGTGTCGCGGTGCTCCGCGACGGAACCCTCCAGCAGATCGCCTCTCCGCGTGAGCTGTACGACAATCCGTTGAACACCTTCGTTGCCGGGTTCATCGGTTCACCCGGCATGAACCTGCTCGAAGCCCCCGTGATCGAGGGCGAGGCAGTGCTCGACGGACTGCGGATCCCGGTGCCCCGCAACATCTCCGGAGCGCGCGTGGTTCTCGGCATCCGCCCCGAATCCTGGGAATTCACCACCGATCCCGCCGGAATCACCGTCGTCGCCGAACTGCTCGAGGAACTGGGCGCCGAATCCTTCGTCTACACCCACGGCGCGGGCACCGACTGGTCCACCCGCTCCGGCAAGATCGTCGTCCGGGTGGACCGCCGCTTCCAGACCACCCTCGGCGAAACCCTGCACCTGCGGCCGAAGCCGGACGAGGTGTTCTTCTTCGACGCGGACACCGAACTGCGCTTGCGCTAGGACAGGCCCGCCGCGGTGCGGCGGCCGATCGCGGCGTTGAGGGCGTCGAGTTCGGCGAGGATGTCGGTGGCGGCCCATATTCGGTTTCGTTTGGAGTCGGAGACGACGTCGAGGATGCCCACGTCGACGAGTCGTTCGAGGGCACGGTAGGTAGCCGAATCGGTTGTCGCCGTGATGGCGTTCGCGCCGGCCACAGTGAGAATCGGGTGCTCGACCAGGTTCGCCAAGAGCGCTTCGTCGGCGGAACCGCCGCGGGGGCGGGCACGGTCTCGCCATCGCTGGGGGAGCGCGGCGAGAGTGCGGGCCGAGTCGATCGCCGCCTCGCTGGCGTACACCGCGGCGAGCGCCAGATAGATGACGAATTCGTCGGCGGCACCGGCGCGGTAGGCGGCCAGCTGGGCGAAATAGCGGGAGGTGTCGGCGAGCATGACCGACGCCAAGGGGACGGTGACTCTGTCGGTCAGCCCGCGTCTGCGCAGAATGGCGCTCACCAGGGCGCGTCCGATCCGGCCGTTGCCGCTGACGAACGGGTGGATCGACACGAACTGCGCGTGCGCGATCGCCGCTTGGACCAGGATCGGCAGATCACCACGCGCGACGAAGGCGAGCAGGTCGGCCACCAGTTCGGGCACGAGTTCCGGTGGCGGTGGCACATACAGGGCGTGCAGCGGCGTGTAATCGCTACCGCCGATCCAGGTTTGGACGGTCCGGAATCGTCCGGCCTTCTCCCACTCCGGAGCGATCAGCACACGATGGGCGCTGAGCAGATTCGCCTCCGTGATCCGGCCGGTCGCCGCACTGTCGACCAGTCCGGTGAGTGCCCGGACCGCGCTGACCTGTGACGCCGCCTCAGGTCCGGCCGTCGCGCCGCCGAAAGATTTGCTGAATGCTCGCCACCCCGCATCGATGTGCTCGATCCGCGACGACGCGACAGCTTCGCTGCGCAGCAGGAATTCGCGCAACGGTGCCGAATACTGGCCCTGGCCGGCTTCGAGATGCGTCACGGCGATCACGGCGGCTTCGCTAGCCGATGTTGTTCGCCTGGTGGCGAAGTCGAGTTCGGCGATGCGCGGTGGGATCGACACCGCTGCCTGTTCGGGGACGGGGCCGACTCGCGGACTTCGTCCGTCACGCGCCTGCCAGGAACGCTGCTCCGTGCGGTGGGCCGGCCAATCCATGTGCTCTTACTGTACTTTCGCTATCGCAAACTCTACTTACATGGTCACTACTCGCGTTTGCCGAAAGTGACGACAGCAACTAGGTGACTACTCGTTATTCGCGCCGTTCGGTTCTCGCGTGGGTCCGCGCCCGGTCGACAGCTTGCCGGATGCCCTCGGTGAAGGGGTCACCGTGGCCGGGGAGAACCAGGTCGGCGGCGATCGGCTCGAGGGCCTCGAGTGCTGTGAGGGTTTCCGGGGTCGAGTGGTTGAAGAAGTCGGGAAGTAGTTGGGGGCCTGTGAATTTCGAGGTGGGATGCGCGGTAACCAGGGTGTCGCCGGTGACTACCGCGCCGGCGGCCGCGAGATGGAAGGCGGAGTGGCCCGAGGTGTGTCCCGGGGTCGCGATCGGCGTGGGGCGGCCGGGAAGATCCAGCTCGCCCGCGGTGCGGAAGGGCTGGATGTGGGGGACCTGGTTCTTACGGAGGCCGCCCGCGCGGGTGATCCTCAGGGCCCAGCCGCAGGTGGAGACGTCGGTGAGGCGTTTGATCACGTCGAGCGGGGTGGCGGACTCGTGGACCTCGCCTTTGGCGTGCGGCACCTCGAGGCGACTGGTGTAGGCGGGGATGCCGTACTTCGCCTGTAGGTGGTTGAGGGCGCCGACGTGGTCCAGGTGAGCATGGGTCAGCAGCACCGCGGTGATGTCCTCGGGGCGATGACCGAGGGCCTCGATGGTGGCTTCGATCAGGCCGGCGTCGCCGTACCACCCCGCGTCGATCAGGGTGAGGTCACGACCCTCGCGGAGCAGGACCATGTTCACGTCCGTGCCCGCGATGGTGAAGACGTTGTCGGCGACCTGCTGGTGACGCATGAGAATTGTCCCTCTCCGATGCAGTGGGTTTCGACCCTACCGGCGACCGGCAGGGTCGAGACCTCGTCACCAGATGGTCACACGTTCCTCCGGCTTCAAGTAGAGCTTGTCCGCCGGAGTCACGTCGAAAGCCTCGTAGAAGCTGTCGATATTGCGGATCACCGCGTTGCAGCGGAACTCCGGCGGGGAGTGCGGGTCGACGGCGAGACGGCGGATCGCCTCCTCGGTGCGGGCCTTCGTGCGCCAGACCTGCGCCCAGCCGTAGAAGACGCGCTGCAGCCCGGTGAGGCCGTCGATCACCGGAGGTTCCTTGCCTTCGAGCGAGATCTTGTAGGCGGCGAGGGCGATGGACAATCCGCCGAGGTCGCCGATGTTCTCGCCGATGGTGAATTCGCCGTTCACGGTGTGCTCGTCGTCCAGGTCGGCGGGGGAGAGCACGTTGTACTGGTCGATCAGGGCCTTGGTGCGCTTGCCGAACTCGGCGCGATCCTCGTCGGTCCACCAGTCCTGCATGTTGCCGTCGCCGTCGTACTTCGCGCCCTGGTCGTCGAAGCCGTGCCCGATCTCGTGGCCGATCACCGCGCCGATCCCGCCGTAGTTGGCGGCGTCGTCGGCGTTCATGTCGAAGAACGGCGGCTGCAGGATCGCCGCGGGGAACACGATCTCGTTCATGCCGGGGTTGTAGTAGGCGTTCACGGTCTGCGGGGTCATGAACCATTCGCCACGATCGACTTCGCCACCCAGTTTGCCCAGGTCACGGTCGTGCTCGGCGGCATGGCCACGGCGGTAGTTGCCCACCAGGTCGCTCGCGTCGATCTCGACCGCGGAGTAGTCGCGCCAGGTGTCGGGGTAGCCGATCTTGGGGGTGAACTTCTCCAGCTTGGTCAGTGCGGCCGCGCGGGTGTCGGGGCCCATCCACTCGAGGTCGGCGATATTGCGGCGGTAGGCCTCCTGGAGATTGGCCACCAACTCCACCATGCGGGCCTTGGCCTGCGGCGGAAAGTGCCGGGCCACATACAGTTTGCCGACTGCTTCACCGAGCAGTTCCTGCACCAGCGACACCCCGCGCTTCCAGCGTTCGCGGTTCTCCTCGGCGCCGGTGAGAGTGCGTCCGTAGAAGTCGAAGTACTCCTCGACGATCTCGTCGGTGAGGAACCCCGAACGCGCGTGCAGCACCTGCCACGCCGCCCACGCCTGCCAATCCGTTTGCGGCACCTCGGCCCACGCGGCGGCGAAGGCGCGCACGTAGCCTGGCTGACGCACGACGAGTTCGGCGAACAGGTCCTTGCCGTCACGGTCGAGTCCGGTGGCGACACCGTCTACCCACGCGGCCCAGTCGAATTCCGGGTTCTCGGCGACCAGGTCGGCGAAAGTGGTGAGGTTGTAGCTCTTTTCGGCATCCCGACGTCGGACGACATCCCAATGTCCCGCGGCGAGTGCGCGTTCCAGCTCGAACACGCGGCGGGCGGCGTCGGCCGGGTCAGCGGGGAGCAGGCCCGCCAGCGACGCGTCCGCGGCGGCGATGGTGAACGTCTTGGTGATGTGCGCGAGGTACGCGTCGCGGATTTCCGCGAACTCGTCGGCGCGGTAGTAGGACTCGTCGGGCAGCCCGATGCCCGACTGGGTCGCGTGCACGAGGTAGCGGGTGGAGTTCTTGTCGTCGGTGTCCACGTAGTAGGCGAGCGCGCCACGGACCCCCGTGCGCTGCAAGCGCCCGAGCAGCGCGGCGAACGCACTCGGATCGCCGACCTCGGCGATCGCGCGCAACTCCTCGGCGACAGGTGTGAACCCGGCCGCCGCGACCACATCGGTGGCCATGAAGCTCGAGAACAGATCCCCGATCTTGCGGGCGTCGGCATCGTCGGCCGCACCGGCGGCACTATCGGTGATGATCGCCTGCACATCTAGCTCGGCCTGGTCGTAGAGCGTGCGAAACGCACCGTCGACAGCCCGGTCGGCCGGGATCTCATACCCGGCCAACCACTGCCCGTTGACATGCGCGAACAGATCGTCCTGCACCCGCACATCCTGATCGCGGAAGGACAGATCAATACCGGAGGGAGCGCTCAGATCAGAAGTCACGCCCCCCAGTATGCCGAAACACCGATGGCCGGCGACGTGGTCTTACACGCAGGCGAACTCGTCGTCGCGGACGCCGGCTACGAAGGCATTCCACTCTTCGGGGGTGAAGCGGAGGAGGACGGCTTCGTGGCGGAGGGTCGTCGAGCCGTCGGGGGAGGTGTGGGCCACCAGGTCGGGGTGGGGGCGGGCGGTGAGAAGGCAGTGGAGGAAGGCTGTCCACAGGGGGGCGTCGACGGTGATGATGGGCTCGTCCAGGCCGGCGTTCATCGGGTTGCGGCGGAATTTGCTGTCTCGTATCTGGACAGCGTCTCCATCGAAACGAACCTCGACACACTGGTTGCCGTTATTCGAGCGCGACGAGGTGAACCAGCCGTGTTCGGCCGGGCGGCGGCGAGCGGTGGTGGACATACCCAGAATCTTACACGCTTGCATACTCCCTGATCAGGGCGAGAGATTCGGTGCGGGAAAGGGATTGCTCGCGGGCACGTACGTAGGCGAAGCCGAGATCGCGGACCTGTTCGGCGTCGTCGACATGACCGCCGAACACCGCGCTCTCGGCCCAGGCGAAGGTAGGTAGCTGATCGCTTGCGAAGTCGAGCAGATGGAAGCTGGAACCGCCGAGCACGGCCCCCTCGGTCGCACTGAACGGAATGACGCGCACGTCGACGGTGTCGAGTTCGCGCACCAGCGCGACCAGGTGCCGCAACTGCCCGCGCAGCACCTCGCCACCGCCGGTCTGCTGACGCAGAGTCGCCTCGCCGAGCACCGCGGTGAGTTCCAGCGGGTCGGGCCCGTGCAATCTCTGCTGACGACGTAGTCGTATCGAGACTAATTGGTCAACTTGGACCGGGCGGATCATCACATCGGCACTGATCAGCGCCCGCGCGTACGCCTCGGTCTGCAACAGACCGGGCACGATCATGCTGTCGTAGCTGCGGATACTCTGCGCACCCGCCTCCATCCCGTACAGCCGCTGCAACTCGGGACCGATCAGCGCCGAGGAGGCCGTCGTCCACCAGCCGCGCTGCTTACTCGCTTCGAGCAGGGCGAGCAGCTCGAGGCGTTCGTCGGGCGTCACATCGAGAACGTCGAGAACCGGCTCGATGGTGGTGCGGGTGAGCACCCGCCTGCCCTTCTCGACATGCGACCAGTTCGCGGGCGTGAACCCGACGCGACGGGCGAACCCGGCCGAATCGAATCCGCGCTGCTCGCGGAGTTCGCGCAGACGCAGGACGAGTTCCCACCGCGCGACGGTCGGCGAAACGGGAGCCATGGGCGAATATCGTACGCTGATCGACACACCAGCTACTGACTATTGTCAGCGCGGTTGTGCGGCTATAGGCTGCGTAGAACGGCATTTTTCCCTCACGTCCTGCCGTTATGAAAAAGTTTCCGCGCCACCTGGTCGTGATGCTCCACCTCTCGCCGAGATTCGCCCCAATCGAGCGAACTCACAGCTACATCGAACCACCGTCGACAGAGACGAGGTCGTGATGAGCACGTTGCACACTGATGAGGACAAGGGCGGGTATACGGCGGCCGAGGAATACTCGGCCACCCAGGACGCTTTGGCGCGCTGTCGCCAGTACCGCAAGCACCATGGCCTCTACGGCGTCGTCGACGCGGCGCTGGGACGAATCGTGCTCGAGATCGGCGCGGTCGGCGCGGTGGTGATGCCGTCGACGCTGGGCGAACGAGTCCGCGGGATGCTCGTCACGCGCGGCCTGCGCTGCGGGCCGATCATCGCCCACCCCCGCTCCGGTCGCTGGACCTTCCTCACCGGCCCGGTCGACAACTCCTACCTCGACACTGTGCTGTTCGCCGAGCTGTTCCGGGTCTGCGCCTCGGTCGCCCTGCCCGGTAGCGAGGTAGTGCTGCCGTCGCCGGCCGACGAGCGCAGCGGATATCGCACCTGGATGCAGGCGCCCGACGGCGACTTCCGACCCGATTTCGCGCAGATCGTCGCCGCTACCAGGACAAATGCCAAGTCGGCGACCTTGATCCGGCAGCCGGGTTCGGCCTGAGCTCACCCACCGCCGAGGCGCGCGTGCATCTCCCAGACGAGCACCTCGGCGTCGCCGTGCGGACGGATCAACTGGCCGCCGGAGCGGGTCAGCCGAATCGCGTCGCCCTGGGACAGGGTGCCGAGACCCTCGACGTCGACCTCACCGCGTGCGACGAAAACATGCAGGTACGGGGCATCAGGAAGGGTGACGCCGGGACTGTCGGCCGTCATCCTGGCAACGTGCATGGCGGCATGTGAGGAATTGATCGCGATGGCCGTGCGGTCGCGATAGCGGGGCAGGCCCGACGCGACCGTCACCAGCTCGCCGCGCGCGAGCTCGTCGTCGATCTCGAGCTGCTGGTAGCCGGGGTCGACGCCCGGCTCATCCGGAACCACCCACATCTGCACGAAGTGCACCAGCTCGTCGTGGGTCTTGCCGTCGAGGCGCCACGAATCGTTCTTCTCCGAGTGCATGATGCCCGTGCCCGCGCTCATGCGCTGGGCCAGACCCGGATAGATGACACCGTTGTGGCCGAGCGAATCCTGATGCACGAGGCTGCCGCCGAGCACCCAGGTGACGATTTCCATGTCCCGATGCGGATGGGTGTCGAAGCCCTCGCCGGGCAGCACCACGTCCTCGTTGTTCACCAGCAGCAGCCCGTGATGGGTGTTATCGGGGTCGTAGTGCTCGCCGAAGGAGAACGAATGCTTGGAGTCGAGCCACGGGATCCGCGTCTTCATCCGGTCGCCACCGCGGTGTAGTTCGATCCGCGGCGGTGTCGTCGATGTGGGCGTCACCCTTCAATTCTGGCACCACTATGGTCATGACGTGTCGACTCATCCCCCTGACGGCTCGAATACGGCGGATGAGCAGCCGGTCTCGATGAGACATCTGCTTCGCGACACCCGCGAGGTGGTCCGCCGGAACCCGCGGGTGCCACGGCTGGCCCTGTTGCGGCTGGCCGCGCAGTTCGGTGACGGGATGTTCCAGGCGGCCCTGTCGGGCGCGATCCTGTTCAACCCGGAACGCGAGACCGATCCGCTGGCCATCGCCGCCGGTTTCGCGGTGCTGCTGCTGCCGTATTCGGTGCTCGGGCCGTACGCGGGCGCGCTGCTGGATCGGTGGGATCGGCGCAATGTGCTGCTGGCGGCGAGTGTGGCGCGGGCGGTGCTGATCGGCGTGGCCGCGATCGGGCTGTTCGTGGGCGTGGGGGAGACGCCACTGCTGGTGCTGGCGCTGGCGACGGTGGGGATCAGCAGGTTCGTGCTGGCAGGTGTGTCGGCGGCGCTGCCGCGGGTGCTCGAGCAACGCTGGCTGGTGCCGATGAATTCGGTGCTGGCGACGGTGGCCTCGGTATGTGCCGGGATCGGCGCCGCGGCGTCGGTGGCGGTGATCGCGCTGATCGGCGCGGGCGATGCGGCCTCGGCGGTCGCGGTGGCGTTGAGCGGGCTCGGCTCGCTGGTCGGCGCGGTGCTGGCCTACGGGTTCGGACCGCATGTGCTCGGGCCGGACCGTGGCTCGGCCGCGACCGAGAGCACCGTGCACGCCATCGCGACCGGTCTGCGCACCGGCGCGCGGGCCGTGTGGCGTGCGGCCCAGGTGACCACGGCGATGATCGGCATCGGCGCGCATCGCATCGTCTTCGGGATGAACACGCTGATCATGGTGCTGGTGCTACGCCAGCCCACCGACGGCGCCGAGATGAGCGGCGGGCTGATCGGCTTCGGGGTGGCGATCGGCTTCGCGGCGGCAGGCATGCTGCTGGCCGCGATCGGTGCGCCGATCCTGATTCCGCGCCTCGGCAGGCCGCGCACCGTACTGCTCGGGCTCACGACAGCGGTGATCGTGCAACTCACGCTCGTGACGCCGATCGCGCTGGCCACCGGGCCCGCGGTCGACAACGCGCACCGACTACTGCTGGCAGGCGCGTTCGGGCTCGGCCTCGCCGGGCAGACGATCAAGCTCACCGGCGACGCGAGCATGCAGATCGACATCGACGACGACCAGCGCGGGCAGGTATTCGCCCTGCAGGACACGGTTTTCAACGTCTGCTTCGTCTTGGCGATCGCGGTGACCGCGCTGGTGATCCCGGCCGACGGACGTTCGATCGGGGTGGTGCTGGCCGGCGCCGGGGTGTACGCCCTCGGCATCGCGGCCATCGTGCTCAATTCCCGTCGAGCCAGGGTGGCCTGCTGAGGGTGCCCGCGGGTTCCTGGGCCAGCACCGTTCGGTGATCGGCGGTGGCCGGCGCGATGTCGGGGAGCAGCGTGTCGTGGTCGACGCCGGTGTCGTAATCGATCCAGAGCGCGTCGACGACGCTCGTGTCGGCCAGTGCGTCGTAGCTCGACCAGTGGTGCACGACCGCGTCGCCGGTTCCGAAGACGTACTCGATTTCGTTCACATGTGTTTGGACGCACGGCAACAGCGATCGGTTCCGGTAAGTTCTCACAAGATCACAGGTGTTCCTCGCCGACACCGATTCGAGGGAGCCAGATGCGCGCAAGACCGGTATCGCACGGAACTGCCGCCGTGGGTGTGCTGCTGTCCGCCATCCTCGCCGTCCCCGCACAGGCGGGCCCGCTGCCGTGGGTGCCCCCGCCGGTGAATCTCTGCGGGGAAACAGGATTCGACCCGGTCAACCGGCTGCCCGACCCGGCCGCACCGCCCGCGCCGGTCCTGCCGCCGAGTATCGACATCCCGGTCTGGGTGCCGCAGCTGACGCCGGTACCGATTCCCGACCCGCCGCACGACAACACGCGCGTCGCACAGGTTCCGCTGCCCTCGGATCCGTGCCGCAATCCGTGCCCGGAGGTCCGTGACACGCCGGAACCCGAACCGGAAAGTACGGACGAGTCCACCTCGACCGGATCGGCGATCGCGTTGCCGCGGATCAGGATCAACCCGGAGATCGAGCCGATTCCGATCCCGGTGCCCGGCGGCGAGGGCGAACCGGCCCAGGAAGCGCCGGAACCGGTGGTCCGGCCGATCGAGCGCGGTCCGCTGGGGGCGCCGGTCGTGCCCGCGAAGGTGGAGTCCGTCCGCCTCGTGGACCAGGTCACCGGACACGGCTCGACCAACCGGACCGATATGCGCTGGCAGGTCGACGGCACCGACCTCGGGCTGTTCTGGGAAACCGAACCGGGCAAGGTGGCCATGGTTTTCGGCGACACCTTCGGCGAGGGCTGGGCCTACGGCGGCGCCGGCTCCGACGGCGCCGACTGGCGATCGAATGTGCTGGCCTACAGCACCGACAAGGATCTGAGCGACGGCATCACCATCGACTCGATGGTGCAGGACAGCCCCTGTCACGCCGCCGAACTCCTCGGCAGCCGCAAGATCAAGAACTGGGAGACCACCACGATCCCGACCTCGGGGTTCGCGCTCGGCAAACGGCAGTTCATGAGCTACATGTCGGTGAACCACTGGTCGAAGATCCCCGGCATGTGGATGACGAACTACGGCGGACTCGCCTACTCCGACGACGGCGGCTCGACCTGGACCAAAGATCAGCATGCCCGCTGGGAGAACATGTTCGGCCTCGGGCAATTCCAGGTGGCGGCGATGGTGCCGCACGGGGACTACGTCTACATGTTCGGCACGCCCAACGGCCGGATCGGGACGATCGGCCTGGCCAGGGTGCGCAAGGCCGACGTGCTCAACAAGACGGCCTACCAGTACTGGGTGGACGGCAATTGGGCGCCCGCGGCGCAGAATTCGGCGACACCGCTCGTGAACGGGATGGCCAGCGAGCTGTCGGTGCGGTTCGACGAGGAAAGCCGGCAGTGGCAGATGGTCTATCTCGATTCGGCCGCGAGCCAGATCGTGTTGCGGACCGCCGGCCAGCCGCAGGGCGCCTGGACCTCGACAGTGCCGCTGGTGTCCACCGAGATGTATCCGAAGGCGTACGGCGGGTTCATCCATCCCTGGTCGACCGCGCAGGACCTGTACTTCACGATGTCGGCGTGGGACAGCTACAACGTGTACCTCATGCACGCGCGATTGAATCCGCCGCGCTGAGTCAGGACGCCGCCACGAACAGCAGTCTGTCGCCGGGGCGAGCCTGCGCGACCCGGTCGACATCGGCATCGAGGACGACGGCGATCACCGGATAACCGCCGGTGATCGGGTGATCGGCCAGGAAGACGACCGGCTGACCGCTCGGTGGCACCTGCACCGAGCCCAGCGCCACACCCTCGGAGGGCAATTCACGGCCGATCGACCGCACCAGCGGGGGTCCGTCGGCGCGATCCAGCCGGGCACCGACCCGGTCGGTGTCGGTGGAAACGATCCAGGAACCGCGGAACAGCTGATCGGGATCGGTGAACCAGTCCGCGCGCGGGCCCGGACACGCTCGGACCGTGAGCACTTTCGGCGGCAGCGGAACCGGCGCGAATTCCACGGTCGGGAGGGTGCGCGGCGGGGGACCGACCGGCAGCTGCGTGCCGACCACCAGCGGGTCGGGACCGATGCCGGACAAGGTGTCGCGGCTGCGCGAACCCAGCACCTTGGCCACATCGATACCGCCGCGCACCGCCACGTAGCTGCGCAGACCGGTGTTCGCGAGGCCCAGTCGCAGCACCTGGCCCTCGTCGAGTTCGAGCACACTCGCGTGCCCGACCGGGGTGCCGTCGACGGTGGCGGGGGCGGGCGCGCCGGTGACCGCGACGGTGAGGTGACCGTCGGCGCGCAAGGCGAGACCGCCGAGCAGCGCTTCGATGGCGGCGAAGTCCTCCGGATTGCCGACCAGCCGGTTCGCCAGCCGCAGTGACCCGCGGTCGGCCGCACCCGCCTGGCCGACGCCGGAATCGAACCAGCCCTGTCTGCCCAGGTCCTGCACTGTCGCGAGCGGCCCCACCCGTTCGATGAAGATCAGCATGCGATCTCTCCCCGATTCGCTGTCGAGGCGGCGCACCGTTGAGCAGCCCTTGATTTTCCGCCGAAGCAGCTATTCGTCGGAAGCGACGAACCTGATCGCCGAACCCGCCCGCACCAGCGCGGGTGGATCGCGGTCCACCGCCCACATTCGCAGATCGGTGGTGCCGATCAACTGCCAACCGCCCGGCGTGCCGCGCGGGTAGACGGCCGAATATCCGCCGGCCAGCGCCACCGCGCCGGCCGGAATGGCCGTGCGGGCATGGGTGCGGCGTGGCACCGTGAGCCTGCCGTCGGGCGAGGTGAGGTAGCCGAAACCGGGCGCGAAACCGACGAACGCGCACCGCCAGACAGTGCCGGTGTGCGCCGCGATCACCTCCGGGATCGACAGGTCGAGCAACCGCGCCACCTCGGGCAGGTCCGCGCCGTCGTAGCGCACCGGGATCTCCACCACCGGCTCGGTATCCGGCACTGTTCCACGGGAAACATCCGGCGAATCCGCTTGCGGTGGCTCGTGATCCAGCCGGTCGAGCAGCGCGACGAGCTCACGGCGGACCTGCACGCCGTAACTCACCGAATGCATGGTGATCAGCACGGTTTCCGCCGCGGGCAGCACATCCTCGACACCGGCTATCGCGTGCACGCGCAGCGCGGAGGCCAAGCGCTGTACCGGGCGCGGGTCGTCGAGGGTGATGAGCATGGCGCGGTCACCCGCGGGCCGGATCCGCGCGTTCCAATCGATGTCCATCGTGCCTCCCACCCCTCAGCTGAACGGCTCCACCGGTATCCCGGCTTCGTCGAGCGCCCCCCGAATCCGGCGGGCCATCTCGACGGCCGCCGGAGAGTCGCCGTGGACGCACACGCTGGCCACGGACACGGCGACCGTACCGGGACCGTCTACGGTACGCGCGGTCCCCGACAGCGCAAGAGTTGTCGCCTGGGCCACGGCGTCGTCGGCCGACAGCACCGCCCCGGCAACTCCGCGCGGGGCCAGCGAACCTGTTGCAGTGTAGGCCCGGTCGGCGAATCCCTCACCGACGAAACGCACCCGCTGGGCGGCCCGTTCCAGTTCGGTACCCGCCGGTCCGAGCAGTGCGAGACCGGGTTCGGCCTCGGCCACCGCGGCGACAAGGGCTTCGGCGAGCAGGCGATCGCGGGCGGCCGCGTGGTAGAGCGCGCCGTGCGGTTTCACATAGCGGACCCGGTCGCCCGCCGCCCGCGCGAAGGCCGCGAGCGCGCCGATCTGATAGAGCACCTCGTCGCGCAGATCGGCCGGGGCGATGGCGATATCGCGGCGGCCGAAACCGACCAGATCGCGATAGCCGACGTGCGCGCCGATCCGCACGCCCTTGGCCACCGCGAGTTCGCAGGTGCGGCGCATGATGGTCGGATCGCCGGCGTGGAAACCACACGCGATGTTCGCGCTGGTCACGATGTCGAGCATGGCGGCATCGTCACCCATCCGCCACGGGCCCAACCCCTCGCCCAGATCACTGTTCAGGTCCAGCGGCATGCGATGCCCTCCGGTCTTCGCGGGTCACTCGCCGGGAATGTACCCCGGTATTTCGAGCATGAACGCACAGATTCATACCGTTATCACCGGGGCGCGGTTCAGCAGGCGTACACGCGGACCTCGGTGGCCTTCACCGCGAAGTAGACCTGAATGCCGGTGGTGAGGTGGAGTTGGGCGACAGCGGCGGGGGTCAGGTCCGCGCAGAGACCCGGTGCCTGCGGTGCGTCACCGCGAACCCGGACGATGCCGCCCCGGTCGGTGATCTCGGTGATGTCGACGGTGAACACGTTGCGTGGGCTACCGCCGGGCCGGCTGCGGAATACCGACACCGCGGCCGGTGCGAACACCGCCGCGGCGCGGGCGCCGGGGAGGAAATCGCCGACGACGCAGCCATCGACGCCGAGGTCGTCGACGAGCACCGTCCCCAGGGCCGGGGCCGGATCGCCGGGGTGAGTCCGCGGTGCCTGCGGTTCGCCGGCACCGGTGAGCAGGCCACCGCGTTCGGCCACCGGACCTGTCTGGAGCGCTGACTCGACGCCGGTGCCGCGCAGGAGGTTGAGGCCGGCGATGCGGGCCGCGAAGGGGTTGCGGGGGTGCGCCATCACCTCGGCGACCGGGCCCGATTCGACGATGCGGCCTGCTTCCAGGACGACGAGGCGGTCGGCGAGGGTGATGGCGTCGATGATGTCGTGGGTGACCAGGACGGCGCAGCGGGGGTGGGCGCGACCGGGTTCGTCGCGCAGGACGCGACGGAGCAGGGTTCGCATGGCCGGGGCGACATCGACATCGAGCGCCGACATGGGTTCGTCGAGGAGCAGCAGGTCGGGGTCGACGGCGAGAGCGCGGGCCAGGGCGACACGCTGGGATTGACCACCGGAGAGCCCGCCGGGGTGGCGGTCGGCGAATTCTTTCGCATCGACGGCGCTCAGCCAGTATTCGGCGATTTCGCGGGAGGTGCGCGTGTTGGCGCCTCGACTGCGTGGGCCGAAGGCGACATTGTCGCGCACGCTGAGGTGGGGGAACAGGAGTGGGTCCTGGGCGAGCAGAGAGACTCCGCGCCGATGTGGGGGCAGCGCAATGCCTTCGGCAGTGTCGGTGAGGGTGCGTTCGCCGAGTCGTACGTGGCCATCGTCGGGGACCAGCAGTCCGGCGATGACTTGCAGCAAGCTCGACTTCCCCGCGCCGTTGGGGCCGAGCACGGCGAGTACTTCGCCGGGGCCGGCTTCGATCCGCAAGTCGAGATGGCGGCCTGCGATCCGCGCGGACACCGACAGCCCGCTCGGATGGCTCGAACGATCGGCGGGCCACGTCGCAGGTGGGCCGGTATGGTCGCTCGGCACATCAGCCGGTCCGGTCGCGGGGCTCTGCTCGGGCGAATCCTCGGTCACTTCGCGCCGCCGATCGCTCGCGGGGCACCGCTGCGCAGCTGGGTGCCGGGGATCGGGCTGGTGCGGCGGTAGGCGAGCAGGACGATCAGCACGGCGACGACGATCAGCACCACCGACAGGGCGACGGCCGCGTCGGGATCGGCTTCACGCTGGAGGTAGATCTCCAGTGGGAGGGTGCGGGTGCGGCCTTGGAGACTGCCCGCGAAGGTGAGGGTGGCGCCGAATTCGCCGAGGGCGCGAGCGAAGGCGAGAACCGCGCCGGAGATCAGCGCGGGGCGGAGCAGGGGAAGGGTGATCCGCCACCAGACCGTGCTCGGGCCCGCACCGAGCGTCGCGGCGATCTGCTCGTAGCGGCTACCCGCCGTCCGCAACGCCCCTTCGAGGGTGAGCACCAGAAAGGGCAGTGCCACAAAGGTTTGCGCCAGCACGACCGCGGTCGTGCTGAACGCGATCCGAATCCCCGCGGCTTCCAGATGTTCGCCGAGCAGCCCCCGCCGGCCGAAGGTGTAGAGCAGCGCGATACCGCCGACCACCGGCGGTAATACCAAGGGCAGCAGCACAAGAGCGCGCAACACCGGCAACCCTCGCCACCGAGCTCGCGCCAGCACCGCCGCCATCGGCACCCCGAACACCAGGCACAGCACGGTGCTCGCGGTAGCGGTGCGCAGGCTCAACCACAGTGCGTCCCTTGATGCTTCGGTAGTCACGAGCTCAGCGAACCGACCCCACTCCACTCCCCAGGCCAACGCGGCCAGCGGGAGTACCACCAGTGCGAAACCGAAGACGGCGAGCACCGGCAACCACCGAGGCAGCCCGGTACTGCCGACACCGGTCACGGTGCGCCGAACCCCGCTGCGGCCAGGGCCGCGCGTCCGGTGGGGCCGGTGACCAGTTCGGCGAATTTCCGCGCGTTCGCGGCTTGCTTCGAATCGGCCACCACGGCAATCGGATAGGTGTTCACGGCAGCCGACGCCTCGGGAACCGCCACGACGCCCACCTTCGCACCCGCGGCGGAAGCATCGGTGACGTAGACGAAGCCGGCGTCGGCCTGGCCGGAGGTCACCTTGGTGAGAACATCGGCCACCGAGGATTCCTCACTCACCGGACGCAGCGTGGCCCCCGCGGCGTCGGCGACCTTTTTCGTCGCCCGGCCGCACGGAACCTGGGGGGCACAGACGACCACGGTCGCGTCGGCGAGGTCGTTGATTCCGCTGATGCCCTTGGGATTTCCCGGCGCCGTGACCAGGGTGAGCACGTTGGTGGCGAAAGTGGTAGGGGCTGCGGTGATTCGGCCACTCTGGACGGCCTTGTCCATGGTCGGCTGGTCGGCCGAGGCGAAAACATCAGCGGGCGCTCCCGCTTGGAGTTGCGCGGCCAGGTCGGACGAGCCCGCGAACGAGAACTGCACGTCCACACCCGGATTCGCGGACTCGAAGTCCTTCTCCAGGCCGGTGAAAACGCTCTTCAGCGAAGCCGCGGCGAACACGGTGAGCGTGGATTCCTCGGTATCGCCACTCCCGCAACCACTCACGGTGACCAGCACCAGCGCGGTGCCGAGCGCGACCCGGCCGATCATTCGGCGGCCTTCTCGACCACCACTGTCGTGGCCTTGACGCTGGCCAGCGCGACGCTGCCCGGCTCGAGCCCCAGCTCGCGCACCGATTCGCTGCTCATCAGCGAGACCACCGTGAAAGGACCGCATTGCATCTCCACCTGTGCCATCACCGTGTCGGTCACCACGCGAGTGACCAGACCGGGAAACCGATTGCGTGCCGAGCTGGCACTACCCACCTGGGTGTGTGGCGTGCGTGCCTGGTCGACGGCGTGTTCGGCCAGCTCCCGACCGTCCAGCACCAGGCGGCCCGCGGCGTCCTTGGTCGCCGTGAGGGCGCCCGTGTCGATCCAGCGACGCACCGTGTCGTCGCTGACGCCGAGCAGATCGGCCGCTTCCTTGATTCGCAGTTTCGCCACCCGATCAGGATATGTCCGCATATTCGGACATAACAAGAAAAAAACTCCGCACTTCCGGAAACAACCGGTCGTGATATCCCATAATCGGGTCACACTTCATGGCCACCGGCGACGCGGCCAAGTACGCTCGAAGCCATCATGGCCACGTATTTCGATCCGAAGTCCTGGTCACTGTCAGGCGCTGTCGATATGGGCAAACGTCTGCTCGACCCGTCATGGATCGACCAGTGGCTCGGCTTCACCACGTCCTGGGCCGACCCCGTCGCCGACCTCGGTTCCGGCACCGTCACCGCGCTCATGCCCGATGTGCTGATGACCGTGCTCAGCGAGGGCATCCTCAGCCGTTTCGGCGGCCAGGAGATCAGTGCCACGCTGCTCGGGCACGACCTCACCGCCACCCTCGACACGTTCAAGCTGCGCAGACGCGGCGCTCACTTCCAGAGCAAGACAGTGCTGTCGAACCTGGTCTGGGACTCACATCCGTTCGACACGGTCACCGTGGTCGCGCACGGTGTGCGGCTGATTCCCGGTGTGCCGACCAAGGTCCGGGTCCAGCAGCTCGACATCGAGGGCACCATCGGCATCGGCGCGCTGGCGGACTGGGTGGATGCCCAGAACCTGGATTGGCGGGTGCGGCTCGACCAGCGCGGACAGATCGTCGCGACGCATCGCACGCGCAAGATGCGGGCGGTCGTCGACGGGCAGGTCTACGACAACCTGCTCACCCTCGACATCCGCAAGGCCAGTTGGTACGGCATCCGGCTCCCCAAGCGCGTGGTGCCCGCACCCGCGCTACTGCTCGACGACCTGCCCAACCGGGCCAGAATCTCCTACGCGCACCGGCGCGGTGACGTGGTGAAATTCCGGCTCGAACTGCCCGAGACCACCGGCTCGTTCGACCTGACCCAGATCCGCGACGCCATCATCGCGGGGACAACACTGATCGTCTTCTGATCAGTTCTGGGTAGCCCACCATTCCCGAAGGGCGGTTTCGGCCTCTTCCCGCGTCATCGGGCCGCGGTCCAGACGCAGATCCTTCAGGTACTTCCACGCCTTACCGACCTGGGGCCCCGGCGGCAGACCGAGCAGTTCCATGATCGCGTTCCCGTCCAGATCCGGGCGTACCCGAGCTAGATCCTCCTGCTCGCGCAGCGCCGCGATCCGCTCCTCGAGCTCGTCGTAAGTCGAGCGCAGGGCCGCCGCGCGGCGCTTGTTGCGGGTGGTGCAGTCGGCGCGCACGAGCTTGTGCAGGCGATCGAGCAGGTCGTCGGCGTCGGTGACGTATCGGCGCACCGCCGAATCCGTCCACTGTCCCTTGCCGTAGCCGTGGAAACGCAGGTGCAGAAACACCAGGCGCGCAACCTCTTCGGTGAACGCCTTCGGGTACTTCAGCGCTCGCATCCGCTTGCGCACCATCTTCGCGCCGACCACCTCGTGGTGGTGGAAGCTCACGCCGCCCGCGGGCTCGTTGCGTTTGGTGTCGGGCTTGCCGATGTCGTGCAGCAGTGCGGCCCAGCGCAATACCAGGTCGGCGTCGCCTTCCTCCTGGTCGATCGCCTGCTGCAGCACGGTCAGCGAATGCTGGTACACGTCCTTGTGCTGGTGGTGCTCGTCGATCTCGAGCTTCATCGCGGGCACCTCGGGCAGCACGCGCTGCGCCAGACCGGTGTCGCACATCAGATTGATGCCGTCGATCGGGTGGTCGGCGCCGATCAGCTTGTCGAGTTCGGCGCGCACCCGCTCGGCAGTGATCCGGTCGATCTGGTCGGCCATCTCGATGATCGCCGCACGCACCCGCGGCGCCACCTCGAAACCCAGCTGGGCGACGAAGCGCGCGGCCCGCAGCATCCGCAACGGATCGTCGTCGAACGAATCCTGCGGCGCCGCCGGAGTATCCAGCACGCCTTCGAGCAGCGCCTCGATCCCGTTGAGCGGGTCGACGAATTCCAGCGACCCGTCGGCGGCGATCTTCACCGCCATGGCGTTCACCGTGAAGTCGCGGCGCACCAGGTCGCCCTCGAGGGTGTCACCGAAGGTGACCTCGGGATTGCGCGAGACCCGGTCGTAGGTGTCGGCGCGGAAGGTGGTGATCTCGAGCTGCTGGTCGTTCTTGGCCGCACTGACCGTGCCGAAGGCCAAGCCGCCGGTATCCCACAGGTGGTCGGCCCACCCACGCATCAACTCCTGCACGACCTCCGGCCGCGCGTCGGTGGTGAAATCCAGGTCGTTGCCGAGCCGGCCGAGCACCGCGTCGCGCACGCTGCCACCGACGAGATACAGGCTGTGCCCCCGCTCGGCGAACATCGCCCCCAGCGGGGCCAAAACATCATTGAGCTGCCCCAGAGTCACCGCCGCCCCCGCCAGCAGGCGAGCACGACGATCCGCCACAGCATCAGGGACAACGTCAGGGGAAACCACAAACAAGCACTTTACTGGCGCCGTCGAATCGATTCCCCGCGCGCCCGAAGGAGCTGACAACACAGCTAAGCTGGCTGGGTGTCTCCTCCGGCCGATCGCGCGAACAGTCGACGCCGCCAGCCGCGGCGGCGCGGTTCGGCGAACAACGCCGGCAAACCCCGCATGCGTACCGTCCGGGAAACGTCGGCCGGCGGCCTGGTCGTCGAAGGGCTCGACGGCCCGAAGGAACAGCGCACCGCCGCGCTGATCGGGCGCACCGACCGTCGCGGACGGCTGTTGTGGTCGCTACCCAAAGGACATATCGAAGAGGGCGAGACCTCCGAGCAGACCGCGATCCGCGAAGTCGCCGAGGAAACCGGAATCGACGGGGAAGTGGTCGCCGAGCTCGGCAGCATCGATTACTGGTTCGTCACCGAGGGCAGACGGGTACACAAGACCGTGCACCATTTTCTGCTGCGGTGTCTGGGCGGTGAGCTGTCCGACGCCGACGTCGAAGTGACCCAGGTTGCGTGGGTTCCGTTGAGCGAGTTGGATTCCCGGTTGGCCTACGCCGATGAACGGCGGTTGGCCGAAGTGGCGAACCGATTGATCGACCGGATGGAGACCGGCAAGCGATGACGGGTGGACTGATCCGGCTGATCACGGCGGTCCTGACCATCTTGGGTTCGATGACGCTGCTGCCCGCGGTCGCGCACGCTCAAACGGACGGGTCGGGCACGCCGAAGTTTCTCAAGCTGACCCTGGACGCGGTGGCCCCGGGCACTGTCACCACCGGCAGCGACCCGAAGCTGACCATCTCCGGCACAGTCACCAATATCGGCGACCGGGTCGTCGACGATGTGAGCGTGCGGATCCAGCGGGCCGCCGCGGTGGATTCGCCGAGCGGGTTGCGTAGTTCGCTGCGGCTGGACCAGGCGAACTACGAGGTGACCGGTCCTTTCCAGGATGTGGCGCCCCAGCTGAGTCCCGGTCAGCGCAAACAGTTCTCGGTGAGCATCGCGTTGCGCGCGGGCTCGGAGGCATCGCTCGGGCTCACCGATCCCGGGGTGTATCCGCTGCTGCTCAACGTCAACGGTGAACCCGCCTACGGCACCCAGGCCAGACTCGACGACGCGCGATTCCTGCTCCCGGTCCTCGGACTGCCGCCCACCGGTGTGGACGGCAGCGCGGAACCGGCGGTGACGCCGCCACCGGAAGCGTCACCGATCGCGACCACGATGATCTGGCCGCTGGCCGACCGGCCCCGCATGGTCGCGGGCAAACCCGGCTCGGTGAACGGCCAGGCCGAACTGATCGACGACGAACTGGCGGCCTCGGTCGGCAAGGGCGGGCGTCTCGAACAGCTCGTCGCCGCGCTGGAATCGGTGGTGCCTGCGCCGGGCAAAGACAGAAGTGTGGCCGGATCGGTGTGTATCGCCATCGACCCCGACCTGGTCTCGACCGTGCAGACGATGACGCGCGGCTATCGGGTGCTGGCCAGTCCGTCGGATCCGAGCGGGGCGACCAGGGAGGGGGCCGGGGCGGCCAACGCGCAGGCCTGGCTCGACCGGTTGCGCGCGCTGGCCGGATCGATGTGCACGGTGGCCCTGCCGTTCGCGCAGGTCGACGTATCGGCACTGGCCGCGGTGAACGATCCGGGTCTGTCGGCGCGGGCCCTGCTCGCGCCCGCCGATGTAGTGGACTCGATCCTCGGCACGCAGTCGCTGCGCGGGGTGAGCCTGCCCGATTCGGGCAGCATCGACGATCCGGCCGGGCTGTTGTTGCGCGAGCACGGATACGGCACGGCGGTGCTGGCCGGTTCCGCGGTGTCGGGTGACGGGTCGCCCGCCGATACCGACAACGCGCTCACCTCCGCCCCGACCACGCTCACGCCCGATGTGGTCGTCGGTGGGGAACAGTCGGCGCCCGATGTCGTGCGGGTGCCGGGCGTGAGCGTGGAACCGCCCGCCGGCGCCGCCGCGGGGACCGATCCCGCGCTGCGGGTGACCACCTTCGACATCTGGTCGGCCACCGCGCTGGCCGCGGTCGGCTCGAACCCGCCGACGCCGTCGTTCACGCCGTCGAAGGTGCGTTTCGACGTCACCAACGACTCACGCGCGGCCCGGTTGCAGGACGCGCTCGGCGCGATGGCGTGGAGTGCGCTCAATCCGTCGCCGGACCGGCCGCGCTCGCAGCTGCTGATGCCACCGCAGCAGTGGGGTGCCAGCCGGGAGGAGGGCGTCGCGCTGCTCAAACAGGTCGAACTGCTCACCCGCAACAACCTCGCGAGCCCGCGCAGCTTCACCGACCTCGTCACGCAGGCACCCGATCCGCGGCCGTTCGCGCTGGAGTACCTGCCGCGCGCCGCCCAGGACGCCGCGCCGGAACAGTTCATCGGACCGGTCCACGACCAAGGCGCCCGGGTGACCGAACTGATGCGCGCACTGGTCGAACTGCCCGAATCCGAGCTCACCCCGCACGCGTTCCTCACCCCGGCGCGCGAGGACCTGCTGCGCGCGCTGAGCCTGTCCGACCGCAGGGCCGACAACGACACGCTCGCCGACCTGCACGCCCAGCGGCGCATCGACCAGGCGACCCGCGAACTGGACACGATGTTCTCCTCGGTCTCGGTGCTGCCACCGGGCGGGGTGTACACGCTGGCCTCCGAGCAGAGCCCGTTGTTGCTGGTGGCGCGCAATGAACTGCCCGTCGCCATCCGGGTGATGTTCCGGATCGAAGCGCCTGCCGAGACGAACATCACCGATATCGGCGAACAGCTGCTTCCGCCGTCCGGGACCCGGTCGTTCCAGATCCCGACCGAGGTGAGCGACAGCCGTAAGCTGGTCATTCCGATCGCCCTTACCACCCCGGACGGGATAGCGCTAGGAGAGGCGACCTCGGTCTCGGTGCGCTCGAACGCCTACGGTCAAGCCCTGGCCATAATTACCGCATGTGCCGCGATACTGCTGTTGCTGCTGGCCGGGCGCCGACTGCTGCGGCGGTTCCGCGGACAGCCCGACCCCGCCGACGAAGGGTTCACCCCGGAGACGGTCGAACGGGCGGGTCGACTGCGGCGCGCACGTCAGCGGCTGCAACGGCAGTGAACACCCGCGCCTGACGCGCGGTCAGGGCACCATGACAGACAAGGACGAGAGTGGCACTGGTGAGCGAAACGCTCATCGGACCGGCGGGATTCGCGGGTTACGCCGGGTACAGGAGGCATGATGGGCGACGATGATTCCGCTCATCGGCGTGACCACGACGACGACCCGACCCTGCGCCGGGCGCCCAGTGCTCCGTGGGAACGCGGGATGACGGCCGGACACGACGCCGACCGCGACGAGGCCGCACAGCACGTGGATCGGCGGCCCGGCGCGCCTGGTCATCGACCGGACCCCGCACCTCGCGATGGCCGACCGCCGGTACGCCCCGGTGATCCGGCGTTCGAACAGCCCGGTGGATTTCGTCAGCCGGGGAATCGGCCCGCGGTGGATCTGCCCGGCGCGCCACGTCATCCCGGTGAGCGGCCCGCCGCGCCAGGTCCTCGGCCCGGGGTGCGCCCCGAACAGGCCGGATACCGTCCCGGGCCGGATCACGGCGCTGCGCCGGCTCCCGGTCGCCCCACTGAACAGCCACCGGCCGGGTTCCGCCCGGCACAGGGTCAACCACGACCGGCCGACTATCGCCCGGATCAGCAACGAACGCCGCAGGGCGAACGCCAAGGGCGCGGGCCCGCTCCCCGTCAACGACCGCCCGGCCAGGCGAATCGTTCGGGTGAATTCCCGCAGCAGCAACGTCCCGGCCCGCCCCCGCGCCCCGGTGTCGGCGGCCCTCCCGGCCCGCCGCAGCCCCCTGCCGGTCCGCCCGGCCGGCCACCGCGCCCTCCTGTTTACGGGCCGGACGGTCGCCCCGCACCTCCCCAGCAGCGCCCCGGAACGGGTTCCGGCGCGCGCTCAGGTGAGTTTCCGCAACAGCAGCGCCCCGGACCCGGTTCCGCCGGGCGCTCAGGTGAGTTTCCGCAACAGCAGCGCCCCGGACCCGGTTCCGCCGGGCGCTCGGGCGAGTTCCCCCAGCAGCAACGACCCGGACCGGACGGATTCGCCCCGCGGCGATCCGGGCCGAACCCGTCGGGCGAATTCCCTCAGCAACGACCCGTCCCGCCGCGTGGTGGGCAGTCCGGCGCCATTCCGAGACAGGATCGGCCCGATCAGGTTGGTGGCCGCAGGCAAGCTCCGCCGGAGCAGGGACGTCCGGTGCCACCGCGGGGGAGTTTCCCGGGGATGCCCGCCGCGGATCCCGCGCGGGATGGGCGCCAGGCAAGTGCCGGATTCGGCGATCGTGGACGGAACGCGAGCGGTGTGCCTGCCGGGTCAGCGGAGCGGACTCAGGTCATCGCCCGGCCGCAGAAGGTAGCGGCCGAACCTGCCGACAAAGCGGGCGGCGCCCCGATGAGTGCCAACGCGAAGCTGCTCAAGGACTCGGGTTCGATCGCGGTCGCGACGCTGATCAGCCGGATCACCGGATTCGCCAAGCAGCTGCTGTTGCTGACGGTGCTCGGTCCGGCCATCGCGAGTGCGTTCATCTCGGCGAACCTGATCCCGAACATGATCGCCGAGCTCGTCCTCGGCGCCGTACTCACTGCCATCGTCGTGCCGACTCTGGTTCGCGCAGAACAGGAGGACGACGACAACGGCGCCGCGTTCGTCCGCAGATTGGTGACAGCGGCCTTTACGGTGCTGTTCGTCGCTACAGTTCTGACGCTGGCGGCAACGCCGATTCTGGCCGGTCACGTACTCGTCTCGTCCGACGGCAAGGTGAACACGAACCTGACCGTCGCGCTCGCATACCTACTGGCACCAGCGATTCTTTTCTACGGAATGTCGGCGCTGTTCACCGCGATCCTCAACACCAGGCAAGCGTTCAAGCCGGGTGCATGGGCTCCAGTTATGAACAACCTGGTCGCATTGACGGTTCTGGCTGTCTACGCCCTGACACCCGGCGAGATCACCCTCGATCCGGTTCGCATGAGCGACCCGAAGCTGCTGGTTCTGGGCATCGGTGTCACCGCAGGCGTGGCAACACAGGCGTTCAGTTTGCTACCCGCGATCCGCCGACACGGGATCAATTTGCGTCCCCTTTGGGGAGTCGACGCACGCCTCAAGCAGTTCGGCAGGATGGGCGTCGCGATCATCTTGTACGTACTGATCAGCCAGATCGGCTTTGTGGTCGCGAACAACATCGCTTCCTCTGCAGACGAAGCAGGGCCCGCGATCTTCTCGAACGCATGGGCGCTGTTGCAGCTGCCCTACGGCGTGATCGGAGTAACCCTGCTCACGGCGATCATGCCAAGGCTAAGCCGAAGCGCCGCCGACGACGACACACCTGCGGTGGTCGACGACCTGTCCGTTGCCACTCGACTGACGATGATCGCGTTGATCCCGATCGTTACATTCATGACCCTTGCGGGCCCCGAGATCGGCCAGGCACTCTACGGCTACGCCCGCTTCTCCGAGGATGCCGCACGTCTCGGCGACGCAGTGAGCTGGTCGGCGTTCTCGCTGATTCCGTATTCGCTGGTGCTCATCCATTTGCGTGTGTTTTACGCGCGCGAACAAGCGTGGACGCCGACTTGGATCATCCTCGGCATCACGACAATCAAGGTCCTGTTCTCAGCCCTCGCGCCGGTGCTTGCCCGCGACAGCGACGATGTGGTGATCATTCTCGGTGTGGCCACCGGCCTAGGATTCACCGCCGGAGCGGTAGTCGGAGGTTTCCTGCTGCACCGCAGCCTCGGCGACCTGCGCATGGTCAATGTCGGCCGAACTGTGACCAGAGTGTTGCTCGCCTCGATCGCAGGCGGCGCGGTGATGCTGATCGTCGACACGGTGACCGGACTCGACCGTGTCTCCGGCGGCGCCGGCTCGCTGCTGCGTGTCGTCATCGATTCGCTGGTCATGTTCTCGGTGGCCTTCGGGCTGATGCGTCTGGCCGGTATCCCCGAGGTCGTCGCCATCACCGTGGCGATCTCGCGCAAGCTCGGCATCACCCCGCCTGCGCCGGATCTCGGACTCGACGACACCCCGGCAGACGACATCTACGCGACCACCGTCCTGCGCCGTCCCGATACCTACGGATTCCCCGCATACGGGCAGTCTTTGGACACCCAGACCATGGTGCTTCCCGTCATTCGACCGGGCGCTGTTGACAGCACCGGTAAAGCACAGTTCCCGTACGCTGTTCCGCAGACCGACACGGGTTTTCAGGCCGAAGGAGGACCGAGGGTGAGCGATGACGCGGTGGGCGGCGTCCCGGCCGCTGATTCTGCGGCGCGCGCGGCAGCAGGAATGTCCACCGAGGTCGGGCCCGATGCGCCGAACTCGACGGATTCCGAGCATACCGACGCGCCAGACGAAGGCGATACGCACGAAGACGGCGCGCGTTCGGCCATGCCGCCGCACGATCCGACATACGACACCGGCATGTTGCCGATTCCACCGCAGGTGCCCCCGAGCGCCGCGGCCAACCGTGGGCAGCGTGGCCCCAAGCTCATCCCCGGCGCGTCCGTCGCCGGTGGCCGGTACCGTTTGCTGGCCGGTCACGGCGGTGCGCGCGGGCTGAAGTTCTGGCAGGCACTCGATATCAAGCTCGATCGCGAGGTCGCGCTGACCTTCGTGGACGCCGATCAGACCTCGGGCGAGAACTCCGGTCACGACGGCCCGCAGGCGGTGCTGTCGCGCACGCTGCGGCTGGGCCGGATCAATTCGCCCGGCCTGGCCAGAGTCCTCGACGTGGTCCGTGGCAGCTCCGGCGGCATCGTCGTGGCCGAGTGGACCCCCGGTCGTTCGCTGCGCGAAATGGCCGAGACCGTGCCGTCGCCGGTCGGCGCGGCCCGGGCCATCAGGGCGCTCGCCTCGGCGGCCGAACTCGCTCACCGTGGCGGCGGCTCGCTGTCGATCGATCACCCCGATCGGATCCGGATCAGTGCCTCCGGTGACGCCGTCCTCGCGTTCCCCGGCACCCTCGGCGATTCCGACGCGCAAGGCGACGTCCGTGGCCTCGGCGCGATGCTCTACGCCCTGATCACCGCACGCTGGCCGATTCGCGTCGGCGGTGTCACCGGGTCGGCGGCCACCATCGGCGGTCTGCGACTGGCCGATTTCGGGCCGGACGGCACGCCGGTGGAACCGCGGCAGATCCGGCCGGAGGTGCCGTTCGAGATCTCGGCCGTCGCGGTTCGCTCGCTGGAGTCCAACAAGGGCGTGCGTACCGCTGCCACCGTGCAGCACGTGCTCGAGCAGGCCTCGGTCGTCGATCAGAAGACCGACTTCATTCCGGTCTTACGTCTGGGTCAGCGGGCTGTGGCCCCCGGTGCCGATTCACTCGCCGACCCGGAACTGCTCGCGGCCGAGCGGGAACGCTCCAAGCGGATGATGTGGATCATGGTCGGCCTCGGCGTGCTCGCCGCGCTGGTGGTCGGCGTGCTGATCTGGTGGATGGTCAGCATCTTCGCGCCCGGCGCGTCGGACAAGCCGCTGGACCAGCAGATCAATATCGGCCTCACCTCGAGTGTGGCGCCGCCCGCGGCGTCCGCACCGCCCGCCGACGACCCCGCGGCGCCGCCGACGAGTGTGCCGGTGCCGGTCACCGGTGCCGCGGTGTTCTCCCCGGAGGGCACCCCCGACGGCGCCGCGGCGGCGGGCGCGGTCCTCGACCACAACGCGGCGACGGTGTGGCGCACAGATCAGTACTTCCAGCAGTTCCCCGCCCTCAAGAAGGGCGTGGGGCTGCTGGCCACGCTGCCGACGCCGGCCAAGCTCACCAATGTGTCGATCACCTCACCCAGTGTGGGCAGCACGGTCGAGATCCGTACCTCGCCCACCGAGGCGCCCACTCTCGACCAGACCCAGCTGATCGGTTCGGCCAAGCTCGGTGACGGCATCACCGATATCGCCGTGCAGACCGATCAGGCCGCTCGTTTCGTGCTCGTCTGGATCACCGGCCTGGCGAATTCCGGCGGTCAGTTCCAGACCGCGATCGCCGACGTCCGCTTCGACGCGGCCCCTTAGTCTCATCGCGCCGTAAAACTCTCCCACCTCTGCTATCTGTGCAGGTGGTCGATCATTTCCGGGCCCGTTGCCGATCTTCATCGAACCGCGGTCCGGTTGGTGCGTAATTGTTATCAACGATATGATCCCCCCGCGCTCTCGGTTGAGAGTTACCCAGGATTTGTTGACGTCGATCCTGGACGCCGCGTTGTAGTCAGGTGATGGATCGGCCTTGTTCGTCGGCTCGAAGTCGCCGTAATGAGCGCTGTCCAAGGGGTCAGTTTTGTCGCCGGATGTCAACGAGCAAGTCCGCGGTGTGCCACCGCGGCAGGTCGCGCCCAGCGTCCGCTCGTTCCTGGAGAACGGCAGCGACAAGCAACTGCTTGCCGCCCACGTTCGCGGGGAACCGTATGTCTTCGCCGAACTGCTGCGCAGGCATTCCGACCATCTGTGGCAGACCGCGCTGCGCACGTCCTACAACCGCGAGGACGCCGCCGACTGTCTGCAGGACGCCTTGTTCTCGGCCCATCGCACCGCCGACTCGTTCCGCGCCGAATCCGAGGTGCGCAGCTGGCTGCACGCGATCGTGGTGAATGCCTGCCTCGACCGGATCCGGCGCAACAAGACCCGTCGCGCCGTGTCGATCCTGCCCGACACCATGCCCGAGGCGGTCGACCCGCACGACGCCTTCGCGCATTACGAACTGTCCACCGTCGTGAGCGAGGCGCTGTTCACCCTCCCTGACGAACAACGATTGGCCCTGGTCATGACCGAGATGGAGGGCCGCAGCGTCGCCGAAACCGCCGCTGCGCTCGGCGTGGCGCCGGGCACGATCAAGAGCCGATGCGCCCGAGCGCGCGTACGTTTGCAAGAACGTTTGGAATTTTTCCGGGATCCAGGGAACCGGATGTAGTCGGGATGCGTCATTAACAGTGACGAACAAGTCAGCGATGTAAATCCTGCGATCCGATATCGACAGAACAGGGGAGGTGCGAGGGTGTCTCGATCCGTGCCGCAGCCTCCGTTCCCGTCGGAACTGCTGGCCGATCTGCATGCCGACAACCTCGCGCCCGAATTGTGCGAGCAGCTGTGGCCCGTGGTCCGCACCGACGAAGACGCGCTGCACTACCTGAACAAGCTCGACGAGGTGAACACCCACCTCCGCACGCTCGCCACCGACGAGCGGGTCATGCACCGCATGCCCGACGACGTGGCCGACCGCATGTTCCGATTCGTCGCCGAACTCGACGCGGGGGAGGGCCCGACCGAGCGCATCACGCCGCTCGCGGCCGTTCCCCCCACACCGGCCGACGAGGCCCCGATCTCGCTGGATCGCTACCGTTCCCGGCGCCGACTGGGGCTACTCGCCGCGGCCGCCGCCACCGTGGCCGTCCTGGCGGGCGCCGGCGCGGTGTTCAGCACGTTCGACACCACCGAGGGCACCCCCACGGCCGCGCCGTTCACCGAACCTGCGGCCGCCGACGAACTCACCACCGCCGCCGCACTACGCGCGCTGGGCAAACGCGACGTGATCGGCCCGCTGGCCGACGAAGCAGCCCTCACCCGCTGCGTGCAAGCCAACGGCATCGACCGCGCGGTGCTGGGAGCGTCGAATATCACTTTCCGTGGCTCCGACGCCGTCCTGGTCCTCGTCCAGGGCGAGCAGGCCCCCACCATCACCGCCCTGGTGGTCGGCACCGGCTGCACCACCGGCACCCCGGAACGGCTCACCCTGCGCGACATCGGCTGAGGGACCAGCCGCGAGGAAATACCGGGAACAACACCGTTTAGGCTGTTGTTGACCGACACGTCCCAGCTTTACTTCTCGGAAGGTCCCCATGAGCACGCCAGTTCGCGACCTGATCATCGTCGGCTCAGGGCCCGCCGGCTACACGGCGGCCGTCTACGCCGCGCGCGCGGAGCTTTCGCCGCTGGTCTTCGAGGGCACCCAGTTCGGTGGCGCCCTGATGACCACCACCGAGGTGGAGAACTTCCCCGGCTTCCGCGACGGCATCATGGGCCCCGATCTCATGGAGCAGATGCGCGACCAGGCCAAGCGTTTCGGCGCCGAGCTGCGCACCGAGGACGTCGACGCGATCGACCTGTCCGGCCCCGTGAAGAAGGTCACCGTCGGTGACGAGACCTTCGAGGCCTACGCCGTGATCCTCGCGATGGGTTCGGCCGCGCGCTACCTGAACGTGCCGGGGGAGCAGGACCTGCTCGGCCGCGGCGTGAGCGCCTGCGCCACCTGCGACGGCTTCTTCTTCAAGGGCCAGGACATCGTCGTGGTCGGCGGCGGCGACTCCGCCATGGAGGAAGCGACCTTCCTCACCAAGTTCGCCGCGAGCGTCACCATCGTGCACCGCCGTGAGGAGTTCCGTGCGTCACGGATCATGCTCGAGCGCGCCAAGGCCAACGAGAAGATCAAGTTCCAGCTCAACTCCGAGGTCGTGAAGGTCAACGGTGAGAAGAGCGTCACCAGCCTCACCCTGCGCGACACCCGCACCGGCGCGGAGTCCGAGCTCGACGCGACCGGCCTGTTCGTCGCCATCGGGCACGATCCGCGCAGCGAACTCGTCAAGGGCCAGGTCGCACTCGACGGTGAAGGCTATGTGCAGGTGACCGATCCGGGCACCGCCACCGATGTCGCGGGTGTTTTCGCCGTGGGCGACCTCGTCGACCACACCTACCGGCAGGCGATCACCGCCGCGGGCACCGGCTGCCGCGCCGCGATCGACGCCGAACGCTGGCTCGCCGAGCAGGGCGACATCACTGCCAACACGCTCGACCACGCCGACGGCCCGGCCGCTGTGCGCGCCAACTGATTTCGAGTTCCACCCCTGTCGAGGAGACACCCATGGCCGAGAGTGCCAACACCATCACCGTCACCGACCAGTCCTTCGCCGACGACGTCCTGCTCAGCGAAAAGCCGGTGCTCGTCGACTTCTGGGCCGACTGGTGCGGCCCGTGCAAGATGGTCGCCCCCGTGCTGGAGGAGATCGCGGGCACCCACGCCGACAAGCTGACCATCGCCAAGCTCGACACCGAGGCCAATCCCGGCACCGCCCGCGACTACCAGATCCTGTCGCTGCCCACGATGATCTTGTTCCAGGGTGGCAAGCCGGTGAAGCAGATCGTCGGCGCGAAAGGTAAGGCGGCGCTGCTGCGCGAGCTCGACGGTCTCATCTAACACAGAGCATCCGACAAAAGCGCTTCCTACCGGCCGACGCGCCGTAGGATGCCTGGACCCGGGATTCCCGCAAAGCGGCCCGGGTCTGAGACAATCGACGGACGCTCCGGCCGAAGGAAAGGGCTCTCACGCATGCACCGACTTCGTCACGGCGATTCAGGACCAGCCGTCGCAGAGGTTCGGAGCACCCTCGCAAGCCTCGGTTTCCTGCATCTCCCACACGTCGAATCCACTGACGGACCGGAGTATTGGAAGGATACCGAGGCGGTGTTCGACAGGCCCCTCGATTCGGCGATCCGCGCGTTCCAGCAGCAGCGCGGTCTCCTCGTCGACGGGGTGGTCGGTCCGGCCACCTATCGCGCGCTGAAGGAAGCCTCCTACCGGCTGGGTGCTCGCACGTTGATCTACCAATTGTCGGCGCCGCTCTACGGTGACGACGTGGCCACCCTGCAGCGCAAGCTGCAGGATCTCGGCTTCTACGTGTACCGGGTGGACGGGCACTTCGGCCCGCACACCCACGACGGGCTCAGCGCGTTCCAGCGCGAGATCGGCCTGTCCGCCGACGGTATCTGCGGACCCGACACCTTGCGCTCGCTGGATCTGCTCGGCGCGCGCGTCACCGGTGGCAACCCGCATCGCATCGCCGAGGAAGAAGTGGTGCACCGTGCGGGCCCGCAGCTCACCGGCAAGCGGATCGTCATCGATCCCGGATTCGGCGGCACCGACAAGGGTTTCGCGGTGCCCACCGAGTACGGCGACGTCTACGAGTCGGAGATCCTGTGGGATCTCGCTTCCAGGCTCGAAGGCCGGATGGCCGCGACCGGCATGGAAACCTTCCTGTCCCGGCCGTGGGGCGCCAACCCCACCGATGCCGAACGCGCCGACACCTCCAACGCCTTCGATGCCGACCTGATGATCTCGCTGCGCTGCGCGACCAGTGATAATCCGTCCGCGAAGGGAGTGGCCGGTTTCTACTGGGGCAACTCGCACGGTTCGGTGTCGATGATCGGTCAGGTACTGGCCGGTTTCATCCAGCGCGAAGTGGTGGCCCGAACCTCGGTGCAGGACTGCCGGACTCATCAGCGCACCTGGGACCTGTTGCGCCTGACCAAGATGCCGACCGTGCAGGTCGACCTCGGCTACCTCACCAACGACTACGACGCCTCGGTCCTCACCAACCCGCGCATGCGCGACGTGATCGCCGAAGCGATTCTGATCTCGGTGAAGCGGCTCTATCTGCTCGGCCAGGACGACCAGCCGACCGGCACCTACACCTTTGCCGAGTTGCTCGCCGAAGAACTGGCGGCCGCCGACGCGGGCAACGTGCCCGCCCCGCGCGTCTAGCCCCACACAAGACCAACGGCCCCGCGGTTGTCCGCGGGGCCGTTCTTGTTGTCTCGGGTCAGTGCGCGCCGACGCGCGAGGGCGGTTCCATCGACGCCGCCGCCAGGAGTTGGTCGAGCGCGCGCTCGACGTCTTCCTTCCAGCCGTGATCGGAGTCGAGTTCCAGGCGCAGCCGGGGGAAGCGGTGGTGCGGGGCCACCACTTCGAAACCGACCTCGGCGAGGAAATCCGCGTCGATCATGCAGGTTTCGGGAGTGCACCTCGTCGCCGACGACGGGTCCCGCAGCGGCGCCGCGATCCGTTCCATCAGCCGCATCGACGATCCGAAGCCGCGATCGGCCACCGAACTCGACGGTGGGCCGTTGCGAATGCCGAACGCTTCCAGTGCCCGCACGCCACGACGCACCAGATCGGCCACCACGGCCTGAACGAGGCGATGGGCTACATCGGCCTCGTCGTAGGGGAATTCGGCCTGCAGCGTGGTCAGCAGGACCGCGTCCGGGCTTACTGGGGAGGTGGGGAACAGCGCGGAACGTGGCACGGCACTCGGGGGTGAGTACAGCGCGCAGCCCGCGAGGTTGTTGTCCACGTGGGCCACCTGCCCGCACGAACCCCACTCGAGCATCACCGTCGAGAGCCAGGCTTCCTTTTCGAAGACCGGATCGCTGAACGCGTGCGAGTCCGCGGCGACGGCCGGGTCGAGCTCCCAGAACACACACCGCCGGGTGTGCGCCGGGAGCTGACCGAGCCCGTCGAGAGTCAAAGCCGTGACGCTGGTCGACACCGCTCTGTTCAGCCTCCAGCTGTCGGATTCATCCACGCTCACGCCACATCACTATCCACAGTACGTGCCGCCTCTTTCAGTCACAGTGACGTTTCGGGGCCGACTTGCTCCATCAGCGCCACGATGCGCTCGAGATCTTCGACGGACCCGAACTCGACAACGATCTTGCCCTTGTTCTTGCCGAGGCTGACCGTGACCCGGGTGTCGTAGGAACCCGACAGTCTCTCGGCAACATCTTGCAGACCCGGCATGTGGATCGGTTTACGCTTCGGCGCCGGGGGAGCGGTCGGCGAGGGCTCGCGGTTCGCGAGTTGCACCGCTTCCTCCGTAGACCGAACCGACATTCCCTCACGGACGATTCGTGCAGCCAACTCTTCCTGTGCGTCCGCGCCGGCATCCAAACCGAGCAGCGCCCTGGCGTGTCCGGCCGAGAGCACCCCGGCGGCCACCCGACGCTGCACGGGAATCGGCAGCTTCAGCAAACGAATCATATTCGTCACCACCGGCCGCGAGCGACCGATTCGCGAAGCCAATTCCTCGTGCGTGACGTCGAACTCCTCGAGCAGCTGCTGATAGGCCGCCGCCTCCTCGAGGGGGTTCAGCTGCACGCGGTGGATGTTCTCCAGGAGCGCGTCGCGCAGCATCGAGCCGTCGTCGGTGTCCCGGATGATCGCCGGGATCGTGGCGAGTCCGGCCTCTTGGCATGCGCGCCAGCGGCGCTCGCCCATGACCAACTGGAACTTGTCGACGCCCGGTTCGACGCGGCGCACGACGATCGGCTGCATGAGACCGAACTCGCGAATCGAGTGCACGAGCTCCGCGAGTGCGTCTTCCTCGAAGACCTGACGTGGCTGCTTCGGGTTCGGCTCGATCAGGTCCGCGGGCACCTCGCGGTACACCGCGCCGCCGGGGGAGACCAGATCGGATTCGGGCTCGGGCTCCGGCGCGGGCTCCGCGTCCGGAACACGATGCAGGAACGCCTCAGCCGGTTGCGGGCCGATCGGATTGATCCCGATCACGCTCGCGGCGGCACTGCTCAAGCCCGGCGCCACGGCCGGACCCGTCGGGATCAATGCGGCCAACCCGCGACCGAGACCGCCCTTTTTCGCCTGACTCATCGGCTACCGATCCCTTCCTCGTTCCAACTCACGCTAAGACGCGTCTTGCTTCAGCTGCGCACGAGCGGCGAGCTCGCGCCCCGCGTCCATGTAGCTCATCGCACCGCGCGAGCCTGGATCGTAATCGAGCACGGTCATCCCGTAGCCCGGTGCCTCCGAGACCTTCACGCTGCGCGGGATCATCGACTTGAGGACCACATCGCCGAAGTGGTTGCGCACTTCCTCGGCCACCTGGTCCGCCAGCTTGGTGCGGCCGTCGTACATCGTCAGCAGGACGGTCGACACGTGTAGCTCCGGGTTGAGGTGCGCCTGCACCAGCCCGATATTGCGGAGCAACTGACCGACTCCCTCCAGCGCGTAGTACTCGCACTGGATCGGGATCAGCACCTCCTTGGCCGCCACGAGCGCATTGACCGTGAGCAGACCGAGGGAGGGCGGGCAGTCGATCAACACGTAGTCGATGTCGAAGCCGACCATGCCCGCCTCACGGATCGCGGTCTTCAACCGCCCTTCCCTGGCGACCATAGAGACCAGTTCGATCTCCGCGCCGGCCAGGTCGATCGTGGCCGGGACACACAGCAATCGCTCACTGTGCGGGCTCACCTGGATCGCGTCCTTGACCGTCACTTCACCGATGAGCAGCTCGTAGCTGGACGGCACACCCGAGTTGTGTGCGACGCCCAGCGCCGTACTCGCGTTGCCCTGCGGATCAAGATCGACCACAAGGACCGTCATTCCCTGGTGCGCTAGCGCCGCAGCGAGATTGACCGTCGTAGTCGTCTTACCGACGCCGCCCTTCTGGTTGGCGATAGTGATGATCCGTTGCTCGCGAGGTTTCGGCACAGTGACCTTTCCTGGATGCAGAATCTGGCTGGCGCGTTGCGCTTCCGCCGCGATCGGGGTCTCGGCCGGGGAGATATGCCCGAAAGGAGTATTCCCGAACGTCTCCGCGTCGAAGCTGCTGGAATCCAGCATCCCCGGGACCCGCGACGTTGTTTCCCGTGAAACATTCGCCGGACCGCTCGACATAGATTGCTCCTTACCCGAGAAACTTCAGATCACGTATCCCCGACGAACGTCGGCGCCGTGTCGTCACAAACAAACTGTGTCGGTGGAGAACTCGAAGACTCGAGGAGGGTGGCTCACTCCCGCCCGACTCTGACAGCTTGCCAGCCCCAGGACACTTAGGAAAGCTGAATCGCGGCACGCCGACAAGGACACACCCAACACTCACAAATTAGAGCCCACGGCCGATGTTTCACGGGAAACAACCGGGAAGTGGGCAACACAATCAGACGGCCGATGAGTGCCTCAACGCATGAGCCGAGCTCGCCCAGAGAGCTCCCACACTCAGACCGTCCCATCCACCCCGTCCTCAGATCCGTCTGGAATCCGCACTCCCAACCAGACAGCACTCCCAGCCACACCGCACTCCCCAGATCCGCCATGACCGCACTCCCAACCCCGCCCCCGCGACCCCTAGGGAGCGGCGGCCACGAAGTGGCCGGTCCGCGGCCGGGTCGCCGGTTAGCGCTCGAAGCGCATGCGCCGCAGGCGCGAGTCTCGAGCGCTAACCGGCGGCCCCTCAGGGCCGCGGACACGCGCGCGCCAGCGCGCCAACAAACACAGCCTCAAACCCCTGGGACTACCGAACACCCAATCCCAGCCACAAATCCCACCCGCACTCCCCATCACCCATGCACCCGGAGTCAGCGGAGAAGCACCCCTCAGCATCAGCACAGCACCCCAACCAATTCACCACTCGCCCCGAGCCCCATCTCAAACAGATCCACATGAATCATCGGCTCACAGTCTCAGCCCGTCTCGCCGACATCCGACCCGCCTAGCTTCTGACCCCACCCCTACGTGAACCGAACGACGCCCGATCACCACCGGACTATCTCCACCCCGATCTCCACACACCCAGCAGTCAACGAGGGTCCAGCCGAACGCGTCGCCCGCGACGACCACTGTGGCGCTACTCAACAAGAGAAGCGGAACCCAGCTGCGCCGCCGAGAAGACCCGATGCCACACATCTTCCGATCGGACACCAACGCCCATTGCTGATCGGCAAACACATAACTGCCGAACACACTCGCTCACGGCAACTTCCATCCCAGGATCTGCCACACAACAGACCGCCAGATTTTCGCCCTCGACTTCGCCGACGCTCACCCCACCCAACGGACGCCCGACGATCACCCCGACCCGTGAGCCGAAGATTCGATCTCACCAGACCTGTCCCGACTCACAGCCAATGCACTTCCCCAACAGATGGCATTCCGCTTCAAACCGAGCGAGCGAATCCACCACGACCCAAACCCGACTAGCGAAGTACGCACGACGCATACGAAGTTCGATCAACAACGAAGAGGAGAGGTTGTCGCGTTCCACGTGAAACACTTCCGCTCCCCGAACGCGACACCCATCCGCAACTACCAAAAATAGACCCGCCCCAAGCCCATACAACGACCCTCGGCAAGATTCGTCACGTTACGAAACGCGCGAACCCGCTAAATGGAAGAGATTTCAGGCCGATCAGGATTCGCGACGCTTCCGAGCCTTCTTCTCCACCCCGGCGGCTTTCCGTTCACTGCGACGAGTCGGACGCTCGGCGCGGGGGAGAAGTTCGGCACTGATGACAAGAGTGGGGATTTCCACGATGCCGGCACCACACCCGACAACCCGGAGATCGGTAGCACCGTCGCGAATCAGCTCGGCACCGTCGCGCTCGAGTTCTTCGGCGGCACTGGTTCCTTTGAGAGCGAGCATGCGACCGTGGTCGCGAAGAAGGGGGAGCGACCAGTGGGCGAGTTTGGCGAGAGGAGCCACCGCGCGCGAAGTGACGACATCCGCGCCGCCCGCTTCTTTGATCACACCGGACTGCTCCGCCCGACCGCGAACCACCGTGACATCCAACCCGGCTTCTTCGATGAACTCGCTCAAGAAGATCGTCCGACGCAGCAGCGGTTCCACGAGAGTGATGCGAAGGTCGGGCCGGGCGATCGCGAGGGGGATTCCAGGAAGCCCGGCACCACTGCCGATATCGACAACCGAAGCGCCTTCATCGATCAGCTCGCCGATGACAGCACAGTTGAGAATATGGCGCTCCCATAGCCGGGGAACCTCACGGGGACCGATGAGACCGCGTTCCACACCGGCCGTCGCCAGCGCCGCGTAGTACCGGCGGGCGATGTCCAAGCGGTCGCCGAACACTCGGGCAGCGGCGGCGGGCGGTTCCAGCTCGTCGGCCGGCGCACCCAGTTCTCGTTCCACGTGAAACATCCTTCCGAGTGATGGCAATGAAAAAGCCCCCGGTCCGAGACCGGAGGCCTAATCACATCGTTCGTGGTTACGGCGGAAGTCAGCCTACTCGGGCACTACCACCACGTGACGATTCGGCTCGACGCCTTCGCTCTCGCTCGCCACACCCTCGATATCGGCGACAGCGTCGTGCACGATCTTGCGCTCGAACGGAGTCATCGCGGACAGCGCCTCGGGCGCGCCCGACTCAAGCACCCGCTTGGCGGCGGCGACGCCGATCTCGCTCAGATCGGTCCGGCGCTGCGCGCGCCAACCGGCCACATCGAGCATCAGCCGGCTACGCACGCCGGTCGCCTGCTGCACGGCGAGCCGGGTCAGCTCCTGCAGCGCGTCGAGCACTTCACCGTTACGTCCGACGAGCTTGGTCAGATCACGGCCGCCGTCGATGCTCACGATGGCGCGGTCGCCCTCGACATCGAGGTCGATATCGCCGTCGAAGTCGAGCACGTCGAGTAGCTGCTCGAGGTAGTCGCCGGCGATCTCGCCCTCTTCGATCAACGCTTCTTCGGCGTCGTTCACGACGTCAACAGCAGTCGTCGCCACAGTGGCGTCCCCTCCGTCGGTCTCGGTCTCAACAGTCATTGGATTCCCTCTATCCGATCGCGTCTCAGCGCTTACGCTTCTGGTTCGCACGGCCACGGTTACCCGGCCGCTGCTGCCCGCCGGGCCTGCGCTTGCCACCGCCCTGCTTGGCCGACTGTTTGGGGGTGCCGTTGGTCGCCGCGGTGCCGTTCACCGAAGGCTCGTCATCGACGGCCGGGGCGTCCTGCTTCTTGCGGACGTCGACCGGCTTGGCACCGGGCTTGGGCGCGTTCTGCGACCGCAGCTCCAGCTTCTTCTGCTTGCGCTCTTCGTCTTCCTTTTCCATCCGGCCGAACACCAGGTGCTGCTGTCCGTAGGTCCAGATGTTGTTCGCCACCCAGTAGAGCAGGATGCCGATCATCAGGAAGGGGCCACCGACCATCACGCCGAGCGGGAAGACCCACAGCGACAACTTGTTCATGATGGCGGCCTGCGGGTTGGCGGCGGCTTCGGGCGTCTGCCGCTGCACCGAGGCGCGAGCGTTGAAGTGGGTTGCCAGGCCGGCGATGATCATCAGCGGGACGGCGACGAGCGCGATGCTCAGCTTGGTGGGCGTGCCACCCCAGTCCGCGAATGCTTCCAGCTGCTCCGGCGGCGCGGTGATGAACGCCGCGATCGGCGCACCGAAGATGCGAGCGCTCAGGAAGGACTGTACGTCGGCCGCGCTGAAGATGTAGTTCGCGGTGTGCGCGTTGTCGTAGTTCGACATCCCGATCTGGCCCCAGCCGGTGCCCGTACGGTTGAACGAGCGCAGCACGTGGAACAGACCGAGGAAGACCGGCACCTGCACCAGGACGGGCAGGCAGCCCATGAGCGGGTTGAAGCCGTGCTCCTTCTGGAGCTTCTGCATCTCCTTCGCCATGGTCTCGCGGTCGTTCTTGTACTTCTTCTGCAGCTCCTTGATCTGGGGCTGCAGCTCTTGCATCTGTTTGGTTGTGCGTACCTGCTTGACGAACGGCTTGTACAGCACCAGGCGCAGCGTGAACACGAGGAACACGATCGCCAGTGCCCAAGTGAGACCGCTGTCAGGCCCGAACACAAAGCCGAAGGCTTTGTGCCAGAACCACAGAATTGCGGATACCGGCCAATAGATGATGTCGAGCACGGCTCTAGGTACTCCCGTCGTTCGTATCGCCGATCAGCGCGGGCGATGACTTTGTGCAGGCATTCGACCCGCGCTCAGGCACGGGATCCCACCCTCCAGGGTGCCAGGGCGCGCATTTCGCGAGCCGCACGACCGTCAGTGCCGATCCGACGACCAACCCGTGGGTACGCAAAGCAGTCACCGCGTACTCACTGCAGGTGGGGGTGAACCGGCAGATCGGCATCCGGGTGGGGGAGACATAGGTCCGGTAGAGCTCGATCAGGGCGATCAAGGCTTTCGCGGGCAGGCGGGTGAGGGTCCTCATCGCCGTTCACCGGCCGAGGTGCGACCGAGCGCGAGCTCCGGTTCCCCACGCAAGCCGAGCTTGCGCAGGCCGGTGCGCAGCTGGCGCAGCAACTCGGCGGAATCGGCGGTGGCGGCGCCGGGCAGCGCCCGGATCACGACATCGGTGCCGACCGGCAGTTCATCGACCACCTGGGCGCACATATGACGCAGGCGGCGGGCCACCCGGTGGCGAACCACCGCGTTTCCCACCGCCTTGCTGACAATCAGTCCGAACCGAGGACCACCTACGCGGACCAGAGAATCGCCGTCGGCGACATCGTCGTACGCGTGCGTGAGCGCGTGTACGACGAGATCTCGCCTCCCGATTCGCTGACCGCGGCGCACCGTGCGGGAGAATTCGGCACGGTGGTGCAACCGATACGGCTCAGGCAACACCCGAGCGTCCGACTACGCGCGATCAGGCAGTCAGTTCGGTACGGCCCTTACGGCGACGCGCCGCAACGATGGCGCGGCCCGCACGGGTCCGCATCCGGAGACGGAAGCCGTGGACGCGCGCCCGACGACGGTTGTTCGGCTGGAACGTCCGCTTGCCCTTGGCCACGGTCAACACTCCTGTAGTAGGTGGGCACCATTCGGCGCCCGAAGTCTGTACAAATGATTTGTCTGCGCTGCGGACCGCGGTCTACGCACAGATTGCCTTGGCGATCGGTGTGCAGCAGACAGCCGCCAACCGCGCCAAGGGGTGACTGTACGAGGGTACTTATCCCGAAGGGACGGGTCAAACTCGGCCCCCACGTACCTGTCACCGGCACAGGTCAAGGCTACCGGACGCCCGAACGGACCAGAGGTCTGGCCCGACCAGGCACGACACGCCCGGGCCGCAGTGACGCATGCAGCCACTTTTCGTGAGTTCTTCCACACCCCTGGCGTTGCGTGGCGCGGCCAGCTAACCTCTGTAGCCGGGGGATTGCTGAAGAACCGCAGGTCCAGCCCCATTCACTGCCACACGCTGGCAGAATTCCTTTATCCCCAGGTTTGTCCACATCTGTGGATAATTATGTGGACAGACGGCCGCAGTGGCATATTCGTAAGGCCGTCGGTGCCCGCGCCGCAGTCCGGAATTACCGGGCCACAGCGTTCGAACCGGCTTCGGTTGTACGCAGGATCACTGGATTACACCTGTTCACGGGTGCTTTCTGGCGTGCGCGAAGGCCGTGGGCCCCAACAAACCGGTCCGGGGAGGACGCTGTATGGACGACGAGCAGAACGTGCTGGCCACAGTGTGGCCGGAGGTGGTTGCCGAGCTCACCACCGGCTCTGCCGACGGCGCCATCCCCGCGGTGAGTCGCGCACAGCAGGCCTGGTTGAAGCTGGTGAAGCCGCTCACCGTCGCGCAGGGTTTCGCGTTGCTGTCGGTCCCGTCCTCGCTGGCACAGGAGGCGATCGAGCGTGATCTGCGCGAGCCGATCCTGCGATCGCTCGGCCGTCGGCTGGGCCCCCAAGTGGAAGGACTCGGGGTGCGCATCGCCGCGCCGAGCCCGGCCGCGGGGGAGCGGGCCGGTAGTTCGCCCCGGCACGCCAGGATGACGAGCAGGCCGGAGCGTCCGCGCGAGCAGGTGCGCCCACCCGCCGGTTATCCCGGTCCCGATTTCAGTGTTCCCGATTACGCCGCCCGTGGTGAGTACGGCAGGCCGCGCTACGGCGCGGGCGAGTACCCCGTCCAGGGTGGCGAGTACGGCAACGACTATCAGTCGTCCCCCGACTATCCGGCCAACGGCGAGTACCCGAGCAGCTACGGCGGCCGTGAGTACCCCGGGCAGGCCGGCGAGTACGGCGAGCGCAACGACTACGCGGGGCACCGCGAGTACCCGGCCGAATCGGAGTACCAGCAGCAACAGCCCGAGTACCAGCAACAGCCGGAGTACCAGCAGAGTCCGTCGGAATTCGGCCAGCAGCCCGAGTACCAGCAGGCACCGTCGGAGTACGGCCAGCAACCGGAGTACAAGCAGCCGGAATACCAGCAGGCACCGTCCGATTTCGGCCAGCCTGCCGAGTACCAGGGCGACCGCAACGAGTTCCCCGGCACCGATTTCGAGCCGACCGCGGCGTACCCGGTACCCGACTATCCCGGCGCCGAGTTCGGCGGCCGCGGTGAGTTCCGTGGCGCGCGTCCGGACCAGCGAGTCCCCGAGACCGCACCGCCCGCCCGCCGCGAGCAAGCCGCGGCACCGCGGCGCGATCACTCCGGCCAGGAATCGCTGTTCACTCCCGACCCGGCGCCGCAGCGCGCGCCGAACCGCGGCAGGCCGTCCGAAGAGCCGGCCGCCGCTCGTGCCGAGGAGCCGAGCGGCGAGGGCCAGGACAAGCCGTTCCCCGGTCAGCCCGGCGCGCAGCCGGTCGACGACGAACCCGTGGTGAGCAACCGCAACAACTGGCCGACCTATTTCAGCAAGTCGCCCGAGGCGCCGCCGCAGTCCTCCTCGTCGGCCAGTCTCAATGCCAAGTACACGTTCGAGACCTTCGTCATCGGCGCGTCCAACCGGTTCGCGCACGCTGCCGCGGTCGCCATCGCGGAGGCGCCTGCGCGTGCCTACAATCCGCTGTTCGTCTGGGGCGCTTCGGGATTGGGCAAAACCCACCTGCTGCACGCGGCGGGTCACTACGCGCAGCGGCTGTTCCCCGGCATGCGGGTGAAGTACGTCTCGACCGAGGAATTCACCAACGACTTCATCAACAGCCTGCGCGACGACCGCAAGGTCGCGTTCAAGCGTCGCTACCGCGAGACCGACATCCTGCTGGTCGACGACATCCAGTTCATCGAGGGCAAGGAAGGCATCCAGGAGGAGTTCTTCCACACCTTCAACACCCTGCACAACGCGAACAAGCAGATCGTGGTGTCCTCGGACCGCCCGCCCAAGCAGCTGGCCACCCTGGAGGAACGGCTGCGGACGCGCTTCGAGTGGGGCCTGATCACCGATGTGCAGCCGCCTGAGCTGGAGACTCGCATCGCGATTCTGCGCAAGAAGGCGCGGATGGACCGGCTCGATGTGCCGCACGACGTACTCGAGCTGATCGCGAGCCGGGTGGAGCGCAATATCCGCGAGCTCGAGGGTGCGCTGATCCGGGTGACGGCGTTCGCCTCGCTCAACGGTCAGCCGCTCGACCTCTCGCTGGCCGAGGTGGTGCTGCGCGATCTGATGCCCGACACGGCGGCACTGGAGATCAACGCGGCGACGATCATGGCTGTCACCGCCGAGTACTTCAACACCACGCTCGAGGAGCTGACCGGCCCGGGCAAGGCGCGTCCGCTGGCGCAGGCCAGGCAGATCGCGATGTATCTGTGCCGTGAGCTCACCGACCTGTCGCTGCCCAAGATCGGGCAGGCGTTCGGTCGAGACCACACCACGGTGATGTACGCGGAGAAAAAAGTCCGCAAGGAGATGACCGAGCGCCGTCGGGTCTACGACCAGGTCCAAGAACTCACAGCCCGAATCAAACAGCGCTCCCGCTGATTTCATCCCCAACCCGGAACACCGCCCTGACCTGGGGCGGTGTTCTTTTTTGCCCTGGGGATTCCTCGAGGAATTCCTGGGGATTCCTCGAGGAATCCACACCTTTGTGCACCGGTCGGTGCACAGGGTGTTGGGCGAGGGTGTGCAGCGTTCATGCACAGGCAGTTGTCCACATCATCCACAAGACGCTCCACTAACACCTGTGCACTAGCGGTGACCTGCGGCGTCACCGAATCCGGCCTGTGGATTCCTCGAGGAGTCCCTGTGGAGTCCTCGAGGAATCCCCACCGTTGCCACCAGGCTGGCCCGACGTGTGAACAACTGGGTGAATCCGGTGGAACAACTCGAGGACAACTCGAGGATGGAATGGGGACAACTTCACGCCTCCACAGCCACCGCTGATTCATCCTCGAGTCACCCCAAGGCCATCCCCATGCCATCAAGCGCTCTGACCTGCGGATTCGGGCGAAATCCACAGATTCCACAGTGCCTACTACTACTTCAGTTCTCCTTCTAGAGAGAACTCTTTTAAAACAGGGTGTGTGGAAACTCGGTTGGGGAGGCTCGAGTCAGGCGGTCGTTCACTCACAGACAGGCAAGGAGGAGCGGGGTGGTTCGACGAGCGGGAATCGACCGGGAGGGTCGATGCGGAGTTCGCGCACTGCACGGGTACCGTTTGGTTGTCGGTCGGTTGTGCGAGACTCAATGCGCGGCCGACACAGCAGTTCAACTCCGCTGACACACACCCGCACACGGATTCGAAACTCGGAGAGGACAAATCGGGCGATGGAGCTTGCGAGCATGAAGTTTCGGGTCGCCCGAGAGGACTTCGCCGAATCGGTGGCCTGGGTGGCGCGCAGTCTCCCGTCCCGGCCTCCGGTGCCTGTTCTCGGTGGTGTGCTGCTGGTGGCCGACGAGAACGGCCTGACGGTCTCCGGGTTCGACTACGAGGTCTCCGCGCAGATGCGTGTCGCGGCCGAGGTCGCCGGTCCCGGCCAGGTACTGGTCTCGGGCCGCCTGCTCGCCGACATCACCAAGTCGCTGTCGAACAAGCCGGTCGATGTCTCCGTCGACGGCACCCGTGTGCTCATCGCCTGTGGCAGCGCGAAGTTCTCCCTGCCGACCATGCCGGTCGAGGACTATCCCCAGCTGCCCGAGGTGCCGCAGCAGACCGGTGAACTCACCGTCGACGTGTTCGCCGAAGCCGTCGGCCAGGTCGCCGTCGCCGCGGGCCGTGACGACACCCTGCCGATGCTCACCGGTATCCGCGTCGAGATCGAGGGCAACGACGTGGTGCTCGCCGCCACCGACCGCTTCCGCCTCGCTGTGCGCCACTTGCAGTGGAACCCGACCCGCTCCGACATCGAGACCGCGGTGCTCATCCCCGCGCGCACGCTGTCCGAAGCCGCCAAGACCCTCGGTGCCGCCGAGGCGCCCGTGCAGCTGTCGCTGGGCAGCGGTGGTGGCGCCGACGGCCTGCTCGGCATCGTCAACGGTGGCCGGCGGACCACCACCCGACTGCTCGACGCGGAATTCCCCAAGTTCCGCCAGTTGCTCCCCAAGGAGCACACCTCCATCGCCACCCTGCCCGTCGCCGTGCTGTCCGAGGCGATCAAGCGTGTCGCCCTGGTGGCCGAGCGCGGTGCCCAGGTGCGGCTGGAGTTCTCCACAGACGGCGTGCTGCTGTCGGCGGGTGGGGACGACGCGGGCCGGGCCGAGGAATGGCTGGAAGCCGATTTCCGCGGCGAACCGCTCACCATCGCGTTCAACCCCGGCTACCTGACCGAGGGCCTGGCCGCGCTGCACACCGACCGGGTCACGTTCGGGTTCACCACGCCCAGCCGTCCCGCGGTGCTGCTGCCGGCCTCCGACGAGGAGCCCAAGGTGCTCGAGTCGGGCGCGTTCGCGGCGCTGGAGAGCCAGTACATCTACCTGTTGATGCCGGTCCGGCTGCCCGGCTGAGCAGGCAGGGGCGGCTAGGCCTACATGTTCATCCGTGAGCTGTCGGTCCGTGATTTCCGTTCGTGGGAACACGCCGATCTCGAGTTGTCCCCAGGGCGCACGGTGCTCCTGGGGGCGAATGGCAACGGCAAGACGAATCTGCTCGAGGCCGTCGGTTATCTGGCGACACTCGGCTCGCACCGGGTCTCCGCCGACGCGCCGCTGATCCGGATGGGCGCCACCCAGGCCAGGATCGGGGCCACCGTGGTGAACACCGGGCGGGAACTGCGCGTCGATGTGGAACTCAAGGCGGGCAGCGCCAACCGCGCGCAGATCAATCGCTCGCCGGTGCGCCGCTCGCGCGAGATCCTGGGGATTCTGCAGACCGTGTTGTTCGCGCCGGAGGATCTGGCGCTGGTGCGTGGGGATCCGGGGGAGCGGCGCCGGTTCCTCGACGAGTTGTCCACAGCCCGGTTGCCCAGGCTCGCCGGTGTGCGCGCCGATTACGACAAGGTGTTGCGGCAGCGTTCGGCGCTGTTGAAAACCGCTGGGCGCCAATCGCGTTCACGTGCCGATCTGGGCACCCTCGACGTGTGGGACGGGCACCTCGCCGATCATGCGGCGGTGCTGCTCGCCGAACGATTGCGCCTGGTCCACGACCTGTATCCCCATCTGTCCCAGGCATATCGGTCGATCGCACCCGAATCACGTCCTGCAGCAATCACTTACCGCTCCGGGTATCTCCCACCGGAACTTCTCGATCCGGCCAGAGTGCCGGAGGCCGGTGATGCACAGCTGCTGCACGAGATCATGCTGCGCGAGCTGGCCGCCGCCAGGAACCGGGAACTCGATCGGGGGGTCTGTCTGGTCGGCCCGCATCGCGACGATCTCGAGTTGCTGCTCGGCAGCGCACCGGCGAAGGGATTCGCCAGTCACGGGGAATCCTGGTCGTTCGCTCTCGCGCTGCGGTTGGCCTCGTTCGAGCTGTTGCGTGGAGAAGGTTCCGAACCGGTGCTGCTGCTCGACGACGTGTTCGCCGAGCTCGACCGCCGCCGGCGCACCGCGCTCGCGGAGGTGGCCGCGGGTGCCGAGCAGGTGTTGATCACGGCCGCGGTGGCCGAGGACGTGCCGTCGGAACTGGCCGCCGAACCGTTGCGTGTGCACACGACCGGCGAGGCGGACCGGCGTACCTCACAGATCGTCCCCGAAGTCGCCCAACACGCCGAAGATATGCACAGATCGCGATAGTTATCCCCAGCCCCTGTGGAAAACCGGCAACATGCTGGATATATGCCGGATCGGTGCTCGACGAGCCCGTCGGCGTCCCGGCGTAGACTCCATCCACACTCGGCCACCCTCGACACCGGAAGGCGGAAACCCGTGCCGGAAGAACCCGCACCGGAACTGCGCGGCATCGATCTGGCCCGCCGGGCGCTGGAAGAGGCGCGCGCCGCGGCCAAGGCCAGCGGCAAGTCCGTCGGGCAGGGCAGGGCCTCGCCGGTGCGCAAGCTGCGGGCCGGTGGCAGGCGCCGCAGTGGTTGGTCCGGGTCGGGTCCCGATGCCCGTGATCCCCAGCTCCTCGGGGCGCTCAGCGGCACGCTCGCGAAGAATCGTGGCTGGTCAGGCAAGGTAGCCGAGGGCACGGTGTTCGGCAGCTGGCCGCGGGTGGTCGGTGAGGACATCGCCTCCCACGCCACTCCGGTGACCCTGGAGAACGGCGTGCTCAAGATCGCCGCCGAGTCCACCGCGTGGGCCACCCAGCTGCGCATGTTGCAGAGCCAGATCCTGGCCAAGATCAATGCCGCGGTCGGTCATGGAGTGGTGACCTCGCTGCGCATCACCGGCCCCGCCGCGCCGAGCTGGCGCAAGGGCGATCGCCACATCAAGGGCCGTGGCCCGCGCGATACCTACGGGTAGCCGCGCGGTGACCGGGGCGAGATCCGTTGGGCCCGCGCCGCTCTCAGGCCCGAAGTTGTGGACATGTGCATAGAGCCTGTGGATAACTTCGAAGGCCAAATCTGATTTCGCGAGGACATGGGTAACTCGCCTGGAACCCCACAAAACTCGAGCATCCCGACCGCCGGTCCGACTGAACACTCTATTCGCGCCTACGACCGGCAAAATACTCGGGGAGGCGGAACCGTCTCGCGGTTGGACGATTTCTTGCATTCACGGCGAAGCCAGGGGTGTCGTAGGTGCACTGTAAGTTGGGCTTACCAGTAGGATGGTGACGTAACCAGCGGCGAACCCTCGGCGCGTGCTGTGCAGTCCGTGTATTCGATGGCTCTTTGCGAGCCGTGCGCGTGCTGCCCGGATCGCTGCGCCAGGGATCAGCAAGTAAGGAGAGCTACCGAGAAGTGGCTGCCAACGACTCCAACGCATCGGGCAACAATTCAGGCTACGGTGCCTCTTCCATCACGGTCCTCGAAGGCCTCGAGGCGGTGCGCAAGCGCCCTGGCATGTACATCGGTTCCACCGGTGAACGCGGTCTGCATCACCTCATCTGGGAGGTTGTGGACAACTCGGTCGATGAGGCGATGGCCGGCTACGCCACCAAGGTCGAGGTGACCTTGCTCGCCGACGGCGGCGTCGAGGTGATCGACGACGGCCGTGGTATCCCGGTCGGGATGCACGCACAGGGCGTGCCCACGATCGAGGTCGTCATGACCCAGCTGCACGCGGGTGGCAAGTTCGACTCCGACTCCTACGCGGTGTCAGGTGGTCTGCACGGTGTCGGTATCTCGGTGGTGAACGCGCTCTCGACCAAGGTCGAGGTCGAGATCGACGTCGACGGCTACCACTGGACCCAGACCTACAAGGACGCCAAGCCCGGCAAGCTGGTGCAGGGCGAGCCGACCAAGGCCACCGGCACCACGGTGCGCTTCTGGGCCGATCCCGACATCTTCGAGACCACGACCTACAACTTCGAGACCGTGGCGCGGCGCCTGCAGGAGATGGCCTTCCTGAACAAGGGCCTCACCATCAAGCTCACCGACGAGCGGGTCGCCGTGGGCGACGTGACCGACGAAGTGGTCAGTGAGACCGCCGAGGCGCCCAAGCACGCCGAAGAGGTCGCCGCGGAAGCGGTCGAGCACAAGGTGAAGACCCGCACCTACCACTACCCGGGCGGCCTGGTGGACTTCGTCCGCCACATCAACCGCACCAAGTCGGCCATCCACAACTCGGTCGTCGGCTACACGGTCAAGGGCACCGGCCACGAGCTCGAGGTCGCGATGCAGTGGAACTCGGGCTACTCCGAGTCGGTCCACACCTTCGCCAACACGATCAACACCCATGAGGGCGGCACCCACGAAGAGGGCTTCCGCGCGGCGCTCACCACGGTGGTCAACAAGTACGCCAAGGAGAAGAAGCTCCTCAAGGAGAAGGACGGCAACCTCACCGGTGACGACATCCGCGAGGGCCTGGCCGCCATCGTGAGCGTCAAGGTCGGCGAGCCGCAGTTCGAGGGCCAGACCAAGACCAAGCTCGGCAACACCGAGGTGAAGTCGTTCGTGCAGCGTGCCTGCAACGAGCACCTGCAGCACTGGTTCGAGGCCAATCCGGCCGACGCGAAGACCATCGTGCAGAAGGCGGTGTCCTCGGCACAGGCCCGGATGGCCGCCCGTAAGGCGCGCGAGCTGGTGCGTCGCAAGTCGGCGACCGACCTGGGCGGACTGCCGGGCAAGCTGGCCGACTGCCGGTCCAAGGACCCGGGCAAGTGCGAGATCTACATCGTCGAGGGTGACTCCGCCGGTGGCTCGGCGAAGTCGGGCCGCGACTCGATGTACCAGGCGATCCTGCCGCTGCGCGGCAAGATCATCAACGTCGAGAAGGCCCGCATCGACCGCGTCCTCAAGAACAACGAGGTCCAGTCGATCATCACCGCGTTCGGCACCGGTATCCACGACGAGTTCGATATCGCCAAGCTGCGCTACAACAAGATCATCCTGATGGCCGACGCCGACGTGGACGGTCAGCACATCGCGACGCTGCTGCTCACGCTGCTGTTCCGCTTCATGCGTCCGCTGGTCGAGCACGGTCACGTGTTCCTCGCCCAGCCGCCGCTGTACAAGCTCAAGTGGATGCGGTCCGATCCCGAGTTCGCCTACTCCGACCGTGAGCGCGACGCGCTGGTCGAGGCCGGGCTCGCCGCGGGCAAGAAGATCAACAAGGACGACGGGATCCAGCGCTACAAGGGTCTGGGCGAGATGAACGCCAAGGAGCTGTGGGAGACCACGATGGATCCCTCGGTGCGGGTGCTTCGTCAGGTGACGCTGGACGACGCGGCCGCGGCCGACGAGTTGTTCTCCGTGCTGATGGGCGAGGACGTGGAGGCGCGTCGCAGCTTCATCACCCGCAATGCCAAGGACGTCCGTTTCCTCGATGTGTAAGCGGCGCTGCGCCCTCGGGCGCGCCCGCTCGCATGTCGGCCCCTCGAAGGAGATTTGATGACTGAGACCACGCTGCCCCCGTCCGGCGGTGCGGGCGACCGGACCGAACCGGTCGATATCCAGACCGAAATGCAGAACAGCTACATCGACTACGCGATGAGCGTGATCGTCGGCCGTGCGCTGCCCGACGTGCGTGACGGCCTCAAGCCGGTGCACCGTCGCGTGCTCTACGCGATGTACGACAACGGCTACCGCCCGGACCGCGGCTACGTGAAGTCCGCGCGCCCCGTCGCCGAAACCATGGGTAACTACCACCCGCACGGCGACTCGTCGATCTACGACACCCTCGTGCGCATGGCTCAGCCGTGGTCGCTGCGCTATCCACTGGTCGACGGCCAGGGCAACTTCGGTTCCCGCGGCAACGACGGCGCGGCCGCCATGCGCTACACCGAGTGCCGCCTGACGCCGCTCGCGATGGAGATGCTGCGCGATATCGACTCCGAGACGGTCGATTTCGTCCCGAACTACGACGGTCGCTCGCAGGAGCCGACCGTGCTGCCCGCGCGCGTGCCCGCCCTGTTGATGAACGGCTCCAACGGCATCGCGGTCGGCATGGCCACCAACATCCCGCCGCACAACCTCAACGAGCTGGCCGACGCCATCTACTGGGCGCTGGAGAACTACGAGGCCGACGAGGAATCCACCCTCGCCGCCTGCATGGAACGGGTCAAGGGCCCCGACTTCCCGACGCACGGCCTGATCGTCGGCAGCCAGGGCATCCACGACGCGTACACCACCGGCCGCGGTTCCATCCGCATGCGCGGTGTGGTGGAGATCGAGGAAGACGCGCGTGGCCGCACCACGATCGTCATCACCGAACTGCCGTACCAGGTCAACACCGACAACTTCGTCAACTCCATCGCCGAGCAGGTGAAGGACGCGAAGATCGCGGGTATCTCCGATATCCACGACGAGTCCTCGGATCGCGTCGGCATGCGCATCGTGGTCACGGTCAAGCGTGACGCGGTGGCCAAGGTGGTGCTGAACAACCTCTACAAGCACACCCAGCTGCAGACCAGCTTCGGCGCGAACATGCTCTCGATCGTCGACGGCGTCCCGCGCACGCTGCGGCTGGATCAGATGATTCGCTACTACGTGAATCACCAGCTCGAGGTCATCGTGCGGCGCACCCGCTACCTGCTGCGCAAGGCCGAGGAACGGGCCCACATCCTGCGCGGCCTGGTCAAGGCCCTGGACATGCTCGACCAGGTCATCGCGTTGATCCGCGGCGCGGCCAACACCGATACCGCGCGCACCGGCCTGATGCAGCTGCTCGACATCGACGAGATCCAGTCGACCGCCATCCTCGACATGCAGCTGCGTCGCCTGTCGGCACTCGAGCGTCAGCGCATCATCGACGATCTGGCCAAGATCGAGATCGAGATCGCCGACTACAAGGACATTCTCGACAAGCCCGAGCGTCAGCGCGCGATCGTGCGCGACGAGCTGGCCGAGATCGTCGAGAAGTACGGCGACGACCGCCGGACCAGGATCATCGCCGCCGACGGTGACGTCGCCGACGAGGACCTGATCGCCCGCGAGGACGTGGTGGTCACGATCACTGAGACCGGCTACGCCAAGCGCACCAAGACCGACCTCTACCGCTCGCAGAAGCGCGGCGGCAAGGGCGTGATGGGCGCCGGCCTCAAGCAGGACGACATCGTCAAGCACTTCTTCGTGTCGTCCACGCACGACTGGCTGCTGTTCTTCACCAACAAGGGGCGCGTCTACCGGGCCAAGGCGTACGAGCTGCCCGAGGCCAACCGGACCGCGCGTGGTCAGCACGTGGCCAACCTGCTCGCGTTCCAGCCGGACGAGAAGATCGCCCAGATCATCCAGCTCAAGACCTACGAGGACGCGCCGTACCTCGTGCTCGCGACACGCGCGGGTTTGGTGAAGAAGTCGAAACTCACCGATTTCGACTCCAACCGCTCCGGCGGCATCGTCGCGGTGAACCTGCGCGATGACGACGAATTGGTCGGTGCGGTGCTGTGCTCGTCCGACGATGACCTGCTCCTGGTCTCGGCGCACGGTCAGTCGATCCGCTTCGCGGCGACCGATGAGGCGCTGCGTCCGATGGGTCGCGCCACCTCCGGCGTGCAGGGTATGCGCTTCAACACCGACGACGAGCTGCTCTCGCTCAATGTGGTGCGTTTGGAGACATATCTGCTGGTCGCGACGGCCGGCGGGTACGCGAAGCGGACCGCGATCGAGGAGTACACCGCGCAGGGACGTGGCGGAAAAGGCGTATTGACAATCCAATACGATCCGAAGCGTGGCAGCCTGGTGGGTGCGCTCATCGTCGACGACGAGGACGAGTTGTACGCGATCACTTCCAGTGGTGGCGTCATCCGCACCGCAGCCAAGCAGGTTCGTAAGGCCGGACGCCAGACCAAGGGCGTGCGATTGATGAACCTCGCGGATGGCGATACCTTGCTAGCGATCGCGCGCAACGCCGACGAGCCCGATCCCGATCAGCTCCTCGGCGACGTGGCTTCGGAGTAACACACCAAATAGCGGCGGCAACGAACGGATCTGAGGATTCCATTGACCACACCGAATCAGTCGAACGACGATCGGAACCAGACCAACGGCGTCACCGAGCGGATCGCCACGTCTCCGATCCCGCCGCGGCCGATCCCACGCCAGGGCGGTCCGGCCGAGGGCGCGGCGCCGGAATCCGGTGCGGCCGGGACCGATTCGTTCGAGGGCAAGAGCAGCAAATCCTCGCCCTACCAGGACGGGTGGGCTCAGCTTCCGCAGCGTGAACCGCAGTCGAACCTGTACCGGCCCGGCGAATCGCCGAGTCAGGGGCGGCCTTCGTCCGGGGCACCGGGCGGCGGCGGTCTCAAGGGCAGTGGGGCGTCCAACGCCCGCACCACTGCCGACCTGGCGGCCAAGGCGGCCCGCAAGGAAGCGGCGATGGTGAAGTCCGTCGGGATCGACGGGCCGACCCGCAGCATCGCGCGTCCGGAGCTGGTCAAGGACATGCCCGACCTGTCCGACGTGCGCCACCCGGCACCCGAGGCGCCGGTGGCGCCGCCCGGGCTGCCGATGGCGCCGCAGCCCCAGCACAACATGGGGCCGAGCGCGCGGGCAGCCGCGGCGGGCAGCGTCTCGCCCGCGGTGCCGGTGGCCATCGCGGCCGCCGCGTCGGGTGAGCCACTACGCGCGACCGTGCAGATCCGCCGGATCGACCCGTGGTCGACCCTGAAGATCACCCTGGTGATCAGTGTCGCGCTGTTCTTCGTGTGGATGCTGGCCGTCGGCCTGCTCTACATCGTGCTGGCGGGCATGGGCGTGTGGGACAACCTGGACAACTCGCTGGGCGAGATGCTGAACCAGGAGGGCAGCTCGTCGAGCCTGATCGACGCGGGCACGGTGTTCGGCTACGCGGGTGTGATCGGCCTGATCAACGTGGTGCTGTTCACCGCGCTGGCCACGGTCGGCGTGTTCATCTACAACCAGTGCTGCGATCTCGTCGGTGGCATCCAGGTAACTCTGGCCGATCCCGACTAGAAGCGGTTTCCGGTACGGCCGGTCGGTCCCAGGAAACTGGGTCTGACCGGCCGTTTTGGTTATCGGCAGGCAGGTAAGGTAACCTCGTTTCTCGTTGCGGTTCACTGCTCCGGCGGGGATCGAAATGAGTTCGGGCCTATAGCTCAGGCGGTTAGAGCGCTTCGCTGATAACGAAGAGGTCGGAGGTTCAAGTCCTCCTAGGCCCACTCCCGAACAGCACAGTAGGGTGGGAATCATGAAGATTGTCCTCATGGTCGGTGTTGTGATCGCCGTTCTCATCGGTGTCAACAAATTCCGCAAGCGCGACGACGCAGACCTCTGGCGCGAGGTCACCACCCGCTGATTTCGGGTTGCCAACCGGTCGATGACCGGTAAGGGGCCTTAGCTCAATTGGCAGAGCACTGCCTTTGCAAGGCAGGGGTTAGGGGTTCGATTCCCCTAGGCTCCACATCTGTGAATTCCTCGGTATTCGATTTTCTTCTCACCAGCACTCCCGCCGACGCCGTTTCGGCTGATTTCGCGGCGGACTGGGCGCGACACCGCACCAGGACGGCCGGGTTCGCGAGTTCGCTCGATCGGGCCGCGATCGCCGGATTCGACGGCGCGGGAACAGGTCCCGCTTTCCTCGGTGGATATCAGGAAGCCCTGCACGCGCTGGTTCCCTCGCTCGATCCCGCCGAGCTCTCCTCGATGTGCGCGACCGAAGGCGCCGGTGCGCGACCGTCGACGATGACGACAACAGTGCGCGAGGACGGCACCGTCAGCGGCACCAAATCCTTCGCCACGCTGGGCGCGTTCGCCGATCGGTTCCTGGTGATCGCCCGCTCCGGCACCCAGCCCGACGGTAGGCCGCTGCTGCGCGCTGTGCTCGTCCGCGCCGGTGCGTCGGCCGCGGTGACGCCGCTGCCCACGCTGCCGTTCGCGCCGGAGATCCCACACGCGGAAGTCGTCTTCGATGCCGCGCCGGGCGAACTGCTGCCCGGTGACGGCTACGCCGATTACCTGAAGCCGTTCCGGACCGTTGAGGACCTGCATGTAGTGGCCGCTGTGCTCGGTCAGCTCGTCCGGGTCGCCCGGCTAGCGCAGTGGCCGGCGGAGCCCGTAGAACAGCTGCTGGCGCTGTTTGCGGCGGTGCGTGGGGTCGGTGCCGAGGACCCGAGCTCCCCGGGTGTGCACATCGCGCTCGGAGGCATCTTCGATCGGCTGACCGGTCTGCGGACCGAACTGGAGCCGCTGTGGACGCCGGTGGATCCGGAGGTCAGGAAGCGCTGGGAGCGCGATGCGCCGCTGCTCGGGGTCGCGGGCAAGGTGCGGGCGGCGCGGCTGGCGACCGCGTGGCGCACGCTGGCCTGATCGACCGGTTCCGGTGCGGTGTCAATCCGTTCTGGTGAACGTGCCGAGACCGCTCTCGTCGAAGTAGTCGATGGTCAGTGTGCCGTCGGCGAACCGTGCCGAGGTGACGCTGCCCGGCGGGGCGTTCTCGCCGCTCAGGTCGAAGGCGAAGGTGTCGCCGTCCCAGTGCCGGAGTTGATAGGTCCGCTGCTCGGGGCCGATGGTCAGGCGCAAGCCGGTGTCGGTCGCGACGATCGTTGCGGGACCCCAATAGGCACTGTCGTAGGTGCCTTCGTAAGTCGGTAGTGGCTGTGCGGGGGCCGGATTCGCCGGGGCGGGCTCACCGGACAGGTCGCCTTCCGGATCGTCGATGGCGGCGAACGCGTCGCGGTACAGGCCGCGCCAGTCCTCGCGTACCTCGCCGAACTGCACCAGATCGGCGAATTCGGCGGTCAACGTCTCCGGGATGCCGAGCGGCGCGGCGTTCGTCAGCGCGACGATGGCCACGTCGGCGGACGGGATCACCAGGAAGTTGGTCGCCGCGCCGAGGCCGAAGGCACCGGAATGACTGGTGGTGGTGCGCCCGGCCGCGGAGACCGACACGTTGAACCCGTACCCGTAGCTGCCCGCCCGCGCGGTGGGGGACGTGGGCGGCGCCGAGACGATCTGGGGTGTGACGGCGGGCAGCAGCGCTTCGGGCGGGGCGATGGTTGTCGCGCCCGCCGTGCCGTTACCGAGCAGCATCGTGAGCCAGCGGGCCATGTCGTTCACCGAGGAGCTCGCGCCGCCGGCGGGGGACTGGGGGTCGGGGTCGCGCACGTAGCGGGCCACCCAGTCGCCGTCGATGTTCACGTGTCCCACCGCGTGATTCGGCCGGGCGAGGAAGTCGTCGAATCGAGAGCTGGTGTCGCGCATGCCGAGTGGTGCGTAGAGGGCATCCGACGACAGTTGGGCCCAATCCTTCCCGGCCGCCGCGGCCACGGCTTCGGCGCCGGCGGTGAGCCCGAAGTTGGTGTAGTGGTAGGTGATCCGGAATGGGTCGAGGGGCTCGAGGCGCAGCTTGTCGAAGATCGCGGCCTGGTCGTAGCCGAGGTCTTCGAGCCGGTCGCCCGCGTGATCGGGCAGGCCACTGCGGTGCGCGAACAGGTCGCCGACGGTGAGCTGGGCGGTGGTGGCGGGATCGGCCAGCGCGAACGACGGGAGGTGGGCGACCACCGGGGTCGTCCACTCGATCGTGTCCGCGCCGACCTGGTTGGCCACGACGGTCGCGGCGAGCGACTTCGACACCGAGGCGAGTTGGAAGACGGTGTCGGCGTCGACCTTGTCGGGCGCGCCTGCCTGGCGAACACCGAAACCCTTCGCGTACACGGTCTTTCCACCGTGGACCACGGCGACGGCCATGCCGGGAATGCGGCTGGAGTCCATCAGCGAGCCCACCAGTTCGTCGAGCTGCCCGACGGCTTTGCCGACCGCGTCGGCGGGCAGGGCGACACCGGCGACTTGATTCGGGGGGAGCTCGGCGGTGGTCGTCGTAGTGGTGTGGGTGTCCTCGGTGGATCCGCTACAACCAACGAGGATCGTCATCGAGAGGACGACCCCGGCGATCGCACCGCGACCAGGCACCATCGGCCGACGATAACCCTGGTTGCCGGGTGATCGCCGGAACGTGGCCGGACTGTGACGCTCGGCGTTGCGGTGCGCTTCGGCTGATCTGCCGAGCTGCGACCTTGCCGGAAAATGGGGAGCGGGCCTCGGCGAAGGGGGGGAGTTAGCCGAGGCCCGCGTAGGGTCGGCCCGGGGGGGAGGGGCCGACCTGAACGATCCTACGCGATACGCGCGGAATTCGTGTACGCGCACCGGGCGAGTTCACGAGATTTTTCGGGTGCCGGTGCGGGTGTCGGCGATGGCCCGGGGTGCGGCGCTCGGCCGGTGCGCGCTCCCGGCACCTGTCAGGTGTCTTACGGACATCGGAATCGGCTGGTACACAAGGTTTTACGGGGAATCGCCGGTGAACATGTTCTCGTCTCGCGGGTGGCGACCGTCCAGCGAACAGGCGCTCTTGTTCGTGTCGGGAGACAGAAAATCAGTCCGATTCGCCGCGTGTCGCGACACGTCGGCATGTCGAACAAATGTGTACATCTGACATGCGGTCGCGCGGAAATTTGGGATGCGACTTGTCGGTGGGTAGGGCAATACTGGGCACAGCATCGCCAACCACGACTTCAGGAGAATCATGCCCGACGCAATCGTCGCCGAGGGTCTGGTCAAACGGTATGGGCAGCTCGTCGCCCTCGACGGACTCGACCTGTCCGTTCCGGAAGGTACCGTCACCGCGCTTCTCGGCCCCAACGGCGCGGGAAAGACCACGACTGTTCGCGTTCTCACCACGCTGCTGATACCCGACGAGGGCAGCGCCACCGTCGCCGGCATCGACGTACTCGACAATCCACAGGCCCTGCGCTCGCGGATCGGCGCCTCCGGCCAGTATTCCGCGGTCGACGAATACCTCACCGGTTTCGAGAACCTCGAAATGGTCGGCAGGCTCTACCACCTCGGCACCCAGCGAAGTAAGGAGCGGGCCCGCGAACTGCTCGACCGCTTCCGCCTCAGCGACGCGGCCGACCGGCCGGTGAAGGGTTACTCGGGCGGTATGCGCAGGCGCCTCGACCTGGCAGGCGCCCTGGTGGCCAACCCGCCGGTGCTGTTCCTCGACGAGCCGACCACGGGTCTGGACCCGCGTGCGCGGCTCGACCTGTGGGATGTCATCGAGGAGCTGGTCGCCGGCGGCACCACCCTGCTGCTCACCACCCAGTACATGGACGAGGCCGACCGCCTCGCCGATTCGATCGCGGTGATCGACCACGGCAAGGTGATCGCCCGCGGCACCGCCGACGAACTCAAGGCCCTCGTCGGTGGCGACCGGATCGAACTCACCGTCGGCGCCGCCGACCAGCTCGCCGTCGCCCAGCAGGTGCTGAGCGGGCTCGCCGACGGCGAGATCCATCTCGAACCCGGCCTGCGCAAGCTCATCGTGCCGGTCGCCGACGGGTCACAGGACCTGGTCACCGCCATCGGCAGGCTCACCGAGCACAAGGTGGACATCAACGATGTCGCCTTGCGCAGACCCTCGCTCGACGACGTCTTCCTGACGCTCACCGGGCACGAGGCCGAAGAACTCGTCAACGGTGATCGCGAGTCGGAGACCGTGGGCGCCACGGAAGGAAAGAACCGATGACCGTCGCACTCGACAAGGCCGAGCTGCACCCTCCCAGCTTCGGCGAACGACTGTCGATGGTGGTGAGCGACAGCATCACCATCGCCAAACGCAACGTCATCAAGATCAAGCGCGTGCCCGACGTGCTGATCTTCACGACGATGTCGCCGATCATGTTCGTGCTGCTGTTCGCCTACGTCTTCGGCTCGGCGATCTCGATCCCCGGGCTCGAAGGCGGCTACCGGGAGTTCCTGATCGCCGGCATCTTCGCCCAGACCGTGGTGTTCGGCGCCACCTTCACCGGCGCGGGCCTGGCCGAAGACATGCAGAAGGGCATCATCGACCGGTTCCGGTCGCTGCCGATGGCGCCGTCTGCGGTGCTGGTCGGGCGCACGATCAGCGATGTGGTGATCAACGTGGTCAGCCTGGTGGTGATGTCGCTGACCGGTCTGGTCGTCGGCTGGCGGATCCGCGGATCGTTCCTCGACGCGGTGCTCGCGTACGCGTTGATGCTGCTGTTCGCCTACGCGCTGTCGTGGATGATGGCCGTGGTCGGCCTGATCGTGCGGGCGCCGGAGGTGTTCAACAACGCCAGCTTCATGGTGATCTTCCCGCTGACGTTCCTGTCCAACGCGTTCGTCCCGCTCGACAACATGCCTGCTCCGCTGCGGGTCTTCGCCGAATGGAACCCGGTCTCGGCGCTCACCCAGGCGGTGCGTGACCTGTTCGGCAACGTCAACCCGATGGCGCCGCCCTCGGACGCGTGGCCGATGCAGCATCCGGTGACCACCACGCTGATGTGGATCGTGGTGATCCTGATCGTCTTCGTGCCGCTGGCTCAGATCCAGTACAAGAAGTCGGTCAGCCGCTGAACAACAGCCGGAACTAGTGCGCCGAGCCGTTGCGGGAATACCCCAGACGCGGCGGCTCGGCGGCCGGTTCCGGCAGTTGTGGACGCTTGGCGCGGGCCAGGTAGGCCAGGGCACCCGCCCCGGCGAGCGCGATCGACGCGAGCAGCGGATTACGAAGCTTCATTCGACCACTGTGGCACAAACAGATTCGACGTGTCGCGTGGCACCATAACTGCGTGACCTCACCCAACCAGACGGCCGTGGCAACTCTGCACACCAACCACGGCGATATCAGGATCGCGCTCTTCGGCAACCACGCCCCGAAGACGGTGCGCAACTTCGTCGGTCTCGCCGACGGCACCGCGCCGTACTCCACCGTCAATGCCGGTGGGACGGAAAGTGGCCCGTTCTACGACGGCGCCGTCTTTCACCGGATCATTCCGGGGTTCATGATCCAGGGCGGCGATCCGACAGGCACCGGCCGTGGTGGGCCGGGCTTCGAGTTCGCCGACGAGTTCCACCCGGATCTGCGCTTCGACCGCGGCTATCTGCTCGCGATGGCGAATGCGGGCGCGGGTACCGAGACCAACGGTTCGCAGTTCTTCATCACCGTCGGCGCGCAGCCGCACCTCAACCGCAAGCATTCGATCTTCGGCGAGGTGGTCGACCCCGATTCGCGCAAGGTCGTCGACGCTATCGCCTCGGTGAAGACCGATCGCAATGATCGCCCCGACGAGCCGGTCATCATCTCGGCTGTGACGATCGACTGATCAAGGCCACACACAGAACTCCCCGCCGCGGACCGTCGCGGCGGGGAGTTCTCTTTGCTTCACGTGAAACAACGTCAGTCAGAAGTCACCGAGGCGAAGCCGTTGACGACCAGAGCGTCGTACACGTCGTGGGGATTGGTGCCGAGGTCCCAGCGGCCGAAGATCAGCAATCGCTCGGTGTCCTCGTGGCGCACGTCGACCTCGAGCATCGAGGATTTGCGGCCGATGCGGCGGTAGGAGACCATCCGGATCCGGTCGATCCGGTCGAGTGGGTAGTCCTTCGGGCCGGTGAGCGTGCCGACCACCAGGCGCGGCGCGGGGCCGGGAACCATGGTGAGCCGAGGGCGCTGCCGGATACCGAGCGTGGACATCGCCAGCACAGCGGCCGCGGCGACGCCGATGAGCAGCCTGCTCGGCCCGTCCTGGGCGAGGATCGCCAGCACGGCCAGCAGGATTCCGCCACCGCTGATGGCGAGCAGACCTGCGACAGGGGTGGACCACGAGACGGGTTGTGCATCGCTCACGCGGTTGTTCGCCCCTCTATCCTCGAGTTGTGCACAGGGTTATCCACAGGTGTGCATGAATAACACCGGTGTAATCCGCTGCGATCAGCGCCATCGCATGGTCATGACCAGGCCGATGACCATCAGGCCGAACCCGATCAGGAAGTTCCAGGCGCCCAGATCGAGCATGAAGCCGATGTGGTCCTGCGCCAGGTAGTAGACGATCAGCCACACCAAGCCGGCGAGCATGAAGCCCAGCATGATCGCGACGTACCAGACCGGCGACGGCCCCGCTTTCACCTTCACCGGCGTGCGGCTGGCGGGGCTCGGGGTGTAGTCGGCCTTCTTGCGGACCTTGGACTTGGGCATGACGTCCTCGAATTCGGAGTACAGGTAACTCCTAGGCTATCGCAACTCCCGTACCCTCGACGCATGCGTGTATTGGTCGTCGACAACTACGACAGCTTCGTGTTCAACCTGGTGCAGTACCTCGGCCAGCTTGGTGCCGACGTCGTGGTCTGGCGCAATGATGACCCCCGCCTCGACGATCTGGACACCCTCCTCACCGTCGGGAACGAAGGTGGAGCGTTCGACGGCGTGTTGGTGAGCCCCGGGCCGGGCAGCCCCGACCGCGCGGGCGCGAGCATTCCGCTCGTGCACGCGGCCGCCCGGCACAACAAGCCGCTGCTCGGCGTGTGCCTCGGGCACCAGGCGATCGGCGAGGCGTTCGGCGGCACCGTCGACCGGGCGCCCGAACTGCTGCACGGCAAGACCAGCGAAGTCTTCCATCTCGGGTCCGGCGTGTTGGCCGGCCTGCCCGACCCGTTCACCGCCACCCGCTACCACTCGCTGACGGTTCTCCCGGAAACCATTCCCGAGGAGCTGGTGGTGGTCGGCCACACGGAGAGCGGCATCGTGATGGCGATGCGCCACCGCACGCTGCCCATCCACGGCGTGCAGTTCCACCCCGAGTCCGTGCTCACCCAGGGTGGCCACCGGATGCTCGCCAACTGGCTGGAGGTCTGCGGCGAGCGTCCGTCCGAGACACTCGTCTCCGCGCTCGAGGCGGAGGTCGCCGCGCTGGTCACCCAGTGAGGCCGTGGGTGCGGTTGTCGGTGGCGGCGAGTCTGGACGGCTATATCGATGACGCGAGCGCGCAGCGCCTGCTGCTGTCGAACTCCGCGGACTTCGATCGGGTCGACCAGATCCGCGCGGAGTCCGACGCGATCCTGATCGGTGCGCATACTCTGCGCACCGACAATCCCCGCCTGCTGGTGAACAGCGCCGAGCGCCGGGCCGCTCGGGTGGCGGCGGGTGAACCGGAGTTCCCGGTGAAGGTGACCGTCACCGAGTCCGGTGATCTCGATCCGGGGCTGCGCTTCTGGCACACCGGCGGCGGCAAACTCGTCTACACCTCCGATGCGGGCCTCAGGAGGCTGGGCGACCGGCTCGACGGACTCGCCGAGGTGGTCAGCCTCGGCGAGCGACTCGCGCTCCCGGCCCTCGTCGCCGACCTCGGCGCGCGAGGTATCCACAGGCTGATGGTCGAAGGGGGTACCGGCATGCACACCGGCTTCCTCGCGGCCGATCTGGTCGACGAGATCCGCCTGGCGATCGCGCCGATCCTGGTCGGCGATCCGGCGGCGCCGCGCTTCGTCGGACCGGCGCAGTTCCCCGGCGGGGCGGGTCGCAGGTTGCACCTGGCGGGTGTGGAACAACTTGGGGATGTCGCTGTGCTGAACTACCTGGTCAGCTCCGATTCACAGCCCCGCAACTAACTGATACCGCGAACAGAATCACTGCATCGACCTGGGAAAATTCAGCTGTCCACAGTTCGCGGACAACTTTGCTCCACACCTGAACATGACCGATTCCACATCACGCGAGAGTTGTGGATAACTCGCCGACCACAGGGAAACGACATGAGCCACGACGACACCGACCACCGGTTCATGCACAGGGCTATAGAGCTCGCCAGGAACTGTCCGCCCAGCGAGACGGCCTATTCGGTCGGCGCCGTGATCGTCGCCGACGGGGTGGAGATCTCGACCGGCTTCTCCCGCGAAACCGACGAGAAGGTGCATGCCGAGGAGTCCGCGCTCAACAAGCTCGACCCCGACGACCCCCGCCTGACCAGGGCCACGATCTACAGCACCCTCGAGCCGTGCTCCACCCGCGCCACCGCGACCCGGCTGCCGTGCACCGATCGCATCCTGGCCGCCGGCATCCCCACGGTGGTGATCGCCTGGCGCGAGCCGAGCCTGTTCGTCGCCGCCTGCGAGGGTGTGGACAAACTCCGCACCCATGGCGTGCGCGTGGTGGAGCTCACCGACCTGGCCGCGGAAGCCAAGTCGATGAACACCCACCTCGACCTGAGTTAGCTCAGGGCCGCCCGTAGATGGCGGTCACGAATTCGCCGAGCTGATTGTCGTCGAGGTGCCGAGCCAGATCGGCCTCGCTGATCATCCCGACCAGGCGCTTGTTCTCGATCACCGGCATCCGCTTCACCCGGTGCGATTCCATCTGGTCGAGCACGTCTTCCACATCGGCGTCCGCGCTGACCCACCGCGGCGTCGACTCGCAGAGTTCCGCCGCTGTCGTCAGATCAGGTGACAGTCCGAGCGCGACGCACTTCACCACGATGTCGCGGTCGGTGATGATGCCGCACATGCGCTCGTCGTCATCGGCGACGACGATCGATCCGACCCCGAGATCGGCCATCGCCGTCGCCGCGGTCGTCACGGTGTCACCACGGGTGATCCACTGCGCACCGGGCTTCATGATGTCCCTGGCTGTCGTCATAGGGGGCTACCTCCTCGTCAGCAACGCTGGATGGGATGAAAGCAGCCTCATTCTGCGCCCGCGCGGACGCGGCGGACGTGTTCGCCATCCAATCGAGACCTCATCGCGGAATCGGCGACGCTCCCACGTGCAGCACCACATTGCCGTTGATCGTCACTGCCGAACCGGCCGCCGGATTCTGCCCGACGACCTTGCCCGAGGCATTGCCGTCGAGCGTGATCACCGTGGTCTGGCTGAGCTGACCGGTCCACCCGAGCCCGCGCAACGTTTCCTGCGCCTGCACCGGCGTGAGCCCGGTGAGATCGGGGACGGTGATCCGGTCACCGGCGGAGACATGGACCGTGATGGTCGAGCCCTTCTCCGCGTTGCTGCCGCCTGCCGGGTTCGTGGCGAGCACCTGGCCCTTCGGCAGCGAGGATTTCATTTCCTGGATCTCGACCTTGAAACCGGCGGAATCCACCAGATTCGGCTGGGCGACGGAGATGTCCTGGCCAACCACGGAGGGCACTCGGACCTCTTCCGGCCCGCCGCCGATGGTGATGATGATCGGCTGATCGATGTCGACCCGCACACCAGCACTCGGTTCCTGCGCGATCACCTTGTCGGTGTCTGCCGTACTCGACGGCTTGCGGGCCACATTCGGATCGAGTTGCAGACCGAGCGAATTCAGCTGCCGTTCGGCGTCGGCCTGACTCATGCCGATCAGTCGCGGCAACTGCACCTGCGTCGGCCCGGTCGAGATCTGCAGCGTCACGGTGCTGCCCTCGTCGATGCGCGAACCACCGAGCGGCTGGGTCGCGATCACATTGCCCGGCGCGACCTTGCCGTCCGGCTTCTCCTGCACGGCCACATAGAAACCGGCCTGCTGCAGTGCGGTCTGCGCCTGCTGCGCGGGCTTGCCCGACAGATCGGGGACGGCGACCTGATCGGCCCGGCTACCAGGACCGACCAGTACCCAGAACAGCCCGAACGCCACAGCCAGCGCGGCCGCGACACCGAGCGCGATCAGCCCGGTGCGGTTACGTTCCTCGCCGTCGGGCCCGACCACGGGGTGTTCGGAGGTGTCGTCGCGGCGGTCGTGGAAACTCCGCGGCCCCGGCTCGTCGTCGTAATCGGTGCGGTCTTCCTCGTTCATCACCATGGGCGCGCTGGGCTTCTGCCCGCCGAGCACCCGGATCAGGTCGGCCCGCATCTCCGCTGCCGTCTGGTAGCGGTTGGCCGGGTTCTTGGCCATCGCCTTGAGGATCACCGAATCGAGCTCACGCGGCACACCGGGATTGACCGACGACGGTAGCGGCGGATCTTCCTTCACATGCTGATAGGCGACCGCGACCGGCGAGTCACCGGTGAACGGCGGCTGCCCGGTGAGGATCTCGAAGAGCACGCAGCCCACCGAGTACACGTCCGAGCGCGCGTCGACGGTCTCGCCGCGCGCCTGTTCGGGCGAGAGGTACTGGGCGGTGCCGATCACCGCGGCGGTCTGGGTCATCGGGTTGGCGCTGTCGGCGATCGCGCGCGCGATACCGAAGTCCATCACCTTCACCGCACCGGCGCGGTTGATCATGATGTTGGCCGGCTTCATATCGCGGTGCACGATCCCGGCTTTATGGCTGAAGTCGAGCGCGGCGCACACGTCGGCCACGACTTCCATCGCCTTGCGCGGCGCGAGCGGTCCCTTGCCGCGCACGATGTCGCGCAGGGTGTCGCCCTCGACGTATTCCATGACGATGTAGGGCAGCGGCCCGCCGTCGACGGTGGCTTCGCCGGTGTCGTACACGGCCACGATGGCCGGGTGGTTCAGCGCGGCCGCGTTCTGGGCTTCGCGCTTGAACCGCAGGTAGAACGTGGGATCGCGGGCCAGATCCGCTCGCAGTACCTTGATCGCCACGTCACGGGACAGCCGCACGTCGCGGGCGCGGTGCACCTCCGACATGCCGCCGAACCCGATGATCTCGCCCAGCTCGTACCGCGAGGAGAGATTCTTCGGGGTCGTCATGGTTGTCCTATGGTCGGGCCTACCGCCGTGTCGCCATCGGGGAACGGCAGGTCGAAGGTGGGCAGCCGGGGACGACCGACGGTGGTGGTGCCCGCGGCCGGCGCCGTGGTGGTCGGCTCCGGTTTGGTCGGCTTCGGCGTGGTCGTCGGCTTGGTCTTGGTCGTGGTGGTCGGCGGCACCGTCGTGGTCGTCGTCGGCTCGGTGGTCGTCGTCGGCGGCTCGGTGGTCGTCGGAGGGACCGTCGTGGTCGGCGGCTCCTCGGTGGTCACCGGCGGCGGCGGGACCGGCCGGGTGGTGGTCACCGGCGGCGGCAGCGGTTTGGTGGTCTGCACGGTGGTGGTCGTGGTCCCCGAATCCCGGTTCGGTTCACCGCCGAACAGCAGCCACAGCACACCGCCGCCGAGCAGCAGCGCGCCGACACCGAGCGCGATCAGCCACTTCTGGTTGTTCTTGGCGTTGCTCGCGGGGACCGGCGCGGGTGCGGAAGCCTGGGTGGCCGGACCGCTGTAACCGCCGGTGGGCGGACCGACCGGGCCGCCGGGCTGATGGCCGAAGCGCATGGTCGCGCCGTCGTAGTCCGCCGCGGCCGCGGCTGCCGCGGCGGCGGGGAGCACCACGGTCGGGCCGGGCGGAAGTACCCGGGTGGCCCCGGTCATCGACGGACCGGTGGCGCCACCGGGGATCGGCGGCATGTGCCCGGCACGCACCGCGGCCACGGCATCAGCGAACTCGCCGCCGCTGCTGTAGCGCTGCAGCGGGTCCTTGGCCATGGTGATGGCGATCAGTTCGTGCACGTTCGCGGGCAGGTCGTCGGGCATCGGCGGCGGTGCGTCGCGCACGTGCTTCATCGCGACGGTGATCGCGCCCTCACCGGTGAACGGGCGGACGCCGGCCAGTGCTTCGTAGCCGACGATGCCGAGGGAGTAGACGTCCGACGCCGCGGTGGCGTCCTCGCCGACGGCCTGTTCGGGCGCGATGTACTGGGCGGTGCCCATCACCATGCCGGTCTTGGTCACCGGCGAGGCGTCGACCGCCTTGGCGATGCCGAAGTCGGTGATCTTCACCTGCCCGGTCGGCGTCACCAGGATGTTGCCCGGCTTCACGTCACGGTGCACCACCCCGGCCGCGTGGGCGACCTCGAGCGCGCGCCCGGTCTGCTCGAGCATGTCGAGACCCTGGACGACCGAGAGCCTGCCCATCCGGTTGAGCACCGCGTTGAGCGGTTCGCCCTGCACGAGCTCCATCACCAGGTAGGCGGTCTCGCCGCCCGACGGGTCGGTGGTCTCGCCGTAGTCGTAGATGCCCGCGATCCCGGGCGCGTTGAGCTGCGCGGTGGTGCGCGCCTCGACGCGGAACCGCGCACGGAAGGTCGGGTCGGCGGAGAACTCGGTCTTGAGGACCTTGACCGCCACCCGGCGATCGAGCCGGGTGTCCATCGCTTCCCACACCTGACCCATACCGCCCGTGGCGATGAGCCGCTGCAGGCGGTAGCGGTCGGCGATCATGGCGCCGTTGTTCAGCATCGGGGCCCCCGTGTTGTCACTCGCACACTCATTTCGTTCAGCCCCCTGCCAGGCCCGCGTCCAGTACCGACCTGGCGATCGGCGCGGCTACCGAACCTCCGGTGGCCGCCAGCGCCCGATCGCCGCCGTTCTCGACGATCACCGCGATGGCGATCTTCGGGTTCTGCGCGGGCGCGAAGGCCATATACCAGGCGTGTGGCGGGGTGTTACGGGGATTACTGCCGTGTTCGGCGGTTCCGGTCTTGGACGCGATCTGGTACGGCGACCGTCCACCGCCCGCGGTATTGGCTTCCGAAGCGACCATCAGATCCGTCAGGGTCGACGCTACCTGGGGGCTCACCGCCTGCCCGACGCTGACCGGCTTGGTCTTGCTGAGCTCCGACAGATCGGGCGCTTGGGTCTGATCGACCAGATACGGCTGCATCCTGGTGCCGCCGTTGGCGATGGTCGCGGCGATCACCGCGACATTGAGCGGTGTCACCGACACATCGCGCTGGCCGATGCTCGACTGGCCGAGCGCGGCGTTGTCCGGGATCGGGCCGACGGTCGATTCGGCGACCGGGATCGGCACACCGGGCGGATCCTCGACTCCGATACCGAACGCGGCAGCCTCGTCCTTGAGCTTGGCCGCGCCGACCTTGACGCCGAGTTCGACGAACGCGGTGTTGCACGAGCGCCGGAACGCCTCGTACAGGCTGGCCGTCGCCTGGTCGCCGCAGGTGCTGCCGTTGTAGTTCTCCAGCGTGGTGCTGGTTCCGGGCAGGGTGATGTTGGGCGCTGCGGTGAACTGGTCGTTCGGACCGGCGACGCCGTTGGACAGTGCGGCCGCGGTGACGACGGTCTTGAACGTCGACCCCGGCGGATAGGTTTGCGAGACGGCGCGATTGAGCATCGGCTGACTCGGATCGGTGCTCAGTCGTTCCCAGGCGGCGCGACCCGCCGCGCCGTCGTGGCCTGACAGCTCGTTGGGGTCGTAGCTGGGCGTGGAGACCATGGTCAAGATCTTGCCGGTGCTCGGCTCGATCGCCACCACGGCGCCGGTGTAGCCCTTCGACGTCATCTGTTCGTAGGCGACCTGCTGCATCATCGGATTCAGCGTGGTGAGCACGTTCGCGCCGCGCGGATCGCGCCCGGAGAACATGTCGATGAGCCGGCGGCCGAACAGGCTCGAGTCGTTGCCCGAGAGCAGCGGATCCTCGGCCAATTCGAGCCCGGTCTTGCCGTACTGCATCGAGTAGAAGCCGGTGACCGGCGCGTACGCCGAGGGGTCGGAGGGGTATTCGCGCAGGTACTTGTACCGGTCGTCGGTCGCGACGGAGCCGGCGAGCACGGTGCCGCCCGCGGAGATCTGACCGCGCTGGCGCGAGTACTCGTCGAGCAGCACCCGCGAGTTGCGCGGATCGCTGCGCAGGTCGTCGGCCTTGACCACCTGCAGGTAGGTCGCGTTCACGAGCAACGCCACCACCATCACCATCACGGCGACGGCGACGCGACGCAGAGGTGTGTTCATTCGCTCACCCTGCTTTCCGGCCTGCGGACCAGTTCGGTGGCCGCGTCCGCGATCGGGGCGGGCGCGCGCTTACGGGCCGGTGCCGGTGCGCGGGCCGCATCGGAGATCTTGATCAACAGCCCGAGCAGCGCGTAGTTCGCCAGCAGCGATGAACCGCCGTAGGAGATGAACGGCGTGGTCAGACCGGTGAGTGGAATCAGTTTGGTGACGCCGCCGACGACCACGAAGATCTGGATCGCGATGGTGAACGACAGGCCCGCCGCGAGCAGCTTGCCGAAGCTGTCACGCACGGCCAGCGCGGTGCGCAACCCGCGGACGATGAAGATCAGGAACAGCATCAGTACCGCGGTGAGCCCGATCAGGCCGAGTTCCTCGCCGATGGTGGTGACGATGAAGTCGGTCTTGGCGAAGGGCACCTGCTGGGGCCGTCCGCTGCCGAGGCCGGTGCCGGCGAGTCCGCCGGTGGCGAAGCCGAACATCGACTGCGAGATCTGGTACCCGGTGTTGTGGTAGTCGTCGAACGGGTGCAGCCAGGTGTCCACGCGCACGCGCACGTGCCCGAACAGTTCGTAGGCGAACACGAATCCGAGCGCGAGCAGGCCGCCACCGATGATCAGCCAGCCCACCCGTTCGGTGGCGATGTAGATCATCACCAGCACCGTGCCGAAGATGAGCAGCGAAGTGCCGAGGTCTTTTTCGAGCACGAGCACGCCGATGCAGACGATCCACACGATCAGGATCGGGCCCATATCGCGCGGTCGCGGCCATTCCATGCCGAGGAAGTGCTTGCCCGCCGCGGTGAACAGGTCACGCTTGGCCACCAGTACGCCCGCGAAGAAGATGATCAGCAGGATCTTCGCGAATTCGCCCGGCTGCATGCTGAATCCGGGCAGCCGGATCCAGATCTTGGCGCCGTTCACTTCGGAGAACCGGCTCGGCAACAGTGCCGGAATCGCCAGCGCGACCAGGCCTACCAGGCCTAGTGTGTAGGTGTAGCGCGCCAGCGTGCGGTAGTCCCGCAAGACGATGAGCAGGCTGATGAACACCACGATGCCGAGGCCGGTCCACATGATCTGCTGGTTGGCGTCGGGGGAGGGGACCGATGTCGCGTCGTATGCCGCCTTCTGCGCTTCGGCGAGATCGAGCCGGTGGATCAGCACCAGCCCCAATCCGTTGAGCAGCGCCACAATCGGTAGTAGGAGCGGGTCCGCGAACGGCGCGAACCGGCGCACCGCGAGATGCGCGATCCCGAACAGCGCGAGGAAAGCCACCCCGTACTTGGCGATGTCGGTGGTGATCGACTGTTCCTGGCTCGCCTCGACGATGAACAACGACACCGTGGTGATGCCCGCCGCGCCCGCCAGCAGCAGCAACTCCTGGTTGCGTCGCGTCGACGGCGGCGGCGCCGGCGCGAATCCACCAGGGGGACTGGGGAACGCCCCAGCCGACGGCGGTGGCGGTGCGGACATCAGTCCGTCACCCGGCAGTTCTCCCCTGAGATCTGCGGGGTTGTCGGGGGGACGGTGGTGGTGGTCGGGGCAGGCGCGGTCGTGGTCGGTGTCGCGGGCTGGTCGGGGCCGGGAGTCGGTGCGCCGCCGGGGATCACCGGGGTCTGCTCGGGCGGAAGCACGCCGGGCTGCGGTACCGATTCCTTCTTCGGGCACGGCGGCAGGAGCTCGTTCTGCGCCAGCACCTTCATGCTGCCGCGCGCCTTGTCCAGCGAATCCGGCGGCAGGCCCTTCTGCACCTGGTCGCGTCCGGTCTGCTTCAGGTCACTGACCAGCAGCGGCTTGCACCCACTCGGCGCGGACTTGCCGACCTCGACCAGAGTGAGCTCGCTCTTGCTGTTCACACAGCCCGTCAGCTCCACATCGTGGATCGAGTAGCCGAGGATCGAACCGGGCAGGCCGCGCATCACGACCACCTTGTCGTTGTCGGCGCCCACGTAGTAGTTGCTGCGAATCATCTTGTAGCCCACCACGAGTCCGACGGCCACCGCGGCGATCAACGCCAGCGACAGCAGCAGCCAGCGCAGCTTGTGCGACTTCGTCTCCGGCGGCGGCGGTGCGGCGGCAGCCCGGCGCGGTTGCGCCCGCGGCGGACGCATCGCGGCGGCACGCCCAGCCGCGGTGTTCGGCGGCGGGGAGTCTTCCTCCTCCTCGGTGGAGGCGGCGCCCGCGAGAATCGGGTGGCTCTGGCCGTAGTCGAGGTCGATCACATCGGCGACGACAACGGTCACATTGTCGGGCCCACCACTGCGCAGCGCCAGTTCGATGAGCCGGTCGGCGCACTCGTCGGTGTTGCCCTCGCGCATGGTGTTGCCGATGGTCTCGTCACTCACCACGTCCGAAAGTCCGTCGGAGCACAGCAGATAACGATCACCGGCGCGGGCTTCGCGCATGATCAGCGTCGGCTCGATCTCGTTGCCGGTGAGGGCACGCATGATCAGCGAACGCTGTGGATGGGTGTGCGCCTGTTCGGCGGTGATCCGGCCCTCGTCGACCAGCGACTGCACGAAGGTGTCGTCGCGGGTGATCTGGGCGAGTTCGCCGTCGCGCAGCATGTAGGCACGCGAGTCGCCGATGTGAACAAGGCCGAGTTTGCGGCCCGCGAACAGGATGGCGGTGAGCGTGGTGCCCATGCCGTCGAGTTCGGGTTCGGCCTCGACGTGGTCGGCGATGGCGGCGTTGCCGGAATGCGTGGCGTGGTCGAGCTTGCCGAGGATGTCGTCGCCCGGCTCGTCGTCGTCGAGATGCGCCAGCGCGGCGATCATCAACTGGGAGGCCACTTCTCCGGCGGCGTGCCCACCCATGCCGTCGGCCAGCGCTAGCAGGCGTGCGCCCGCGTAGACCGAATCTTCGTTGTTGCCCCGGACGAGTCCGCGGTCGCTTCGCGCGGTGTAGCGCAGAACAAGTGTCACGATCGCAGCTCGATCACTGTTTTGCCGACTCGCACAGGAGTGCCGAGCGGAACACGGACGGCGGTGGTGACTTTCGCGCGGTCGAGATATGTGCCGTTGGTGGAACCGAGGTCTTCCACGTACCAGTCGTCACCACGCTGAGACAGTCGCGCGTGCCTGGTCGAGGCGTAGTCGTCGGTGAGTACCAGCGTGGAATCGTCGGCGCGTCCGATGAGAACCGGTTGCGTGCCGAGGGTGATTCGAGTGCCGGCGAGTGAACCATGAGTCACCACTAGATACTTGGCGCCCTTCTGGCTTCGGCTGAAGGAGGGCAGACCGATGGATCCGCGATTTCCGCGGGTTGCCCTCGGCTGTATCCGTATGCCGGATGCCGCGTAGATATCGCTGCGCAAGGTCCGCAGAACGGCCCAGACGAACAACCAGAGCAGCAGCAGGAACCCCGCGCGGGTCAATTGCAGGATCAATCCCTGCACGGCGTTCCACCTCCTGTTCGCCCGGGTACGTCGGTACGGCAGGTGCGGGGCGAACCACCCCCACCAGCGTGCTGGCTTGCGGGCCCCGAGGTCGGGACCGTGCGTGTAATGGCAGCATCATAGAGCCGACAGCGTCGACTCGTGACGTGCACCGCGCAGCTTACGGGATCAGACGATCCGGATCAGGATCTCGGAATGTCCGGCCCGGATCACGTCGCCATCGGCGAGCTGCCAATCCTGCACGGGGGAACCGTTGACGAGGGTTCCGTTGGTGGAACCCAGGTCGGAGAGCATGGCCGTCTGGCCGTCCCAGCGCACCTCGATATGGCGACGCGACACCCCCGTGTCGGGTAGCCGGAAATGGGCGTCCTGGCCGCGGCCGATGATGTTGGAACCCTCGCGCAGCGCGTAGGTGCGGCCGCTGCCGTCGTCGAGCTGGAGGGTGGCCGAGTAGCTCGACTGGGCGGCGCCGTAGCCCGCACCTTGCGGCTGGCCGTAGCCCTGCTGGCCGTAGCCGGCGGCGGGCTGGGCGTAGCCGCCCTGCTCCTCCTGGCCGTAGGCGGGCTCGGCGTAACCGGGCTGCGCGCCGTATCCCTGCTGGCCGTAGCCCTGCTGCTGGGGTTCGGCGTAGCCCTGCTGGCCGTAGCCGCCCTGCTGGTCGTAGCCCGGGTCGGCGTAGCCCTGCTGGCCGTACCCACCCTGCTGGCCGTAGCCCTGCTGCTGGGGTTCGGCGTAGCCCTGCTGGCCGTAGCCGCCCTGCTGGTCGTAACCGGGCTCGGCGTAACCGGCCTGGCCGCCCTGCGCGCCGTAGCCGCCCTGCTGGCTGTAGGCCTGCTGGCCGTAGCCGCCCTGCTGGTCGTAACCGGGCTCGCCGTACGCGGGCGCGGCGCCGTAGCCACCCTGCTGGCCGTAGCCCTGCTGTGCGGGCGCGGCGGGGTCGTAGCCGTTCTGGTATTCGCCACCCTGCTGGCCGTACGCGTCGCCGTATCCGGGCTGCGCCTCGGGCGCGCCGTAGCCGCCACCGCGGCCGTAATCGTCGGCCGGGTAGGAAGCCCCTGGTGCGCCGGCGGGCGGCGGTGCGTACCCGCGGTTGCGTGGATCGGACTCCGCGGGCTCTCGGCTTGGCTCGTAGCCTGAGTTATGCGTCATGGGGCCAGCTCCTGGTTGCGGGTGTGCGGGTCGTTGTGGCGGTCCGGGGCGAGGTGGGGCCGTCCCGCGACCGGCGTCGGGGTCGACGCGGCCGCTCGCTCTGAACATTCCGGTGTGCAGCGTAGGTGATGCCTCGAACGCCACGTGTACTTCGCCGTAGGTCTGCCAGCCCTGCTCGCGGATGTAATCCTGCAGATGTTTGGCGAACGCTTTGGTTGTCAGGTCGTGATCGGCGTCGAGCTTGCCGTGATCGGTTTCGTTGATCGTGATCACGTAACTGTTCGGCGCGAGACGGTGCCCGCCCTCCAGATCCTGGATCTGATCTGCGGCTTCCTGCTGCAGCGCGGCCTCCACCTCCTGGGGAACCACACTGCCGCCGAACACCCTCGCGAACACGTCACCGACAGCGCCCTGCAAGCGACGTTCGAATCTCGACACGATGCCCATCACAGCCCTCCCTTCGGTGCGCGTGTCCGCCCTCCTCGACACGCTGGTTACGGCGTGTCCGGACCCGACCACGTTCCTTGCATGATATCCACGATCCTCTACCTGGGTAACTCCCGGCGGCGTGACCCAGTTCCCGCGCCCTTTCAATCGGCATCGCCGCAGGTCAGGGAATCGATTTTATTTTCCCCCGCGGGGCATGTTAGATTTTTCCAGTCGCTCGGGCGAGTGGCGGAATGGCAGACGCGCTGGCTTCAGGTGCCAGTGTCCGTAAGGACGTGGGGGTTCAAGTCCCCCTTCGCCCACAAGACTAAAGGCTCGATCCTTCCGGATCGGGCCTTCGGTCGTTTCCGGGGTCAGTGACGGGCGATGCGAAGCAGGGCCGCGCGCAGATCCGGCCGGGGCGACTGTGCGTCCAGCTCGAGCAGGGCGGTTTCGGCTATCGCCGCTACCAACAGGACGGCGACGGGCGCGGCGTCGGACCAGCCCATCGCCGTGAGGTCCGTGGCGAGCAGGCCCGCGGCGGCGGAATTGCGGGCGCTCACCTCGGTGGCCAGGCCGGCATCGGTTCTGGCCTGTACTAATAGGCCCTTCGTCGCGGGGGCGGCCAGACAGCCGTCGAGGTAGGCGGCGATCCCGGCCGCGAGCCGTCCTTCGCCGGGCGCAAGGTCGGCGGTCGCCGCGCTGACCTGATCGTCGAGATCGTCGTGGAAGGCACGGTGCAGGGCGAGTATGTAGGACTCGCGGCTCGGCCAGTGCTGGTAGAAGCTGCCCTTGGCCATCTTGGCCTCGGCCGCGATCGCGTTGACCGAGAGCTTGCTCAGATTCTCGGTGGCCAGTAGCTGCCTGCCCGCGTTCAGGAGGGCGCGGCGCCCGGGTTCGGCGGATCTCATTGCCGCATTCCAGCACGGGCGGTGAGGAACTCGCGCACGGCGTCGAGGAACAACCCGGGCGCCTGTGCGAACGGTTCGTGTCGCGTGGGCAGGACGGCGACCGGCGCGCCGGGCAGGGCGCGGGCGATGCCGCGCCGGTTCATCAGCCAGGGATTGGTCGGGTCGTCGCGGCCCCAGACGACCTGGACGGGTAGCCCGGGCAGCAGTGGTGCCGCGGCGGGCAGGTAAACGCGCGGGTCGTCCAGGCTCCGCCAGAGACTGCGATACACGGCGAGCCGGATCGGATCACCGGATACCTCGCGTGCCCGCTCGAAGAGGGGGCGAACACCCTCGTTGCGCGGCGAGCCAAGATAGAGCCGCGCGTGCGGGACGACGAACCGCCGGGCCACCGACGGGCAGGCGATCAGCCCGAACATGGCTCTGGTCAACGGATTCAGCGGTGCGAATCCGGCCGACTGCACCAGGACCAGCCCGCGCACCAGGTCCGGTGCGCGCTCGGCCAACCGCACCGCGGCGTACCCGCCGACACTGTTGCCGATCACGGTGAGTGAACCGAAACCGATCTGCGCCAACGATGTCGACACTCGCACGGCGATGTCGCCGAGCGCGTCGACGGTGACGGCGTCCGGGTCGGTGACCGTGGACGCGCCGTAGCCGGGCCAGTCGACAGCGGCGACGGCCCATGTCTTGTCCAGCGCCGGCACGATCTGATCGAAATCGCGATGGTCACCCGGATTCGCGTGCAGCAGAAGCAGTCCCGGTGCGTCATCGGGCGAGCATCCGCTCAGGTGGACCGCGATCTCGCCGTACCGCGTGGTGACGGTGAACGGTGTCATGGACCGACGGTAGCTATGACCGACCGGTCGGTCAAGGCTTGGGTCAGGCCTTGCGGGCGATCAGCAGGTGGTGGGGGATCGGCGGATTCGGCAAGGTGCGCTGGTCCACCGTCAGTCCCGCGGAGCTCAGTGCCGCCACCACATCGGCAACCGGGCGCAAGGTGAATCCATAAGGGGTGAAGGGCATTTTGGCCATCGCGTCCGGATCTCCGATGCCGATCACCGCGGTACCGCCTTGACGCAGGACTCGGGCGAGTTCGGTGCAGGCGACCGGGAGATCGTCGAGGAAGTAGATGGTGTTGACGGTGATCGCCGCGTGCAGGCTCGCGTCGGGCAGTGGGAGCGCGGTGAGCGTGCCGTCGGCGAGGAGGAGGCGGCCCTCCGCGACCTCCACCGCGAAACGGCCACGGGCGCGGGTGAGCATGTCGGGGGAGGGCTCGATGCCGTGCACCGTGCCCTCGGCACCGACGCGAGCGAGCAGCAACTCCAGTCCCACCCCGCCACCGAAGCCGATATCGGCGACCGTCGCTCCGGTGGGCGGCGCCGCGGCATCGACCGCCGCCGCGATGGCACGCTTGTTCCCGCGGTTGAGGACGAACGCCACGCCCTTGCCGAGCACACCGTGCGGATTGCCGAGCTGCCCGGCGATTGTCGTGAGCAGGCGATCTTTGACCCCGGTCATTTCGTCATCGTAGGTGGCATCTTCGCGCCGCCGTCGGCCGTCGACCGAGGGGCAGCCTGCTCGGCGGGGCCTACACCTCTCTCGGCAACGGGGATCGGCTGGCCGTCGACGACCCTGCGGCGTGTCGGGGCCGATCCGACAACCCCCCTCGACGGATTCGATTCTGCCGTTCTCGGCCCCTCGACCCGCGCCGTTCGCACCTCGACTCCGCTGCCGGGCGCGATCGCCGAGGACCCGCTGGGGAGGGCCGCGCTCATCACCCGGCGCAGCGCGCTCGGCAGGAACCGTCACCGAGGTCGTCCGAATCGGCTGCGCCCGTCTCGCGCGCTGAACCCGACCTCGCGTCTGTTTCGGCAGCCCGATGACCACCGTGGCCTGCCGGTATCGCTGCTGCCCCTGCCGAGACACACATGCCCGCTCGCACCGTCGGATACTCCCGATTCTCGCAGGTGAGGCGAAGGTCACACTGCGCGTGCAACCTTGTATTCCGGATGTTCTTCTGCCGATTTCTGTCCGTTCGGCGGACCGTTCGCAACCAGTCGTTCGTCCAGTTAGAGGCGATGAATTCGGTGTTTCACCGTGATTGCTGGGCGCGCATCTCGTTTGCAACGTAGTTAACAAACCTGAGGTTTCTTTTCACGTTTCAAGTAGGCGGCAACCGTAATTCCGTTGCCGAAACCCCAGGTGACAGCTATGTCTTGGCCTCAGTGTGATCCGAAGCAACCTTGCCCGGCATTCGCGAGCGGGCTCTGTTGAGGGTGCGTGATTCGTTATCGAAGGTTTGCTCGGGGTGAATTCTCGGTGTCGCCGACTGCTCGGTGAGGGTCGCGCCAGGAGTTTGCTGAAGGTGTGAAAATCGGTGCGTCCACAGGGCTTTGCAGGTTCACAATTCCTACCCCGGACCTGCGCGTTGGGGGTTGCGTGGGCATAACGATTGTGTACAGTTGACGGTAACGCTGGCCGCAGTTCGAGCCCGACTCGCTGCGGCCAGCGGAACTCAAATGGGGGAGTTCGTCACCGTCTCTTAACCTTCCGTAGCTGCCGATTGTCCGGTGCTGTCCCGGCGCGGTGTGCTCGGAGTTGTCGGCCTCACAAATGCACGCACAGTTGCGAACTCATGCCCGGTCAACGGCCTTCGCCGGCGCCATCAGCCACCGATCGGCCGGATCCGCCGCCGCGACCGGCGCCGCCGCCGCGGCATCCTGTTCCTCGGCCACCCGCCTGCCGATCCCGAAGACGTAGTAGAGGAACAGCGCCTCGGCCGCGAACCCCAGCGCGATCCGGACGGGCGCCGGCAGCGGACTCGGCGTCACGAAACCCTCGAGCAGGCCGCATACCAGCAGCACGCCCACCAGCCCGAGGGCCACGGTCGCGGTCGCACGCCCCTGCCTGGCCATCGCGGCCGCCCTGCTGCGCCGGCCCGGGTCGACCAGCGTCCACCCGAGCTTCAACCCCACCCCGCCCGCGACGAACAGCGCGGTGAGCTCCAGCGTGCCGTGCGGCAGGATGAAGCCGAAGAACGAATCCAGCCGCCCCGCCTCGGCCATCAATCCACCGGTTATCCCCAGATTCAGCGCATTCATGAACAGTGCGTACACAGCCGGGAGGATCAGGACACCGGTGAACAACGCGATCGCCGAGACCAGCGAATTGTGTGTCCACACCTTCGCGGCGAAGGCCTCGTTGGGGTGCGCGGAGTAGTACGACTCGAACGAACCCCCAGGTCCGGTGACATCCGACAGGTCGCCCTCCGGTATCCCCAGCGCGTCGCGGGCCGCCGCCGAACGATCCACAAGCACCCCGATCACGCCCGCGACGCCGAGGAAGATCGCAGTTGTCCCCAACCACCACGGCCAGGCTCTGTACACAGCCGCGGGAAAGTGCCGGGTGAAGAACCGGCCGACTTCGCGCCACGGCTGCGACCGCGCCGCCAGTACCCGCCCACGGGCCCGCGCCAGCAGCGCGCTCAGCCGGCCGACGAGCTCCGGATCCGGGTGGTGCCCCTGCAATCTCGCCAGCTGCTGCGAGGTGGACCGGTACAACCGGACCAGCTCGTCGGCCTCCGCGCCGGACAGCTTGCGCTGGCGGACCAGCTGATCGAGCCGATACCACGACCGTTGACGTGCCCAGCTGTAGGCATCGGTGTCCATATCGGGAATGCTAGCCACATGGCTGAATTCACCACCGGCGAAGCGGTGGCGCTCGACCTCCCCATCGCGCGCATCCCCAGCCGTGCGGGCGCTTTTCTGCTCGACCTGATGCTCCAGATCGCCCTCGCCGCGACGCTGGAGTACGTCTTGATGCTCGTGCTGTTGGCCACCGATGCCGACTCGGCCTGGTTCTCGGTGACGGCGGTCATCACGCTGGTGGCCGTGCTGATCGCCTATCCGGTGGTCAGCGAAACCGTCTCGCGCGGCCGGTCGCTGGGCAAGCTGGCCTTCGGCTTGCGTGTGGTGCGCGCCGACGCCGGGCCGATCGACTTCCGGCACGCGCTCACCCGCGGCCTCGCGGGCGCGATTGTGGATTTCTGGATGCTCGGTGCGTTCGGTGCGGTCGCGGTCGTCACGTCGCTGTGTTCGCGCGAGGGCAGACGGGTGGGTGACGTGCTCGCCGGGACGGTCGTTGTGCACACCCGCCAGACCATGCCGGTGCCGTCGCTGGCGGTCGCCCCGCCCTGGTTGACAGGCTGGTCGGCGCAGCTGGATCCGAGCGGGATCTCCGATGAACTGGCTGCGGCGGCACGGCGGTATCTGACCAGGCTGCCCACGCTGACGCCGCCCACACAGCACTATCTGGGCACGCAGCTCGTCGAGGCCATGTGCGCCGCACTGCGCTGCCCGGTGCCCGTCGGCTACCCGCCCTTTCACGTGCTCGGCGCGATTCTCGCTCGGCGACAGCAGCTTTCACGGGTCTAGCTCAACAGCCTGTGGATGAATCGCCTGTGCACGAATCAGGGTGCGCGGGAACCCACCTGTGCACAAACCCGCCTGTGGATGAATCTGTTGGCGAGTCGGTGGATGAACTGTGAGTACCGGTGGAAACTGCGGTTATCCACAACCACGTGCGGTTGTGCACAATTCGCGATGTCCACCGATCACAGCGAGCCGGACTGCTTGAGCTCTAGGTATTCGTCGGCCAGCGCCTCGGGCAGTCGATCGGGTGCGGCGGCCACCACGGCCACCCCGCGCCGCCGCAGCGATTCCTGTACGAGCGCGCGTTCGGCCAGCACAGTTTCGGCGGCGGCCGCCATGTAGACCTGCGAACTGTCACTCGCCGCGGCGGCGATGTCGGGATCGATCACGGAGACGATCAGCACCCGATGACGCCGCGTGAGCGTCGGCAGCGCGGGCAACAGGTGCTCGGTGACGGTCGGCCCGTCGAGACTGGTGAACCACACGATCAATGCCCGCCGCCGAACCCGCGAGATCACGGTGCGTACCAGCCCCTCGGTGTCGGTGTCCACGAGCTGTGGAGTAACCCCGGCGAGGGTGTGCATAAGTTTCAAAGGCAGCTGATTGCCGCCTACGCCACTCACTTCCGCGCGGACTCGGCGGTCGTAGGCCAGCAGGTCGACCGTGTCGCCCGCGGCGGCGGCCAGACCACCGAGCAGCAGCGCCGCTTCGATCGCACTGTCGAGCCGCGTTCCCTCACCGACCCGGCCCGCACTGGCCCGCCCGGTGTCCAGGACCATCAGCATGTGCCGGTTGCGTTCCGGCCGCCACGTCCGCACCAGCACGTCGTTCGCGCGCGCGGTGGCCCGCCAGTCGATGCTGCGCACGTCGTCGCCCGCTACGTACTCGCGGAACGAATCGAACTCGGTGCCCTGCCCGCGCGTATTGGCGACATTGCGCCCCTCGAGATGATGCAGCCGCTTCACCTTCGAACGCAGCAGCCGCTCACTGCGAAACGCGGGCAGCGCGCGCACCCTGGCAGGCACCTCGACCCGGCTCTGCCGTCCGGCCAGCCCCAGCGGTCCGAGCAGCCGCACCGTCACCGGGCCCGCGACCCGATCACCGCGATAGGTGGGAGTCAGGCTGGTGCGCAAGCGGATTCGGGTGTGCGGGGCCAGATCCAGACGGTGTTCGCGGATGTCCGCACGCGCGCTGTCGGGCCAGGCGTCCCACAGCATCCCGCGCACCGTGGCCGTGCCGGTATTGGTGACAGCCAGCTCCACCTCGGTCCCGCGACCGAGCCGCACCACCGTCAGCGGATCACGGGTCAGCGACAGCGCATCCGCTCGCGCGGTGAGCGCGATATCGGTCAGCAGCAGCGCCACCAGCACCGCGCAGGCGCCGAGCACGCCGGCCCACGTGGGCACCACGAACATCACCACCGCCGCCGCAGCCGTGGCGAGCAGCGCGAACCGGCCTGTGACCACCACGTCGCTAGACCGGAACCGGCACCGAGACCAGCAACGACGAGAGCACGCCCTCGGTGCTCACCCCGTCCAGCTCGGCCTCCGGCCGCAACTGCAAGCGATGCCGAAGTACCGCCATCGCCACGGTTTTCACGTCGTCGGGCGTCACGTACGCGCGGCCGTTGAGCCAGGCGAAGGCGCGGGCGGCGGCCAGCAGCGCGGTCGCGCCACGGGTGGACGCGCCGTGCGCGACGGCGGGGGAGGACCGGGTGGCACGGCACAGATCGACGATGTAGGCCAGCACCTCCGGACTCACCGTCACCTGGCCCACCGCGGCGCGCGCGGCCGCGATGTGTTCGGGTCCGGCGACCGGGCGCAGTCCGGCGGCGCCGAGGTCGCGCGGATCGAAGCCGCTCGCGTGGCGTTGCAGGATGCGGAACTCGTCGTCGCGGTCGGGCAGCCGGATATCGACCTTGAACAGGAACCGGTCGAGTTGCGCCTCGGGCAGCGGATAGGTGCCCTCCTGCTCGATCGGGTTCTGGGTGGCGACCACCACGAACGGGTCGGGCAGTGGACGCGGCTGACCGTCCACCGAAACCTGGCGCTCCTCCATCGATTCCAGCAGTGAGGACTGGGTTTTCGGTGGGGTGCGGTTGATCTCGTCGGCCAGCAGCAGGTTGGTGAAGACCGGACCCTTGCGGAAGGTGAACTCGGCCGAATGCGGGTCGTAGATCTGGGATCCGGTGACATCGCCCGGCATCAGGTCCGGGGTGAACTGCACGCGTGCGTGCTCGAGCGCCAGCGAGGTGGCCAGCGCGCGCACCAGCAGCGTCTTCGCCACGCCGGGAACACCTTCGAGCAGCACGTGACCGCGGCACAGCAGGGCGAGCACGAGGTACAGCACGGCCTGGTCGTTGCCGACCACCGCCTTGCCGATCTCGGTGCGCAGTGCGGCCAGTGCCGCCGCGGCCTCCTGCGCGCTCGGCGTCTCGAGCAGCACAGCGTCCTTGGAAATATTTGTCATCCGAGCTCCGTCTCGATCCATTCGAGGTGTGCGGCAATGTAATGGAGGGTTGTCTCGTCCGGCACATCGCCGAACAGGACAGTGCCGATCTGCTGACCGGGTACGCCGAGACGGCTGGACACGGCTTCGACGAGTTGATCGCCGGTGAGTTCGCCACCCAGCCGCGGCGTGATCCGGCGCAGTGTCGCCGCGCGCAGGACCTGGGCGACATGGGCCACGTCGCCGGAGCGGCGATACAGGCCCGCCTGCCCCGCGAGCAGCTCGTTCGCGGCGACCTCGACCGGGCGCGGCTCGCCGACCAGCGCGCCACGCCTGCGCGCCCGCCACCAGATCAGCGCCACGAAGGCGAGCAGGAACTGCAGGCCGCCGAACGCCAGCCAGCCGGGCAGGCGGGTGAAGATCGAGTCCTTGCCACTGCCGAAATCGAGGTCGTTGTCATCAGGGGGTGGCTCGGGCGGGTCTGGTGGGTTGGGCAGATCGGGAGGGTGGGGTGCGTTGGGGGCGCCGCACGATTGCATGGTGGCGTAGACAAGCAGGGCGATGGCGAGTCCCGCCGCGAGCACCGCCCAGAAGCGGGGGCTGCGCAGGATCGGGGGCAGGGGCGGAAGCTTCCTGCGCTGCTTGGGCTCTCGCTCGACGACCTCGACCTCGAGCGGATCGAGAACGGGGGGTGGTGCGGACTGGGAGTACCGGTCGGCGTATTCGAGGCGACGGTACTCGTCCTCGGTGGCGCTACGTCCGCCGTAGACGACCTCGTCGAAACTCCGTGCCGCCGGATGTAATTCGGTGGCCTGTTCCAGCGGCAGTGCCGTGGTCGCGTCGTCGGCGGTCTCCTGCGCGGTGCGCGAGCGGCGCACCGGCAGGCTGCCGTCCTGTTCGAGGCCGCGCAGGACGGCGCGGAAGCGTTCGCGCAGCGCGCGGTCGTAATCGCGGCGGCCCGCGGCGTTCTCGGCGGCGGCGCGATGTTCGGCGGCGGCGCCGAGACGGGGCTGCGGTGGGACGCCGTCAGGAAATTCGGTCACCGGCGATCACCGGGAATTCGAATGTCCATGCCTTCGCGCACACACCGCCGGCTGATGTAGCACAGCACGCGGCTGGTCGCCTCGACGATCTCGCTCACGGTCACCACCAGAACGAACCCGCCGACGAGCAGGGTGATGAAAGCCCAGCGATGAGTGCCGGAGAAGTCGGAGAGGAAGAACGGGATACCGAACGCGGGCACCGCGAGGACCGCGAAGATGCACCGCTGGGTGAGCCACAGACCCGCGGTCGACCAGTCCGCACCCTGCACGAGCTCCTTCGAACGGGTAACGCCCACACCGAAACCCGCGTGCTCGGCCACGATCGCCGGCTCGGTGACGAACCGCCGCGCCCGTACATACGAAAGCCAGATCAGCGCGAGCGGATAGGTGATCACCAGAATGCTGCCGAGCAGCAGCACTCCGATCCCGGTGAGCGTGAACATGATCTGCGCGAGCACCAGCGGCGTCGCCTGCCTGCCCGCGGCCCGCAACCCGTCGAGCACGCCGTAGCGCACCCCGTGGAAGTCGGCGAGTGCGATCGCGATGGTCGCGCCGCGCAGGACCAGGCGAACCAGCCACACGCAGGCCGCGGTCGCCAGGATCGCCGCCCACGCGGTGCCCGCGTCGGAGCCGTCGGTGAGGTGGGATACCAGCCCCGTCACCCCGAGCGTGACGAGCACACCGAGCACGAGCGCACTGCCGCCGAGCACCGCGAAGGTCCGGATATGGGCCTGGATCAGGGCGAACGGCTCATCGAGCAATTCGCGGAAACGCAGGGGGCGGATCGGCACCGTGGGCGGTATTGGCGGCCCCGGCGCAGGCGCCCGTGCCGGATCGACTCCCGCCCCGACGGCGCCAACCGTTTCGACGGCGGGACGCACGGGCCCGAGTGTAGTCAATCCCAGCCGAACCGCCCGGGGACTCGACCCGCCCTCGCCTCGCAGGCCGGGCCGGGTGATCCCCGAGGTGTCCCTACCGAACGTCCGCAGCTCCACGCCCGGCGGAGGCGCCCTCGTCGGCCCGCTCGGACAGCCTCGGCAGCGCAACCTGCGTGGGCTTCAAACGCCCACGCAGCGTGACCGTCTCACCGAGAATCCACTGCGCGGATTCCGAGTCGGCCGCAGCGGCAAGCGTGGTCGCCGACGTGAGCAAACGTTCGTCGTGCTGCTTGGACAGCTCGCACAGCCGAGCGGCCTCGTTGACCGCATCGCCGATCACCGTGAATTCGTACCGGTTGTGCGTACCGACGTTGCCCGCGACCACCCGTCCCGCCGCGACACCGATACCCGCGTCGAGATCGGAAGCAGCATGCAGTCGACGCTGGATCGCACGCCCGCACGACAGCGCCGCACCCGCCAGGTCGTCGAGCGGAGCCGGCGTGCCGAACACCGCCAGCGCCGCGTCGCCCTCGAACTTGTTGAGCAGCCCGCCGTGCCGTTCCACCTCGTCGACGACGATGTCGAAGAACCGGTTGAGAATGCCGACGATCTCGGGTGCGGGCAGGGTGGCTGCCATCGTGGTGGAGCCGATGATGTCGATGAACAGGGCCGCTGCCTCGGTTTCGGTGCCGCCGAGCACCGGCCGGGAGGCGATCGCCGCCATCGCGACATCGTGGCCGACATGCTTGCCGAACAGGTCCTCGATCATCGCCCGCTCGCGCAGCCCGTGCACCATCGTGTTGAAGCCGCTCTGCAGTTCGCCCAGCTCGGTGCCGTCGTAGAGGGCGATCTCGGCGTCGAGGTCGCCGTTCTCCACGCGGCGCAGCGCCTGCCGCACCCCCTTGATCGGGGCCACCGTCGCCGCGACGACCTGGGCCATCAGGATCAACCCGAATACCAGCGCGGAGCCGCCGAGGCTGAGCATGCACACCGCCAGCCTGGCTTTGCTCACCGCGGGGTCGGCCAGCGCCCACACCGCTACCGTCATCGTGAGCGCCACCGGTACGCCGACCCCGACGAACCACGACAGCATGGTCCGGCCGAACACGCCGATGCCACGGCGGCGGTGTGGGTCGGCGGCCAGCACGCGCGCGGTCACCGGGCGCAGCGCGAATTCGATGATCAGGTAGCTGTTGGCGCACACGACGATCGCGGCGGCGCCGGTGGAGAGGATGACCTTGGGGATCAGCGCCGGCTCGAGCACGCCGTAGACGATGGTGAGCACCGTCAACGTCAGCGTCCAGAGGATGGCCTGCTGCAGCACCATCCAGCGCGGCGCCGACACGGTGACCTGCTGTTCGGCCGGCGTCGGTACGTGCTCGGGATCGGTGGCCCAGCCCATCGAGCGCACCCCGGCCACGGTGCCCCACACGGTGCCGCCCGCCAGCGCGAGCGCGGCGCACAGCGGCGTGAAAACGCTGTTGACCAGGAGGAGTTCCCGCGTGAACACGGTGGGCCCGGGCAGCACGAAGCCCGCGAGCACCACCACCATGGCGATGCCGATCAGATTGGCGATGAGCAGCGGCACGGTGAGCAGCAACTGCACCCGAACTCGACGGATCTTCGATGCCTCGTCGACTGGCCCGAGCAGCGGCGAGCCCCATGGCGCTGATCTTGCCGCGCCCGCCGGTCCATCGCGGTTGATCACTACTGAACTGTAAACCGGTGAACCCGGTGTCGGCCACAGAGTTGCGCAGGTCACTGCATCAGTCGGGTGGCTATACCAACTGGTCGCACCCAGTTTTGTGACCGTCCACCGGTCTGTCGACCGTGCTGTTGTCCACGGCACCGTTCGGTGTACAGATGTGCACTCAACCGTGGAGCAGGTTGTCGACGACGGCGCGGTAGCGCGCGGGTTCGATCTGCGGCAGACCGAGCAGCGCGCGCAGGTAGACCCCGTCGCCCACCAGCCGGATGGTGTCGGCGCGGACGGGGTCGTCCACCTCGGTCTCCAGGTTGTCCGACCAGGCCGCCATCACCGCGTCGAGCGCGCGCTGGACCTGGTCGGGCTCGCTGCCCGCCGAGGCGTCGATCGTGCGCATGGTCGCCAGTAGTGAGCGGTACAGGGCGAGTTCGACGGCGTCGTCCTGCGCGGTGGGGTCGGGTGTCTGCAGGTACCACTCGGCGATCGAGCTCCCGCTCGCTCTGGCGTCGTCGAGTTGGGTGCGGGCACGCTCACCGAGCCGCTGCACCAGGCCGACGAGCAGGGCGTCTTTGCTCTTGAAGTGGTAGAGGAGCCCGCCCTTCGATACGCCCGCCGCGGCGGCGACGTTGTCGAGGGTCATCTGCGCCGCGCCGCGTTCGAGCAGCAGGGTCTCCAGGGCGTCGAGGATGCGATCGCGGGTGTCAGAGCTCACGGCAATCACTGTACCGTCTGGACGGTTTTCTTGTTACTGTACCGTCTGGACGGTTTACCAACCCGAAAGACGAGAGACCCATGAACACCCCCACAGCACTCACCCCGGCGCGCGCCACCCCGCGCGAGTGGGCGGGCCTCGGCGTACTCGCCCTCGCCCTGCTGCTGCTCGCGGTGGACGCGACCGTGCTGGACCTGGCCGTGCCCGCGATCAGCGCCGACCTCGCCCCGAGCACGCCACAGCTGCTCTGGATCATCGACGTGTACTCGTTCGTGCTCGCCGGTCTGCTGGTGGTGATGGGCAATCTCGGCGACCGGATCGGCAGGCGCAAGCTCCTGCTGATCGGTGCGGTCGGCTTCGGCATCGCCTCGGTGCTGGCCGCCTGGGCGGTGTCGCCGGAGATGCTGATCGCGGCGCGCGTCCTGCAGGGCGTCGCGGGCGCCACGCTGATGCCCGCCACGCTGGGCCTGATCCGATCGATGTTCCAGGACCCGCGTCAGCGCACCGTGGCGATCGGCGTGTGGAGTGCGATGGCCGGTGGTGGCGCCGCGGCCGGTCCGCTGGTCGGCGGCTGGCTGCTCGAGCACTTCTGGTGGGGCTCGGTGTTCCTGGTGAACCTGCCGGTGATGCTGGTGCTGCTCGCCCTCGCTCCGCTGCTCATCCCCGAATCACGTGACCCGAACCCGGGCCGGTTCGACGCGCTGAGCGCGCTGCTGTCGATGCTGGCGCTGGTGCCGGTGGTTTACGCGGTGAAGGAAACCGCCGCGCACGGTCCGGCGGTGGGCGCGCTGCTGGTCGGCCTGGTTGGTGTGGTCTCGGCCGTGCTGTTCGTGCGCAGGCAGCGTCGCCTGACCGATCCGATGCTCGACCTGCGGCTGTTCGAGCTGCCGAGGTTCCGGGTGGCGGTGTTCACCAACCTGCTCGCGGTGTTCGCGCTGGCGGGCGTGCTGTTCTTCGGCTCGCAGTATCTGCAGCTGGTGCTCGGCCGTACGCCCTTGGAGGCGGGTCTGCTGATGCTGCCGGGGCTCGCGGCGAGCGTGTTCGGTTCGCTGGCGGCGGCCTGGCTCGTGCGGCGCTGGCGCGCGGCGCTGGTGCTGGCCGGTGCGCTGGTCGTCACCGCGATCGGCGCGGCGGCCTTCCTCGCGGTCGACGCGGTGAGCGGCGCGGAGGCGTTCGTGCTCGGTTTCGTCGGCATCGGTCTCGGTGCCGGTGTGGCCATGACCGTGGCCGCCGACCTGGTCGTCGGATCGGCGCCGGAGGAACGCGCCGGTGCGGCCGCGGCGATCTCGGAGACCGCCTACGAAACGGGTCTTGCCCTGGGTGTCGCCCTGCTCGGCAGCACCGTGATGGCGATCTTCCGGCGTGGTCTGGACGTGTCCTTGCTGCCGGACGACGCGGTGGCGGCGGCGTCGGGTTCGCTCAGCGGCGCCGTCGAGGTGGCCGGTGAGCTGCCCGCCGCGGTGGCGGAGGAGTTCCTGTCGTCGGCGAACCAGGCGTTCGTCAGCGGCATCCATCTGACGGTGCTCGGCATCGTCGCGGTGCTGTTGTTCGCGGCCTACAGCGCGGTACGGACGAAGACCACGCGCGGCTGAGCCGGAGGTGGCCGACAGCGGGCTGTCGGCCACCTCGCGCGATCAGCGGGCGGGCGGCAGCTGACGCCGGTTGCCGGGGAGCTCGTTGGCGTTGCCGCCTGCGAGCTCGCCGTGGCCGCCGGCCTCGGGCAGGCCGTTGCCCTGACCGGCGGGCAGCGCGGTGTAGTTCGGCGCCGAGGGGTACTGACGCGGGTCCGGGTGGAAGCGGCTCGACGGCGCGTCGACCACATTCGAGGCGATCTGCTGGGCGTAGGGCTGGTACGGCTGCTGGTACTGCTGCTGCGGGTAGGCGCCGGGCGGCAGGAAACCCTGCGCGGGCTGACCCTGCAACTGATATCCGGCGGGGACCTGCTGTTGCTGCGCGGAATCCTGCGTGTCGACGGTGACCTTGCGCGTGCGGCGCAGGGTGAACGTCACCTCTTCGACCTCTTCGAACGCCTGCCGTGCGGTCCGCATCGGGTGGGTGGCCGAGTCGAAGGCATTGGCCACGAAAGCCGGTACCAGCGGACGGATCCAGCGGGCGGCGGTGTCGGTGAACGGCACCGTCCCGATGATCGGCAACTCCAAACCGCCACCGCCGGTCGGCGCCTGCGCGGGCGGCTGCTGCGTGGGCGCCTGGTGGGCGGGAACGAGAGCCCCGGCGGTGCCGGCGGGCAGCGCGTGCTGGACGTACCCCGCGGGCAGCTGCGATGTGACGTTCGGCTCCAGAGACACGGAGTCGTCCTTTCGATGCGGCTCGGTGAACCCGAGCTCGAAACCGCCGATCGCGGCGATGATCCTGGTGCGCTGACGTTCTCGATCGATCACGGTATCGGCTTCGATGGCCAGTTGCGCGGCGGTGAGCTCGTGTTCGGCGCGCAAGGCGGCCGTCTCGGTGCGCACTTCGGCGCGTTTCACCGCGATGGCGGCGTCGGCCTCGCGCTGGGCCCGATCGGCCACCTCCGCCGCGTCGACCCGGCGGTCGAGCGAGGTCTCCCCGCGCCACCAGCGCAGCAGCAGCGGCAGCAGGGCCACGACGACGCCCGCGAGCAGGATGAGCAGGCGCAGCGCGGCGGCGCCCGCGTGTGACGCGGTGTAGCTGTTCATGGCCAGCCAGCGGGCGCCCAAGCCACGGTCGCCGTCGGCGAACGCGCTGGTCCGCGCGGTGGCGAGCGCGGCGGATTCGGTGCGGACCCGCTGGTCGAGGCCCTCGATGCGGCCCTGCGCCGTGGCGAGCTGTTTGCGGGCGTCGTCGAGCATGTCGTTGGCGGTCTGCGTTTCCGGACCGCGACCCGGTACCCCGGTGATTCTGGTCTGCGGGCATTCCGCGGTGGGGTTGTACTCGCAGCGGGCGATCACCAGCGCGCGGTCGATGTCGGCCTGCGACTTGGCGATGCTCAGATCGAGCGCGGCACGGTCGGCGGTGGCGAGGTCGAACGAGGTGCGGGCGGCGACCACGGCCGGCGCGTTCTCGGCGCTCGCCTGGGCGCGCACATCCAGTTCCCGGTCGACGGTCCCGCCGAGCAGCACGGTGGCGGCGAGTTCGGCGACGAAGACCCCGGCCAGCACCCCGACCCCGATCCGGGCCGCGATACCGAACCGATCCTCGTCACCACCGGGCCGTGTGGTCGCCAGCGCCCGGCCGAGGGCACCCGCGGCGACGGCGATGACCAGCGCGAACAGCACCGCGGCGAGCACGCCCGCGTCGGCGGCGAGCAGTGCGGACAACGCGACGAGACCGGCGATCACGGCGAACAGCGTCACGGCGGCACCGGTGACGAGATAGCGGCCCTGTTCATGGCTGAAAGCCAGGTCGGCGCCCGATTCGTGGTTCCGGCGCCGTGGCGAGGCGAGGCCTCCGCCGAGCCAGGTGAGTAAGCCGGTCATGAGTTCTCCCCGGGTCGTGCGCTCCACTGGGCATGGCGAAACTGGTAGGTAAGGCGAAACTGGCATGGATTCGTTGTGTCAGCGTGACAGGCCGGAGACCGACACACCGAGTGCCGAGGTACTGCTTGTGGTCAGCCTCACAGTCGAATAGGTCCATTCATCGCGCTGACCGGAACATTTCTGTGCCGACCTCGGCGTGTCGTGCGCGGCGAGCCGGGCCGCACCGCCTTCCGTGCCCGATTTGTGTCGAACGACACTGCCAGAAGTTTGCCAGCGGTGTGCTGTGGCGCACATTTCGCAATACAGACCGTACGGTCGGCTGACTGGAGCGCTTGTGGGGGCCCGTGTCGGGAATATCTCACAGTCCCCACCCCCGGTTAGCGGAGGTGGGAGGTTTGACCAGGGCATCTGCAGGGAAATCTGCTGCGGTGCAGGTGAGTTCAGCTTTCGGCCCCCGGCCGACGGTGGAACCGAGTCTGCTCGTCGGCAGTGTTCACGCAGGTAGGCGGGGGTTGTCCGGGATCGATCCGGTCCCCGGTCTGCTTTACACTGGACGACGCGCGCGACGATGCAAGCAGCCGTTACAAACCCCAGCTAGACGGGTTACTTAGCACAACCTTAGTTGGTTGGGTCTGCGGTCTGACTTATCGTTTGCTCTTACGCCGAACGCACCCAGTTCGGCACAACCACCTGTTCGAGGTCCGGTGAAACCGGGCCAAGAGTAGCGGGTGAAACCCCGCGCAGAGGTAAGGGAGAAGTAAGCATCCCGTTACCTCTGAGCACCCCAACTACGTCAACGCCGCAAACCACCACCGTCGCTGGTTTCGGATCGTACGGACGCAGTCTTGACGGAGGCGAAACGACGAAGGGCCCACGCTCAGCTTGCTGGGTGGCCGACATCGACAGCCGACTTTCTTGAAGGCAGAGGCATGACGCAACTTCCTGGCCACAGGTCACCCGGAGTCACCGGGCTCTACGATCCGGCATTCGAACACGACGCCTGCGGCGTCGCGTTCGTTGCCGACATGCATGGACGACGCAGTCGAGACATCGTCGACAAGGCCATCACGGCCCTCCTGAACCTGGAGCACCGCGGTGCTGCGGGTGCCGAGCCGAACTCCGGCGACGGCGCGGGCGTCCTGCTGCAGCTCCCGGACAAGTTCTTCCGTGCGATCCTCGCCGAAGAAGGTGCCGCTTTCGAGTTGCCCCCGGAAGGCTCCTACGCCTCCGGTATCGCCTTCCTGCCGCAGGCCCGCCGCGAAGCCGCGCGGGCCGCCTACGGCGTCGAGAAGATCGTCACCGAAGAGGGCCTGGCCGTGCTCGGCTGGCGCGAGGTGCCGATCGACGAGTCCTCGCTCGGCGCGCTGGCCCGCGATGCCATGCCGACCTTCCGGCAGATCTTCATCGGCTCGCCGAAGAACTCCGCCGAGCAGCTCTCGGGCATGGACCTGGAGCGTCGCGCCTACGTGATCCGCAAGCGGATCGAGCACGAGCTCGGCAAGGCAGGCCCCGGCGAGGGCACCGTCGGCAAGGAATCGGTGTACTTCCCGAGCCTGTCCGGCCAGACCTTCATCTACAAGGGTATGTTCACCACGCCCCAGCTGCGTGCGTTCTACCTGGACCTGCAGGACGAGCGCGTCGAGTCGGCCATCGGCATCGTGCACTCGCGCTTCTCCACCAACACCTTCCCCTCGTGGCCGCTGGCGCACCCGTTCCGCCGGGTCGCCCACAACGGTGAGATCAACACCGTCACCGGTAACGAGAACTGGATGCGCGCCCGTGAGGCGCTGCTGCGCAGCGACGTGTTCGGCAAGGACGAAGCGGGCAAGGACCGGCTGCAGAAGATCTTCCCCGTCTGCACCCCCGGCGCCTCCGACACCGCGCGTTTCGACGAGGTGCTCGAACTGCTGCACCTGGGCGGTCGCGAACTGCACCACGCCATCATGATGATGATTCCCGAGGCGTGGGAGCGTAACGAGAACCTCGACCCCGACCGGCGCGCGTTCTACGAGTACCACTCGATGCTGATGGAGCCGTGGGACGGCCCGGCGGCGGTGTGCTTCTCCGACGGCACCAAGATCGGCGCCGTGCTCGACCGCAACGGTCTGCGCCCCGGCCGCATCTGGGTCACCGAGGACGGCCTCGTCGTGCTCGCCTCCGAGGTCGGCGTGCTCGACATCGACCCCGCCACCGTGGTCCAGAAGATCCGCCTGCAGCCGGGCAAGATGTTCCTGGTCGACACCGAGAAGGGCCGCATCGTCACCGACGAAGAGGTCAAGTCGGAGCTGGCCGCGGCGCAGCCGTACCAGCAGTGGCTCGACGAAGGCGTCAGCCGCCTGGCCGACCTGCCCGACCGCCCGCACGTGCACATGTCGCACGACCGCGTGCTGATCCGTCAGCAGATCTTCGGTTACACCACCGAGGACCTGAACCTGCTGATCACGCCGATGGCCAAGACCGGCGGCGAGGCACTGGGCTCGATGGGTACCGATACGCCGATCGCGGTGCTGTCGAACCGGTCGCGTCTGCTGTTCGACTACTTCTCGCAGCTGTTCGCGCAGGTTACCAACCCGCCGCTCGACGCGATCCGCGAGAAGGTCGTCACCAGCCTCAAGCGCAACCTCGGCCCCGAGGCCGATCTGCTGCATCCGGGCCCCGACTCCTGTCGCATGATCGCGCTCGAACAGCCCATTCTGGACAACGACGAGCTGGCCAAGCTCGTTCATATCAACGACGACGGCAGCCAGCCGGGCCTGCGCTCGGTGGTCGTGCGCGGTCTGTACCCGGTCGCCGAGGGCGGCGAGGGTCTGCGCCGGGCGCTGGAAGCCATCAACACCCAGGTCTCGGCCGCCATCGACGGTGGTGCGCGCATCATCGTGCTGTCGGACCGTGAGTCCAACGAGAAGCTGGCGCCGATTCCTTCGCTGCTGCTCACCTCGTCGGTGCACCACCATCTGGTGCGCGAGCGGACCCGCACCATGGTCGGCCTGGTCGTGGAGGCCGGTGACGCCCGCGAGGTGCACCACATGGCCCTGCTGATCGGTTTCGGCGCCGCCGCGATCAACCCGTACATGGCCTTCGAGACCATCGAGGACATGCTCGAGCGCGGCTCGCTGCAGATTCCGGGCAGCACCGGCGATCTGGGCGCCGACTTCCGCAAGGCCGTCGCGAACTACTGCACCGCGGCCAGCAACGGCGTGCTCAAGGTGATGTCGAAGATGGGCATCTCCACCCTGGCCTCCTACAACGGCGCCCAGCTGTACCAGGTCATCGGCCTGGCCCAGGACCTGGTCGACGAGTACTTCACCGGCCTGCGCTCCCCGCTGGGCGGCATCGGTCTCGACGAGATCGCCGAAGAGGTGGCCATCCGCCACCGCGTCGCGTTCCTGGAGAACCGCAACGAGCGCGCGCACCGCGAGCTCGAGGTCGGCGGCGAGTACCAGTGGCGTCGTGAGGGCGAGTACCACCTGTTCAACCCGGACACGGTGTTCAAGCTCCAGCACGCGACCCGCACCGGCCAGTACTCGATCTTCAAGGAGTACACCAAGCTGGTCGACGATCAGTCCGAGCGCTTGGCCGCGCTGCGTGGTCTGTTCAAGTTCAAGTCGAACCAGCGCGCGTCGATCTCCATCGACGAGGTCGAGCCCGCGAGCGAGATCGTGAAGCGTTTCTCGACCGGTGCGATGAGCTACGGCTCCATCTCCGCCGAGGCGCACGAGGCACTCGCCATCGCGATGAACCGCATCGGCGCCCGCTCGAACTCCGGTGAGGGCGGCGAGAGCCCCGCTCGCTTCGAGGTCGAGGAGAACGGCGACTGGCGTCGTTCGGCGATCAAGCAGGTCGCGTCGGGTCGCTTCGGCGTCACCGCGCACTACCTGACCAACGCCACCGACATCCAGATCAAGATGGCCCAGGGCGCCAAGCCGGGCGAGGGCGGCCAGCTGCCCGCGCACAAGGTGTACCCGTGGGTCGCCGAGGTGCGTCACTCCACGCCGGGCGTCGGCCTGATCTCGCCGCCGCCGCACCACGACATCTACTCGATCGAGGATCTGGCGCAGCTGATCCACGATCTGAAGAACGCGAACCCGCAGGCTCGGATTCACGTGAAACTTGTCGCGGAGCCGGGTGTCGGCACCGTCGCCACCGGTGTATCCAAGGCACACGCCGACGTCGTGCTCATCTCGGGCCACGACGGCGGCACCGGCGCGTCGCCGCTGACCTCGCTCAAGCACGCGGGTGGACCCTGGGAGCTCGGCCTGGCCGAGACCCAGCAGACCCTGCTGCTCAACGGCCTGCGTGACCGCATCGTCGTCCAGGTCGACGGTCAGATGAAGACCGGCCGCGACGTGATGATCGCCGCCCTGCTCGGCGCCGAGGAGTTCGGTTTCGCGACCGCGCCCCTGGTGGTCTCGGGTTGCGTCATGATGCGCGTGTGTCACCTCGACACCTGTCCGGTCGGCATCGCCACCCAGAACCCGGTGCTGCGCGAGCGCTTCACCGGCAAGCCGGAATTCGTCGAGAACTTCATGATGTTCATCGCCGAGGAGGTGCGTGAGCTGCTCGCCGAGCTGGGCTTCCGCACGCTCGACGAGGCCGTCGGCCGGGTCGACCTGCTCGACACCGCCAAGGCCAAGCAGCACTACAAGGCCGCCAAGCTGGACCTGTCGCCGATCCTGGACATGCCGGAAACGGCGTTCATGAACCAGAACACCCGGTGCACCGGTACCCAGGACCACGGTCTGGACAAGGCGCTGGACAACGAGCTGATCGCGCAGAGCGCTCCCGCGCTCGAGCGTGGCCAGGCGGTCAAGATCGAAACCAAGATCACCAACGTGAACCGCACGGTCGGCACCATGCTCGGCCACGAGGTGACCAAGCTCTACGGTGGCGCGGGCCTGCCCGACGACACCATCGACATCACCTTCACCGGTTCGGCGGGCAACAGCTTCGGCGCGTTCGTCCCGGCCGGCATCACGCTGCGGGTCTTCGGTGACGCCAACGACTACGTCGGCAAGGGTCTGTCGGGTGGCCGCATCGTGGTCCGCCCGTCGGCTTCGGCTCCGGAAGCCTTCGTCGCCGAAGACAACATCATCGCGGGCAACGTGATCATGTTCGGCGCCACCAGCGGTCGCATCCTGATCAACGGTGTCGCGGGCGAGCGCTTCGGCGTGCGTAACTCCGGCGCCACCGCGGTCGTCGAGGGTGTGGGCGACCACGCGCTCGAGTACATGACCGGTGGCCGCGTGGTCATCCTCGGTGACACCGGCCGCAACCTCGGTGCCGGTATGTCCGGTGGTGTCGCCTACTTCTACGACCCCGAGGGCAAGCTGCCCGGCCGGGTCAACCCGGATCAGGTCGACGCGATCGAGCAGCTCTCCGGTGACGACTTCACCTGGCTGCGCGACATCATCGCGATCCACCGCGACGAAACGGGATCGGCTGTGGCCGAACGCATCCTGAGCGACTGGTCCCAGCAGGTGAACCACTTCGTGAAGGTCATGCCCCGCGAATACAAGAAGGTTCTGCTCGCCATCTCCGAGGCCGAGAAGGCCGGCAAGGATGTCGACACCGCGATCATGGAGGCGGCTCGTGGCTGACCCACAGGGATTTTTGAAGCACACCTCGAGGGAAACCCCGGCCCGTCGTCCGGTCGAGCTGCGTCTGCTCGACTGGAAAGAGGTCTACGAGGAGAAGAAGTTCTCCCAGGACACCTTGAAGACCCAGGCCAGCCGCTGCATGGACTGCGGTATCCCCTTCTGTCACAACGGCTGTCCGCTCGGGAACCTGATTCCCGAATGGAACGACCTGGTCTACAAGGGTGCGTGGCGCGAAGGCATCGATCGCCTGCACGCCACCAACAACTTCCCGGAGTTCACCGGCCGCCTGTGCCCGGCTCCGTGTGAGGCGTCCTGCGTGCTCGGCATCAACCAGGAGCCGGTCACGATCAAGCAGGTCGAGGTCGAGCTCATCGAGAACGCCTTCGACGAGGGCTGGGTCACCCCGGTGTACCCGACCCGTCTCACCGGCAAGAAGATCGCCGTCGTCGGCTCGGGCCCGGCCGGTCTGGCCGCCGCCCAGCAGCTCACTCGCGCCGGTCACACCGTGACCGTGTTCGAGCGTGACGACCGCATCGGCGGCCTGATGCGCTACGGCATCCCGGAATTCAAGATGGAGAAGTCGGTCATCGACCGTCGTCTGGCCCAGATGGAAGCCGAAGGCACCATCTTCAAGGCGGGCGTCAACGTGGGTGTCGACATCACCGCCGAGCAGCTGCGTGAGCGTTTCGACGCGATCGTGCTGGCCGGTGGCGCCACCATCGCCCGCGATCTGCCGATCCCGGGCCGCGAGCTCGACGGCATCCACCAGGCGATGGAGTTCCTGCCGCTGTCCAACCGGGTGCAGCTCGGTGACGACATCGCCGACGAGGACGGCCTGCCGCCGATCCACGCCAAGGGCAAGAAGGTCATCATCATCGGCGGTGGCGACACCGGCGCCGACTGCCTCGGCACCTCGCACCGTCACGGCGCCGAGTCGGTGCACCAGTTCGAGATCATGCCGCGTCCCCCCGAGGAGCGCGCGGGCTCGACCCCGTGGCCGACCTACCCGCTGATGTACCGGGTCGCCTCGGCACACGAAGAGGGCGGCGAACGTCTGTTCTCGGTGAACACCGAGCGTTTCGTCGGCAAGGACGGCAAGGTCACCGGTCTCGACGCGCACGAGGTCAAGATGGTCAACGGTCGTTTCGAAAAGGTCGAGGGCACCGACTTCACCCTCGAAGCCGACCTGGTCCTGCTGGCCATGGGCTTCGTCGGTCCCCAGAAGCCGGGCCTGCTCACCGATCTCGGTGTCGGCTACGACGGTCGCGGCAACGTCCAGCGCGACAAGAGCTGGGCCACCAACATCCCCGGCGTCTTCGTGGCCGGTGACATGGGCCGTGGCCAGTCGCTGATCGTCTGGGCCATCGCCGAGGGCCGCGCTGCCGCGTCGGCCGTCGACAAGTTCCTCGAGGGCGAGACCGCGCTGCCCGCGCCGATCCCCCCGACGGCTGTCGCCCAGCGCTAGCCGCTGAACCAGCAAGGCGCCCGCAGGCTTTCGAGCCCGCGGGCGTCTTTTTTTGTCATTCCCCCCACACGAGGCAGGTGTCCCGGCGAATCCGGGCGCCTTGCCGGATACCTGCGGGTTTGCGGGGAATGTGCGTAGGGGGGTGAACGTGGAAGGGGTGCAAGGGGTTCGGTAGGCGAGCAAACGACGTGGCTGATCTTCCCTGCAGCACATAGACTTTCCGTGTCGAGGTGTACGGGAGATCCGAGGGGGAGCTGTGCCGTTGCCGCCGGAAGCGTTGGCGAACCTTCGCCGCGCCGCAGAGCGTGGTGACGGTACCGCCATGCACAATCTCGCTCACTTCTACCACGACCACAGCGATTTCGAAGCCGCCGAGTACTGGTTCCGGCGCGCCGCTGCCGCGGGGCACACGCGCTCGATGAACAACCTGGCCGTGTTACTCGACCAGTTCGGTGAACTCGACGAGGCCGAGTCCTGGTACCGCCGTGCGGCTGCCGCGGGCAATGCCAACGCCATGTTCAATCTGGCCACCATGCTCTACCAGTGCGGTGACCGCCGGGACGCCGAAACCTGGTACCACCACGCCGCGATGGCGGGCCATGTCGACGCCATGTACAACCTCGCGCGCCTCTTCGAGGATCAGGACCGCCTCGACGACGCCGAAGCCTGGTTCGGCGAGGCCGCCGACCACGGCGACATCGACGCCGTGAACAACCTCGGCATCCTGCTGTGCCACCGTGGCGCCACCACCGAGGCCCGTCGCTGCTTCCGTCGCGCGGCCGATCTCGGCCACCCCCGAGCCATGGCCAACCTCGCCGCCCTGCTGGAATCCCAAGGCGCCCACCGCGAAGCGGAAACCTGGTACCGCCGCGCCGCCGGCTGATCGCACACTTCGAGCACATCGTTGGGGGACCGGTGTGCGGGTAGGTCGGCGAGGTCTGCGAAGACACAATTTTCGATGTTTACGCGAAGATCGCTGGCGGATGGAATAGGCGAGTGATCACCGGTTATAGCGGTCCGCAGCGAATGGGCGCCGAAGTTACTCAAAAGTATTGATACCGAGCGGTTTTCCAGCAACCATCAGCAAACATATTGTGCGGCAGCAATTTTCCGGCGTTCGAGATGCGAGGAATAGCGGAGGGGTATAACGTCTCGTCTCGATCAATAGTCGATGACGGTTCGGGGGCTCGGTGAATTCTCTTGATGGGTGTCTGAAACGCATCATGGATATTCCCGGGGCGCGCAGTGTGACGCTGGTGGACGGGGCGAGCGGGTTGGCCGTCGCCGGCGCGGGCGAGCGCCGAGGCGTCGACGAGCACGAGGACGCGGCGGGGACCACCGATGTGGTGCGGGCCGCGCTCGCGTGTCCGGCCCTGGGGAGCTCCGACGACGACCTCACCGAGATCGTGGTGTGCCGGACCAGGGGATTTCACCTCCTCCATCTGGTCGACGGCGATTTCGACGGCAGGTTGTTCATGCATGTCGTCTTCGACGGCGACACCGGCAATCTCGGGATGGCCCGCTATCAGCTCAGGTCGGCACTGGAAGAATTGACGGGCGGGGATCGATGAGTGTCGCGCTCGCCGATGAATTGCATCGGCTCGGCGAAGAAGGCTCGACCGGAGTATTGCGCGCAGGCGACGGCGAATTCCACTTGGTGCGTGGAACTATCGCCTCGGTCGGCTGCGGGCGAACCATCGGCCTCGACAGATTGGTAGTCGAAGCGGGCGTAGCAACGGCGGAGGATTGGCGTCGCGCCGGTGCGGGCGACCCGGGTCCGCTGCTGGACCAGCCACAACTGGAAACCCTCGCGCTGCTGTCGGTGTTCGACGCCGCCTATTTTTTGCTGGCCTCCGCGGGTGAGCCGGAATTCCGTCCGACCACCGAACACTGGCTGGCGCCCGTCTGCCACATCGCACCCCGCGCGCTTGTTCACGAATGCGAACGCCGCACCGACAACGAGTACGGCCCGTGGACCGCCGACCTCGTCACCCTGGTTCCGGTGGTCCCGGCCCGCCGGATCAAGCGGAACCAGGTGGTACTCACCGGAAGTCAGGCCGAAGTCCTCGCCGCCGCCGACACCCGCCGCAGCATCGCCGACATCGCCCGCGACCTGGGCCGCACCACCTACGGCTGCCTCGTCGCGGTCCGCGATCTGACCACAGCGGGCCTGATCGAAGCGCCGGAACCCGTCTCGATCGAACAACCACAGCGCGGGCGCCACCTCGCCCTCGCACCGGACCCGGCCGACCACCGGAGCTCGACTCGGTCGCCAACAACCGTGCCCACGCTGCCCCGACGTGTTCCGGGCAGCGCGGGACCGACCCGCCCCCAGCAGGAGACGGGTGCACGACAGGGCAGGCACGCGATCGACGAGGAAGCGACCGCGACCGCCCGACACCGCGGAAAACCGGCCGGCGCAGCGGAACCCGAACGCTGGCAGCAGGTCGACCGCGAAACACTCATCCGGCTCAGGGCGGCGTTGGAGGAGCTTGCGTGACCGTGCGGAAGAAGCTGCTCGGTGAATGGAGGGGAAGGTTGACCAAGGTGGCGATGACCACGCCCGAACCCAGGGTGCCCGAACACACAGCGCCCCAGAACTACCCGGCTGTGCAGGCCGAACTGCAGTCATTGCGCGAACGGCTACCTCAGCTCACCGGGTCGCTGGTGGCCTCCAGCGACGGGCTGCTCATCGAGCACGACCTCCCCGCCCATCTCGAACCCGCCGGCCTGGCCGCGCTGTCGGCCGCGCAGTTGTCGCTGTCGTACCGGCTGGCGAACACCGCGCACGGCGGCGGGTTCAGCGAGGTCGTCGTGCACGGCACCGAGGGGCAGGTGGTGATCTACGCCGCCGGGCGCACCTCGCTGACCGTGCTCGCCGGACCCGAAGTGAATGTCGGCCGGCTCCACCTGGAGTCGCGACCGGTAGCTCGCGCGATCGCCGGCCATCTGGCGGCGGCGCACAACGATTGAAAGGCACAACATGTCGAATATGGATCTGGCTCTGAAGGACATGATGGTGATCGAGGGTGCGATCGGCGCCGCGATCGTCGACTACAGCAGTGGCATGGCCCTCGGAATGCTCAGCAGCACCAAGTCGCTCGACCTGCAGGTCGCCGCTGCGGGCAACACCGAGGTGGTGCGGGCAAAGATGCGCACCATCGAGCAGCTCGGCCTCAACGAGGAGATCGAGGACATCCTCATCACCCTGGGCACGCAGTACCACCTGATCCGCCCGATGACGGGGCGCAAGTCCAAAGGGCTGTTCCTCTACCTCGCCCTCGATCGCGGCCGGGCCAATCTGGCGCTGGCGCGGCACAAGCTCAAGGGCATCGAAGAAGACCTGGAGGTGTGAGTTTCGTGAACGGGGGGCGTGTCGGCGGTGACGTGCCGCCGGCATCCCATCACTCCGGTGCGTGGCCCTGCTCGATCCGCCGGTGTTTCCGGCCATAAAATCGAGAGGTCGTGTGGCACGGGATGGCTCGTACGCCTATTGTGATTCGCGGCGAGGTCTGGGGCCACAACGTCAGTATTCGGGGTTTGCTCTCACATCGACGAGCAAGGGTGAACTGGAGCGGTATGCAGTTGAAGAAGGTTGTCGCGGCTCTGGGAGCGTCCGCGGCGATGATGTCCGGAATTGTTGTCGGCAGCACGAGCGCGAGCGCGGCGCCCGCCTGCCCGAGTCTTTATGTCGTCGCCATTCCCGGCACCTGGGAAACCGGCCACGAGAAGGCCCCCGGCCCCGGCATGCTCGCCGGCGTCACCAACGGCCTACCGAGAAACACCGACGTCGACTACGTCACCTACGCCGCGACCGCGTTCCCCTGGGAGGGCGATGTCTACGGCAACTCCAAGAAGCAGGCGGTCGACGCCGCCCGCGGGCTGATCAGCGAGAAGCTGGCCTCCTGCGGCAACACCAAGGCCGCGATCGTCGGCTACAGCCAGGGTGCCGACGCCGCAGGCGATCTGGCCGCCGAGATCGGCACGGGCATCAGCCCGATCCCGCAGGACCGGGTCGCCGCTGTCGGCCTCATCTCCGATCCCCGTCGTTCGCCGACCGATATCCAGGTCGGCCCGCACGCCGCGGGCGCCGGTGCCGGTGGCGCTCGGCCGGGTGGTTTCGGTTGGCTGAGCGACCGCACCCGCACGATCTGCGCGGTCGACGATCTGTACTGCGCGACCGCTACCGACGACTTCGTGACGCGGTTCGCCGGCTTCCTCGCCCAGAGCTCGGACGCGAACCCGGCCAACCTGTGGCGCTACCAGCTCGAGGCCGGGGCGATCGTGAGCGACCTCATGTCGTTCGGCGGCATCCCGACGCTGGGGGCGCAGCTGACGGACGCGGCCAACCAGAAGCGGGCCAAGGACCTGGAGCAGTTCTACCGCTCGCAGGCGCACACGCTGTACGGCAGCTACTCGGTGGGTGGCGGGCAGACCGCTATCACCTGGATGCACAACTGGATCGCTCAGCAGGCCTGAGTCGTTCGCGCAGAGCCCGGTATCGCTTCGGCGGTGCCGGGCTCTTTCGTATGTCCGCGACCGCGGATCAGGGTGTGGTTCGCGACAGGGCCCTGGGGAGCAGGTTCCAGACGTGGCCGTTTTCGTTGATGGTTGCCGCGGTGCGGGTGCCGGTGCGGGAGTAGAGGATTCGGGTGATCGAGCAGTAGTCGATCGGGAAGGTGAGGGGGCGGGGGAGGGCGAGGATGTCGGCCAGGAGGACGTTGATGACGCCGCCGTGGGCGAAGGCTACGACGGTGTCGCCGGGAGCTGTGGTGGCGACCAGGGTTTCGACGGCGGTGAGGACTCGCGTGGTGAAGGCGGGGCCGTCGATCTGGTCGGGGAGGTGGCCCGCCTTGATGCGGGCGTAGGCGTCGGCGAATTCGGTTTTCGCGTCTTCGATCGGGATGTAGGCGGGCAGGTCGCGGTCGTATTCGGCGAGGTCGTCGATGACGTCGACCGGTAGGTCGCGGGCGGTCGCGGTGGGGAGCGCGGTGTCGCGGGCGCGGCGCTGCGGGCTGCTGACGATGCGAACGATGTCGTGGGGTGCGAGCGCGGCGGGGACGCGTTCGGCTTGGAGCTTGCCGATGTCGGTGAGGCCGGGGTCGGCGGCGATGGTGTCGCCGACTACGCGTTCGGGTTGGGCATGACGCACGAGTATCAGCTGCACGATCAACACTCTGCCCTATCCGCCGGGGACCAGGGCTGCGGGTCGATCTCCTCGCGGCCGGCGATGTCATCCCGTGGCGGAGAGCCCTTGGCGAACGGGTGGTCGTTCGAGGACTCGCGGGGAACCCTCGTCATCGACCGAGGGTGTCGCCGCGAGTCCTCCGGTCAGGTCAGGACTGGCCGTAGGGCGGCTGGCCGTAGGGGGGCTGACCACCCTGCGGGCCGTTGTACGGCGGCTGACCACCGTTGTACGGCGGCTGGTCGCCCTTCTTCTTGTTCTTGAGCAGGAAGATGCCGCCGACGATGAGCACCACGATGATCAGGCAGCAGATGCCGCCGATGATCAGGCCGGAGCTGTTTTTCTTTTTCTTCTTGGCCGCGAGTTCCATCGCGGTGTTGACTGCGTCCGAACTCGCCAGGGTGTCGAAGCTGCTGGTGAGCATGTGCGGATCGACGAGTGCGGCTGTGGTCAGCAAGTCCAGATACATGAAATCCCATCCCGATGTGTTGGTGGCCCGACATCCTCCCGGTGCCGGAACTCCGAGAGTAACGGTCTCACTGTGGCTTTCGGTTAGAAAGCCTCGCAAGCGCCACACAGAGCATGTGTTGATCGCGAACGCGTCGCGATCCGTATACACCTGTACCCGATTTCACCGTGGTTTCACCAAGGGGAAGGGCAGCGTCTCACGGATGCTGCGTCCGGTGATCAGCATGACCACCCGGTCGACGCCCATCCCGAGTCCGCCGGTGGGCGGCATCGCGTGTTCGAGCGCGGTCAGGAAGTCCTCGTCGAGTTCCATCGCCTCGGGATCGCCACCGGCGGCCAGCATCGACTGCTCGGTGAGCCTGCGCCGCTGGTCCACCGGGTCGGTGAGTTCGCTGTAGGCCGTGCCCAGCTCGACGCCCCAGGCCACCAGATCCCAGCGCTCGGCCACCCCCTCGATGCTGCGGTGCGAGCGGGTGAGCGGGGAGACCGAGGTGGGGAAGTCCAGGTAGAAGGTGGGGTAGGTGGTCTGCGATTCCACCAGGTGCTCGTACATCTCCAGCACCACTTGGCCCGCGTCCCAACCGTGTTGGTAGGCCACGCCCGCTTCGTCGCACAGCTCGCGCAGCCGGGCCAGCTCGGTACGCGCGGTCACCTCGGTGCCGATCGCCTCGGAGACCGCGCCGTGCACGGTCTTCACCCGCCACTCGCCGGAGATGTCGACAGTGTCGAAGCCGCCGTCGTCGTTGGGCCGCAACGCCACCTCGGCACCGTTGGCGGCCATCGCCGCATGCTGGATCAGCCTGCGGCACAGGTGCATCATCTGCTGATAATCGCTGTGCGCCTCATAGGCTTCCAGGATCGTGAACTCGGGATTGTGGCTGAAGTCGACGCCTTCGTTGCGGAAGGTGCGGCCGATCTCGAACACCTTCTCCATGCCACCGACGCACAGCCGCTTGAGGTAGAGCTCGGGGGCGATGCGCAGGTACAGGTCGAGGTCGTAGGCGTTGATGTGGGTGCGGAACGGAGTGGCGTTGGCGCCGCCGTGCACCTGTTGCAGGATCGGCGTCTCCACCTCGAGAAAGCCCCAGACATGGAGCGAATCGCGCAGCGAGTGCAGGACCGCGCTGCGCTTGGCCATCACCTCGCGGGCCTCGGGGTTGATCGCCATGTCCACATAGCGCTGCCGGACCTTGGCTTCCTGATCGGCCAGCCCACGCCACTTGTCAGGCAGCGGATGCAGGCATTTGCCGTTCATCCGCCAGTCCTGCGCGAGCAGTGACAGCTCACCGTTGCGGCTGGCGCCGATCTGCCCGCTCACCTCGATGAGATCGCCCAGGTCGAAGAATTCGGTGAACTCGTCGCTGCGATCGGCGCCCACCCGTTCGCGATCGATCACCAGCTGGATCTCCCCGGTCCAATCGCGGACCAGCGCGAAGATCACGCCGCCGTAGTCGCGAATTCGCAAGAGCCTGCCCGCGATACGCACGGTGGTGCCCTTGGGGCAGCGTCTGGCCTCGGCGATGTCGTGGGTCGGCGGGTAGGCGACCGGATAGGCATCGATGCCCGAAGCGGTGAGCCGGTCGAGTTTGTCCAGGCGCACCCGCACCTGTTCGGGCCTGCGTGGCCCCTGTTCGGCGTCGGCGCCCTCCGGTGCGTCCGGTGCGCTGCCGTCGGCGTGCAGGCCGGTGACCGTCGCGGGGACCGCGGCCTTCGTGCCGGTGTGCACGCCCGCGTCGGGCGCCTTGCCGATGCGCGGCAGGAACCCTTCGGCCAGCCCGCTCGCCGTGGCCACCCGCGGCAACTGCCTGCGTTCCTCGAACAGGAAGAACCGTGGCACCCAGCGCGGGTGATATTTCACGTTCGACCGGTACAGCGCCTCGAGCTGCCACCAGCGCGAGAAGAACAGCAGCACCCCGCGCCAGGCCCGCAGGATCGGACCGGCGCCGATCCGGCCGCCTTCTTCGAACACCGATCGGAACACCGCGAAGTTCAGCGACACCTTGGTGATGCCGTACTGGTCGGAGTTCAGGGCGAGCTGCGAGATCATCAGCTCCATCACGCCGTTCGGGCTCTGCGGGTCGCGCCGCATCAGTTCCAGCGAGACGCCGGTGCGCCCCCACGGGACCAGCGAGAGCATGCCGTGCACGCGGTCGTCGTGGTCCACCGCTTCGACCAGCAGGCAGTCGCCGTCGAGTGGGTCGCCGAGGCGGCCCAGCGCCATCGAGAAGCCGCGCTCGGTCTCGGTATCGCGCCAGGCGTCCGCCCGCGCGACGATCTCGGCGAACTCGGCGGCGGGGATATCGCGGTGCCTGCGGATCCGCACCTCGAGGCCGTTCTTGCGCAACCGGTTCGCGGCCTGACGCACCTGCTTCATCTCCGGGCCCGCCAGCGAGAACGTGCGGGTGTCGAGGATCGCCTCGTCACCCAGCCGCAGCGCCGACAGGCCCGCCTTGCGGTACGCGGTGGCGCCGAGTTCGCCGGCGCCCATCACCGCCGGCTGCCAGCCGAACCGGTCGGCCTGCTCGAGCCACGCCTGAATCGCCTGTGGCCACGCCTGTTTCGGGCCGATCGGATCACCGCTGGCCAGGCACACACCCAGCTCGACGCGATAGGTGATCGCCGCCTTGCCGTTCGGCGCGAACACCACCGCCTTGTCGCGACGGGTCGCGAAGTAGCCGAGTGAGTCCTCGACATCGCTGCTCGCGAGCAGGCCGCGGATCGCCGACTCGTCCAGCGCGGTCATCGCGTTGTCGGCGCGCTGCGAACGCAACAGCACGACCACCGCGGCCAGCAGCGCGAGCGCGCCGAACAGGCCGAGCAGGAAGTTCACCCAGGCCCGCGGATGCCCGTCGAAATGCTCGTTGTTCACCAGCACGGCGGCGGTGACTCGATACACCGCCCACAGCGGACGCTGCACACCCGCGGGCAACGAACCGGGGAACAGTTCGACCAGGCCCCAGCCGAGCAGGCAGCCGAGCGCGAGCCCGAACACCAGCACGCCCAGCGCCTTCCACAGCGCGCCGGGCCGAACCCGGGTGTAGAACTCCTTACGCGCGGCCAGCAGTATCGCGATGACCGCCATGTGCACGATGAAGGCGACCAGCGCGTCCACATCGTCGTCGGCGAAGAAGTCCAGGATGTTCGCTATCGCGTACAGCAGCAGGTACACGACCAGCAGCCACCAGGCGATCCGCTTGCGGGCCGCGGTCGCCCCGGCGAGCAGGCCGACGATCAACGCCCACACGAGGCTGGTGTCGGGGGCATCGAAATAGTAGGTGTCCACGTAGTGCCGCGGCACCTGCGTGAGGATTCGCAGGCTGGGCGAAACACTCCACAAGAACAGCAGCACCGCGAACACACCGAGGACCAATCCGGCGATGTGCGGTACCTCGGACAACTTGCCGTGCGCGCGATGGGGCACCGGCGTGCGGTCCTCGACGATGGGGTGCTGCTCGGCCTGCGTGGGAGTCACCGATCCAGTGTGCGTCCAATCGAGCCGGATCCGGGTGGCGGTGGCTGCGGCGTGTTCGTCACCGCCCGCAACGCCGGGGCCGGTGGCGACCGGTTTCGCGCGACCGGGTAAGTATTAGCGCATGTCGGAACCAGTTGATGTGCCGATCGATGACGTTGTCATCCGGCTCGGGCAATTCCTGAAACTGGCCAACCTGATCGATTCGGGTTCCGAGGCCAAGACGGTGATCGCGCAGGGCTTGGTGCGCGTCAACGACGAAGTGGAGCTACGCCGCGGCAGGCAACTGCAGATCGGCGACATCGTGATCCTCGCCGGAAACAAGGTACGGGTGTCCGAGGGCTGACCCTCGAACACCCGCGTCGCCCTCAGTCCTCGGCGCGAACGACCACGCCGTCGGAGTCGCTGTAGAGCATCTCGCCGGGCACGAAGGTGATGCCGCCGAACTCGACGGGCACGTCCTGCTCGCCGCTGCCGGTCTGGGTGCTCTTGCGCGGATTGGTGCCCAGCGCCTTCACCCCGATGTCGAGGGTGCGCAGGATCGCGGAGTCGCGCACGGCGCCGTTCACGATCACGCCCGCCCAGCCGTTGTCCACGCCACGGCCGGCGATGATGTCGCCCACCAGCGCGGTGTGCACGCTCGCGCCGCCGTCGACGACGAGCACCTTGCCCTCGCCCGGCCCGCTCAGCGTCTGCTTGACCAGCAGGTTGTCCTGGAAGCAGCGGATCGTGGTGATCCGGCCCGAGAATTCGGCGCGGCCGCCGAACTGGATGAACTGCGTATCGCAGCTACGGATCTCGGGGCCGATCTCGTCGGCCAGATCGGCGGTGGCCACAACATTCGCTGATTCGGTCATGGATCAGATTGTGTCAGGCCCGCTCGGCCGCGCCATTCGTAGGCTCTCAGACCTGCTCGCTGTGTGATTTCTCGATCTCGCGAATGAGCGCGTCGGTGGTGTGCTGAACCGCGATCTTCACGAACGGCTCGATCGTCTTGCTGAGCATCTTGCCCGTGATGCCGCCGCCGACGGAGAAATCGATGTCCGCGTCCACTGTGCACGCGATGTCACCCTTGGGGATGAACCTGAAGGTCGCGACGATCTCGATGCCCTTGATCGACTTGGTGGCGATCAAGCGGCCCTCTTCCCAGCCGACGACCTCGACACGCGAGGTCAGCGACGCGGGGCCCAGCTTCATCTTCCCGTCGAACGTCGCGCCGAGGCCGTCGGTCTGCGCGGTGAGGGGTGTGAAGGATTCGATGCCGTACCAGAACTTCGGCAGATTGCGGTAGTCGTTCATGAACGCGAACGCCGCTTCGGCGGGCGCGGCGCAATCTTCGGCAATCCTCACTTCGGTCATACCGGCCACTCTAATCGGTGGAATCGGCGTCGAACGGCACTCGGCGCCGAACGTGATCGAGGTGACTACCCGGTCACCGCCAGCGTCGCTGCCAGGCCGAATGCCACCGCCATCACCAGTACCTCGGTCGCCGCGTTGCGCAGGGAGACCTCGGCGGTGACGCGGTGGTCGGCGGCCTTGCGGACCCAGGATCGACGCCACCACCAGCCCAGCGCGACGAGCGCACACAGGATGATGAGCTTCGCCAGCAGAATCCGTCCGTAGCCGCTGGTCAGCAGCGAGGTGATGCCGCCGAGGCGGACCAGGCCGTTGATCAGGCCGGTGACCGCGACGACAACGACCAGGGGCGCGGCGAGCCGCGAGTAGTGCGGCAGCGTCGCGGCCCATTCGCCCCGGGTGCGCAGCACCAGGACCATCGCGAGCAGCAGGCCGAGCCACAAGGCGGCGGCGAGTGCGTGGACCGCGGCGAGGACCGAGCCGAACATCTGCTGGGACATGTGCCCGGTGATCGGCCGCAGCGACAGCGCGACCGCCGCGAACACGAGCACCAGATCCGCCGACGCGGTGTCGGGTCTGCGGAAGGCCAGTGCCGAGTAGCAGGCGATCGCGCCGGTGCAGAACAGGATCGCGATCCCGATCTGGCCGCCGCTGAGCCTGCCGAGGAAGGTGATGAAATCGCCCGCGTCGAGCTGGGTCACGGGCACGCCGACGATCTCGGCGGCCTCACACACCAGCACGGTGAACTCGGCGGCGAACCAGACACCGGCCAGCGCGGCCAGCGGTCGCCAGGTGACCGCCAGCCGGTCGTTGAGCCGGGGCAGCGCGGCGAGGCCGATCACGGCCGCCCCCACGCCATCGGCGAGCACGCGCGCGAACGCCACCCACGCGAACCCGCCGGAGCTGCGCAATATCCAGGCCAGCACCACCCCGAGCAGCGCGGCGACCACGACCGGCACCAGGACACGCCACTGCCGCAGCACGGCACCAGGCACCCGGCGACCGGTCGTCATCGTCGACTACTTCTTGCGGCCGGACCGGCCGCCGAGCAACGCCACCGCGAGGCCGGCGCCGAACAGCACCACGCCACCGGCGATGAACATCCACACGGGCACACCGCCGTCGCCGCCGTCTTCGGCCGTGTCCTCACCCGGACGGGCGCCCGGCGTGCCGGCGCCGGCCTTGCTCAGCGTGAAAGTCCTCGTGCCGCTCACGGGATGACCGTCGGCCGAGGTGACCCGGAACGCGATCGTGTACTCGCCGACCGGCCCCAGGTCACCCAGTTCCACACTCACACTGCGTCCTTCGACCAGCGCCTTGCCCTTCGACCACAGCCTGCCATCCGGCCCGACCACGGTCAGCGACGGAAAGTTCTGCTGCAGTTCCTCGTTGAAGGTGACGCTGGCCCGTGCCGGTCCGACCTCGACCGTCGAACCGTTCTCGGGCACGCTGCTCACCGCGCCGGAATGTGCACTCGCCGTGCCTGCCGCCGCGAAAGCGCAGGCGAACAGCACTGCGAGCAGGCCTACGAGCATCTTGCGCATCACGACGACCGCCGGGAGCGAAAGACGAGGCCGAGGCCGAGCGCGGCGGCGAACAGGCCGAGAGCCAGGCCGATGCCACCCATCCAGCGGGCGACATCGTCGGTCTCCGACTGGGTCGATTCGCCGGAGGCGACCTGGTGATCGCCGCCCTCGGCGCCGCCCTTCGCGGTCAGCGTGATCGTCGGCGCGGGGTGCTCGGGCTCGGCGCCGCCGGTGCTCGGCTGGTCCCAGGCCACGACCTTGCCGTCGCTGTAGGTCTGCTGGGTCGGGAAGTTCACAGTGTCCTGCGTCGGCAGCGGGCCGAGCGAGAGCACGAACCGCTGGAACTGGCCGGGTCCGATACCGGGATTACCCGGATCGGCGGACCACGCCACGGCGACCGTCTCGCCCTTGTCGTTGCGCTCGACCTTCGACGTCCAGCCCGGCATCGGCTCGGTCCGAACACTTTTCAGGTTCGGCACGGTGACGCGCAGCGCGGTGGTGGACGCGGTATCGGATTCGGTCGGCACCTTGAAGGTGGCGACGGTGTACTTGCCCTGGGCGGCGCCCGGAGCGTCGACGGTGACGTGCGCGGCCGCCGAACCGCAGGCAGCGAGGACCAGGCCCGCCGCGAGAGCGACGGTGCCGGTGCCGCGGGTGATGAAGTTGTGCATGGAATGCCTTGTCGTCCGAAGAATTCTGAGGTGGTCGCGAATCAGGCGAACAACGGCGGTGCGCGCGGACATCGCGCACCCCTCGGACGAGCCCCGCGCGCGACGGCGAGCGGGCCGAACCAGCGAACGGCCGGGTGGACAACAGCGAAGGGACTGCCGAGTACCGCCCGAATCACGCTCGACGCAACCAGATACAGCCGCTCGGCGACGAGAATCAGGGCGGCACAGGCACACGCTGCCACCAGGTGCGCGGCGATCATCGACAGGCTCGGCAGATGCAGTAGCCCGTGATGGTCGAGTGTCGCCGACAGCGCGAAGTGCCCGGCCCACTGACCACCGATCAACGCGGCGGCCGTGCGCATCGTCGCGGCCTGCGCGAATCGGGACGAGTGCCCGCGTGGCCCGGTGCCATGGGCGAACATCCCGGCCGCCAGCGAAACCAGCAGCAGCAGTGCGATTTCCGACGACCGTGGCACCCCGCCGCCGCCTGTCCCGTGGGCGGCCACCGCCAGCCCGCCCACGAGTACGCCGCAGCCACCACCGCGCAAGCGGGAGGTGAGCTGCGGCGTTGTCACGACAGAATCAGCGGACGCCGAGGCGGGCGAGCACGTCGTTCTCCAGCACGGACAGCTCGGCCGAGATCGACGCGTGCACGGCCTTGCGACGCGCGGCCGGCATCTGCTCGGCCGTGCGCACGGCCACGTTCAGATCGGCCATGCGCGAGCGGGCCGCTTCGACGAACTTCGTGGTGTCGGCATCGCCTGCCTTGTCGGCGGCGATCTTGTCGAGGGCTTCCTCGGTATTGGTGATGCGGGCCTGCAGGCGCGCACCGTGGCCGCTGAACTCGCTCAGCTGGTCCATGCCGATACCGAGCTGCTGGGCCTTGCGCGCGTCGAGCTGCCCGCGCACCATCGTCGCGCCGCGATAGGCCAGCGGGGCGAGTACGGGGATCAGCACCCGGGCCACGCCGATGTACTTGCGGATCTGGCTCGCGCTGAACAGTTCGCGATCGGCCTTCGCGGCCGCCTTCTGCGCGGCCTTCTCCTCGGCCTGCAGGGTCGCGATCTGTGCCTTGGCCACCTTGTCGGCCGTGCGTGCCTGAGCCTTGGCCGCGCGCCGGGTGACGCGCTCGCCCGCCTTGGCCGCCTTGCGCTCGTTCTTGGCGCTCAGCTTCGCCTCCACCGCGGCTTTGTGCTTGAGTGCTTTCGCCTCAGCGCGTCGGCTCGGCCGCCGCTTCCGCTTGCTGAACAACCCCATGGGATCAGGCCCTCCGTCATGCTCGCCAAGTCATGAGGCAGGACCGCCTGCGAGCGGCCTGCCGTTCTTCGTAGCGTAGTGGGATCAGGGTAGCGATTGGGCATTGTGTCGGGGGTAAGGCCCATACTGCTTGCGTGCGTGCAGCCGAGGACGACTTCGACGGCGGGCCGGTGCGTAGCCCGGTCCCCGCTTCCGCTGCGGATTTCCGCACCGCCTTCCTGGACGCGCGTTCACTGATCGGATGCAGGCATCGCCTGCGCCTCGATGCCGAGAATCCGGGCGTGCTCGCCGAGGTCCGCGAGGATCCGGGCGTGCAGCAGCGGCGCGACGCCGCCACCGCCCATCGCATCAAGGTCCGCGACGAACTGGTCGCGGCCGCCCCCGCCGACTGGGTGGTGATCGACCCGGACCTGCGTGGCGCCGCCAAGGCCGCGGCGACGATGGCCGCGATCGAGGCGGGCGCCCCGCGCATCTGGGGCGGGCTGCTGCCCCAGGAAGCCGATACCGGGCGACGCGGCGGTGTCGAGATCCTGCTGCGCGACGACGACCGTGGCGGCTATATCCCGATCATCGTGGTCAACCACAAGGTCACCGACCCGCGCAGGCCCGACCCGGCCGATTTCCACCCGCTGACCTCGGACCTGTTCCGCTGGCAGCCCCGCCGCGACAAACACGTGAAACTGCGCCCGCAGCCGCGCGACCAGCAGCGCCTCGCCCACCTGTACCGCATGTTGCAGCGCTACGGAATGGCCAGCCCCGCCCTGATCGGCGGCGCGATCGGCCTGGTCAGTGACCGCATCCTGGTGCACGATCTGACGAACGTGCTGGCCGATTACGACCAGCGCTACGCCGACCGGATCGCGGTGGTGCGCGGCGAACTGCCGACCCAACCGTCGAAGGTGCCCGAGTGCAGGCAGTGCCCGTGGTGGTTGCGCGGGCCCGACCCGCAGCAGTCAGGCACAGCTGAACCCAGTTGTGAGGCCACGCTGGCGCAGATGCGGGATGTGAGCCTGGTCGCGCCGGGTTCGCGGGCCGATGTGCTACGCCTGCACGGGATCGAAACGGTCGACGAACTGGCCGCCTGGGAGGGCGACGATCCCGACGACTGGCAGCACGGACCGTTCGCCGAAACCGTCGTCACTGCCCGCGCCTGGATCGACGGCGCCCCGCTGGTGCGCCGGTTCGAGCAGGTCAGCGTGCGTCGGGCCGATGTGGAGATCGACGTCGACCTGGAGAGTTACCAGGAAGACGGCGCCTACCTCTGGGGCACTCTGCTCGACGGCGTCTACCGCCCGTTCGTCACCTGGGATCCGCTGCCCACCGAGGACGAGGGCCGCTCGTTCGGTGAGTTCTGGACCTGGCTGATGGAGCGGCGCGCCGACGCCCACGCCCAGGGCAAAACATTTGCGGCCTACTGCTATTCGCGAACCGCCGAGGACAAGTGGCTCTACGAATCGGCCCGCCGGTTCGCCGGCCGCCCCGGCGTGCCGACCCACGAGGAAGTGCGCGCGTTCGTCGACTCCAAGGAATGGGTCGACATGTTCCAGGCCGTCACCGAGCAGTTCATCTGCCCGAACGGCAAGGGGCTCAAGAAGATCGCGCCGGTCGCCGGGTTCGGCTGGCGTGATCCGGAAGCGGGCGGCGAGGCATCGATGGGCTGGTACCGCCGTGCCGTCGGCTACGACGACGCCATCGACATGTCGCAGCGCACCCGGCTGTTCGTCTACAACGAAGACGATGTCCGCGCCACCCAGGTGCTGCGCGATTGGATGTCGACGCGGGCCGTAGACGAGGTTCCCTCACTGGCCGATTTCGGACGGTAATACCATCGGGGGTGTGACTGAGCAGCACGTCGAAACCCTCGAGTTCCAGGCCGAGACCCACCAGCTCCTCGAGCTGATGATCCACTCGGTCTACTCCAACAAAGACACCTTCCTGCGGGAGCTGATCTCGAACGCTTCCGATGCGCTGGACAAGCTCAAACTTGCCGCTTACCAGGACAAAGACCTGGGCGCAGACACCTCCGACCTGCACATCGAGCTGGAGGTCGACCAGGACAAGCGAGTCCTGACCGTCCGCGACAACGGCATCGGCATGTCCCGCGCCGAAGTGATCGACCTGATCGGTACCCTCGCCAAATCCGGCACCGCCGACCTGCGCCGCAAGCTCACCGAGGCCAAGTCCGACGCCGCCGCCGAGGAGCTGATCGGCCAGTTCGGTATCGGCTTCTACTCCACCTTCATGGTCGCCGACAAGGTCGTCCTCACCACCCGCAAGGCAGGCGAGACCGAAGGCACCCGCTGGGAAGCCGCCGCGGGCAGCTCCACCTACTCCATCGACACCGTCGCCGACGCACCGCAGGGCACCTCGGTGACCCTCGAGCTCAAACCCGCAGACGAAGACGATCACCTGTTCGATTACACGCAGGAATGGAAGCTGCGCGAGATCGTCCGCAAGTACTCCGACTTCATCGCCTGGCCGATCCGCATGCAGGTCGAGCGCACGGTGACCGAGGGCGAAGGCGAGGACAAGGTCGAGAAGACCATCGTCGAGGACCAGATCCTCAACTCGCAGAAGGCGTTGTGGACGCGGCCGCGCAGCGAGGTGAGCGACGAGGAGTACAAGGAGTTCTACCACCACGTCAGCCACGCCTGGGATGAGCCGCTCGAGATCATCCCGATGAAGGCCGAAGGCACCTTCGAATACCAAGCGCTGCTGTTCATTCCGTCGATCGCGCCGTTCGACCTGTTCACCCGTGAGCACAAGCGCGGTGTGCAGCTCTACGTGCGTCGCGTGTTCATCATGGACAACTGCGAAGAACTGATGCCGGAGTACCTGCGTTTCGTCAAGGGCGTCGTCGACGCCCAGGACCTCTCGCTCAATGTCTCCCGCGAGATCCTGCAGCAGGACCGCCAGATCCAGATGATCCGCAAGCGCCTGGTGAAGAAGGTTCTGTCCACGGTCAAGGACATGCAGGGCGCCGAGGATCAGACCAAGTACCAGACGTTCTGGGCGCAGTTCGGCCGAGTCCTCAAGGAGGGTTTGCTCTCCGATACCGACAACCGCGAAACCCTGCTCACCGTCTCGTCTTTCGCCTCCACCGCCTCCGAGTCCGAGCTCACCACGCTCGCGCAGTACGTGGAGCGGATGAAGGACGGGCAGGACTCGATCTACTACATGACCGGTGAAAGCCGTGCGCAGGTGGAGAATTCGCCGCACCTGGAAGCCTTCACGGCCAAGGGCCGCGAGGTGCTGATCCTCACCGATCCGGTCGACGAGATGTGGGTCGGTTCGGTACCGGAATTCCAGGGCAAGACGTTCCAGTCCATCGCCAAGGGCGAAGTCGACCTGGAAACCGAGGACGAGAAGAAGGAAACCGAAGCCCTGCGCGAACAGCAGGACAAGGACTTCGGTGACCTGCTCACCTGGCTCGGCAGCACGCTGACCGACGTCGCCAAGGAAGTCCGCCTCACCAACCGTCTCACCACCTCGCCCGCCTGCCTGGTCGGTGACGTCTACGACTTCACCCCCATGCTCGAGCGCATGTACCGCGCCTCGGGCCAGGCCCTGCCGGAGTCCAAGCGCATCCTCGAGCTCAACCCGACCCACCCCCTGGTGACGGGCCTGCGCGATGCCTACGACGCCCGCAAGTCCGACGCGGACGAGGGCAAGGTCCCCGAACTCGCCGAAACCGCCGAGCTCCTCTACGGCACGGCGGTTCTCGCCGAGGGCGGCGAACTCAAAGACCCCGCCCGCTTCGCCCAGCTGCTGACCGAACGCCTGACCCGCACCGTCTGATCTGCGAAAATCCTGAACTGCCCGCTGCCGTTTCGGTGGCGGGCAGTTTTGTTCACCGGCAATTCTGGTGCTGAGCGGGCACATCAGGGTCACCATGGAGTGATGGTGGGGCACGAGATTCGTCGCGCAAGACCCGACGACTACGACAGCATCATCGGCGTGGTCGACAACTGGTGGGGGAGAGCGGCAGTTCACAACCTTCCCCGCATGTTCCTCGACCACTTCCATCGCACCAGCCTGATCGCCTCCGACGACAACGGAATCTCCGGTTTCCTGGTGGGTTTCGGCTCACCCTCCGACCCCTACACCGCCTACATCCACTTCGTCGCCGTCCGCCCGGACGCCCGCAAGGCAGGCCTGGGCAGAACCCTCTACGAAGCGTTCTTCACCATCGCCCGCTCCGACAACCGCACCACCGTCACCGCGATAACCTCGCCCGCCAATTACACCTCGATCGACTTCCACCGCAGCCTCGGTTTCGCGGTCGCCGGTCCCGTCCCGGACTACAACGGCCCCGGCCGTGCCTTGATCACCTTCTCCCGCCCGGTATGAATGTTGTTATGTCAGAACAGTTGTCCTCCGATGTTCGTCCGTGGGACCTCGTCGCCGAGGGATACGCAGAGACCGGTGCGACCGTGCTCGCGCCCTTCGCCGCGCACGCACTCGAATACGTCACTCTCAGCTCGGAATCGGAGATCGTCGACGTCGCGGCGGGTACCGGGTTGCTGAGCATCGCCGCGGCCGAGCTCGGCGCCCGGGTGCAGGCCATCGATCTCTCGCCGTCGATGATCGACCAGCTGGTCGCGGCGGCCGCCGACCACCCCACGATCACCGCGCAGGTCGGCGACGGACAGGCCCTGCCCTACGAAGACAACCGATTCGACGCGGGCTTCTCCCTGTTCGGGCTGATGTTCTTCCCCGACCGGCCCGCGGGCTTCGCCGAGCTGTGCCGGGTCCTGCGTCCCGGCGGCACCGCGGTGGTCGCCGCCTGGGCGCCCGCGGCCGAATCCTCCCTGATGCGAGCGTTGTTCGGCGCGCTGACCGCGGCGGACCCGACGGCCACACTCCCGCAGCCGGATTCGCGCAGCCTCCAGAATCCCAGAGTGTTCGACGCGGAGATGCGCGCGGCGGGCCTGCTCGACGTGCAGATCCAGCAGCACACCGCCGAACTCCGCTACCCGGACGCCGCCGCCTTGTGGGAATCGGTGTCCCGCAGCAGCGCGCCGCTGGCTGTCGTGAGAGACGAAGTGGGCGAGCAGGAATGGCAGCGCCGCAGCGAAGCGGCCATCGCCCACCTCACCGTCACCTACCGCCCGAACACCCCGCTGCGCACCACCGCCCTCTTCGGCATCGGCACCGCACCCTGAGACGCCGACGGCGCCCTGCCCGGGGTGGGCAGAGCGCCGTGTGGGTGTGCCGTGACCAGCCCGGAGCAATGCGCAACCCATTACGCAGTGTTCGACAGGGGGCTTTCATCTATTGGGAGAGAACTTTCTCGCCTGGATTTCCGCGTCCTGCCGAGTTCCGCGACGACCCGGCCCGCAGGGAAGGAGAGGCGTCCAACGGGTTGGATCCAGTGCTGCCACTCCGAAATAGCCGCTGGTAGAACGATGCCCAGCGCGGCGGCGGCTGTCGTGATTTGTTGCAGGGCGTCGGCGAGAATGTGCCACGATTCCACTTCGTGGACAGTGAGGCGTGCGTCTGCCTTGTTTCGCCAGCCGTCGTCCAGTTCGGGTCCATTCTGTTCGGGGCGCAGGCCGGTGAGGAAGTCGGCCCACATGGTTTCGGGTGCGGTCCGATACAAGTGGGTGAGCAGGACCGGGCCGAGCTCGGGAAGGCCGACGAGCGCGGCGAGCAAGACCATTGCGGGTAGCCGATCCTGTTCGGTGCTCGCGTTTCCCTTCTGGCGTTCGATGGCAGAGAGCAGGCTGTAGCTGTTGGCCAGGCGTTTTACCGAGCGAGCGGTAGTGATCAGCGGGGGGCCGAGTAGGCGGATGAGGTGGAGTTCGTCCTGTGTGAGGGCGAACGGCGCGATCCGGCGGTGTAGTTCGGGGCGGGGGAGAGCGACGGGCGCTGGATTGAACACTGGGGCCCGCGTTGCGGAGTTCGAGGGGGGTGCCAGAGCGGGGGTGGGTGTGTATGTCCGCGGCGCGATGGTGTTCGGCTGTGAGGAGGGCGCGGTGGTATCGCTGAGGGTGGTCGTTCGCTCGCCGGGCACTGAGTCGGCCCGTGCTCCAACCACTTCGTCGATCAGCGAGGTGTAGCCGACCCGGTCCAGCGGCGGCAGCGTGTACACCAGCTGAAAGATCTTCTCCAGGTACTGCGCTGGGGTCGACGCGTGGCCGTCGTCGGGATCGACTTCTGTTGCGGTGAACAGGGTCTGGTTGCCGTGGTCGGCGGTCAGCATCTCGCGGTAGTGCACCGAGATCGACCGCAGCAACCAGCGTGGGTCCACCGCGACGACAACGACGAACAGACGCACGGCGAGCAGCAGGTGGATCGCCTCGAGCAGTTGCACGACTCGGTCGGGCGGGCAGCGATCCAGATCGTCGATGTAGAGGACGATCCGATCGATCTGCGGCAGCTCGTCGACCTCGGTCTGCGGAGACTCCGCCTCGAGCGGTGCGCCGCGTTCGGCATTGCGCCGCAACAGTTCTGCCATGTGCTCGAAGTCCTCGCGGATGCGGGTCATGATCCCGAGATTGCTTCGATAGTCGCCCGACCCCGCCCGATCGGCGACGAACCCCGCCAACTGCCCCGCGGCAGTGAGGTTCTGTCTGTCTTGCCTCAGCTCGGCGATATTGGCCTTGCTCACCGCGATCGCGGTGTCGAGCTTGTCCTCCTCGGCCCTTCTTGCGTCGGTCAGCGCGCGTAGTTCGGTATCGAACCGGTCGAGAAATGCGCTGATCCGTCCCCAATTGCTACCGAGCAGCAGCACACCGACCCCGCCGGTGAGGATCTGTGCGGCGGTCCGCAGCCATGCCGACAGCCAGATCGTCACCGCGACCCCGGCTCCGACGAGGACGAGTAGACCGAAGAAGGTCAGCCAACCGGCACGGCCGCCCTCTTCTCGCCATCCAGCGATCCGATCGATGTCCTTCTCGGTCTGCGTGTCAGCGACATTGTTCTCGGCGAAGGCTTTGATCCAGAGACCGAGCGAAGTCATCGGCGAATATATGCGGGCCCTGGTCTTTTCCAGCTCCCGCAGCCGGCCACGTTCGGCGGCGATCCGCTCGTTCAGCCCGCGCCTGGCCACGAGCTCGGCTTCGAGCCGGGACATCCCACGTTGCGCGGTCGCGGTATCGGCGGGGCTGTCGGCCTGGGTGAGCTGGGCGAACAGTTCGGCGACCAAGCTGGCCCACAGGTCGGTCTCGGCGTAATGCCAGGCGTTGAAACGGATCTGGCGGATGTTCACATGGACGGACGGATCGGGTGTCGCCCCGGCGACTCGATCTCGGACCAAGCCGAGGAAATGGCTCTTGCCCTCGCCCCACTCGCCGAAGACGCCGATGGCCATGGGTAGGGAGGTCGATCTCGAGGTGATGATGTCGGCGAGTGCGGTCGCGTCATCGGCGCGGGCGAGGTGGTCCGGGGTGTCGGCGCTGTCGGGCTTCGGGGGGAGGAGCTGGACCACCTGTTCGGTGAAGAGCTCCGACAGACAGATGGTGTTGTCGGAGCTGCCGGTCGCCAGCACCGGGCGCCCGTTCACGACTCCCCATGCACCCCAACGCAGTCCGCCGGTGTGGTCGGTGATGTGCTCGATCCACTCCCCGGTGGCGGGATCGAACAGCCGGATGGTGCCATCGTCACCGCCGGTGGCGAGCAGTGCCCGTCCCGCCGCATCGCACCACGCACCCCACCGGGCAATTGAGGCGTCGAGCTCCCGTATCCGCCGTACTCGATCACCCGCGATCCCCCATATCCGAACGATGCCGTCGAAGTGGCCGGTGGCGAGGACAGACTGTCCGTCGACCGTGCTCCATGCCCCCCAGCTGGTCGCTCGGGCGAACCCGCTCTGATCCTCCAACCACATCCCGAAGGGCCCCGAGGTGGAACCCCACAGCCAAACGCTTCGGTCCTCCGGCTTGGTGCGGCCGGTCGTCCCGACATGATCACCGGTCGCGAGTACGGATCGGCCGTCGATGCTGCCCCACGCGCCCCACTGCACAGTTCCGGAATGGCCGACGAAGTCGATGCGTGGTGTGCCCGTGGCCGGATCCCAGAGCTGGACAAGGTGATCCGTGCCGCCGGTCGCGAGCGTCGGTTGTCCGTCGAAGACACCCCACGCGCCCCAGACCACCGTCCCGGTGTGCCCGGTCAACGCCTCGCCGTGCTGCCGACCCGTCACCGGATCCCAGAGCCGGACGGTGCCGTCGCGGCCGCCGGTGGCCAGCAGCATCAGATCCGCGACACGACCCCACTCGCCCCATTCCACCGGGCCGACATGGCCGGTCATCGGTCGTCCGTGTGGTTGGCAGGTCCGCGCGTCCCAGAGCCGCACGGCACCGTCGGTGCTGCCGGTCGCGAAGAGTGGTTGATCGTCGAGATAGCCCCAGACGCCCCAGGTCACTGAGTCGGCGTGTCCGAGTGGCGTGCCGTGCGGTTCGCCTGTGGCGGCGTCCCAGAGCTGGACGGAGTTGTCCTGGCGTCCGACGGCGAGCAGTGACTTTCCGTCGACTGTGCCCCACGTGCCCCGCCACAGAACATCGGCGTGCCCGACGAGCGGCTTACCCAATGGTCGAAGACGTAGTCGCGGGCTGCCCGAATCCGCCTCGCCGCCAACGCTGGAACGCTGCGGGTCCCCCGAAGATGCAGTCACGCAATCAATTCAACCCCGCGACGCAGTTCAGCGCCCGGATACGGTGAGCGCGGGCCAACGCTGCGTCGGTGCTGCCCTACGAAGCGCGAACGGCGCCTGAACTATCAAAGACCGGCGTGATCGTGCAATCGGAGCCCCGATTGCACGATCACGCCGGGTTGTCAGCAGGAACTAGCGCGGGGCCATACGCAGCGCACCATCCATGCGGATGGTCTCGCCGTTGAGGTAGTCGTGGGCCGCGATGTACTCCACCAGCTGGGCGTACTCGTCGGGACGGCCGAGACGCGACGGGAACGGGACGCCGGCTTCGAGGCCCGCGCGGTATTCGGGAGTGACGCCGGCGAGCATCGGGGTGTCGATGATGCCGGGGGCGATGGTGTTGACGCGGATGCCGAACTGGGCGAGGTCGCGCGCGGCGGGGACGGTCATGCCGTGCACGCCACCCTTGGACGCGGAGTAGGCGATCTGGCCGACCTGGCCCTCGAACGCCGCGACCGAGGCGGTGTTGATCACCACGCCGCGCTGGCCGTACTCGTCGACCGGTTCGGTCTTGGCGATGGCGTCGGCGGCCAGGCGCATCACGTTGAACGTGCCGAGCAGGTTCACGGTGATGACGGTGCGGAACAGCTCCAGGTCGTGCGGGCCGTTCTTGGACAGGATGCGACCCGCCCAGCCGACACCGGCACAGTTCACCACGATGCGCAGCGGCGCCGGGCCCTCGGTGATCTGGGCGATCGCGGCGGCGACCTCGTCACCGCTGGTCACGTCGGCCGCGATCAAGGTGACGCCGGCGGGCACGTTGTCGCCCGCGCGCTCGATGGACGCGGGAACGTCAAGCCCGAACACAGTGGCGCCCGCGTCGGCGAGGCGCTTGGCGGTGGCGGCACCGAGACCGGACGCGCCTCCCGTAACGATGGCAGCGGAACCCGAAATCTCCACGACAAATCCTCCTGTATTGAATGGCGGCTTATTGTGCCGCTTGCCAATAGTGGCACCCTAGCGTGAACCAGGTGTGGTCTGGAACACGCATCCGGAGTGCTGGGGAAATCGTCGTGAACACCGGTGTTTACCGGTGGTAGCGTGCCGTCATGAGATCGTTCGCCGGTCCGTCGGTAGCCGGACGCAGGGTCCTGATCACCGGGGCCGCTCGTGGGATCGGTGCCGCGCTCGCCCGCAGGCTGGCCGCGCGCGGGGCCCACGTCGCCTTGCTCGGGCTGGAGCCGGAACTGCTGGCCGAAGTGGCCGCGGAATGCGGCGATGTGCCGTGGCGGTATTGCGATGTGGCCGACCGGGGGCAGGTCGAGCGGGTGGTCGAGGTGCTGGTCGCCGAACTCGGCGGACTCGATGTGCTGGTGGCCAACGCGGGAGTCGCCAAGCAGATGGCGATGATCGGCGGAGATCCGTCGGTGCTGGAGGAAACCCTCGCGGTGAACGTGCTCGGGGTCGCCTACACGGTGTCGGCGGCGGGCGCGCATCTTTCGCATTCGGGCGGGTATGTGCTGATGATGTCGTCGATCTCCACCGCCGTACAGTTGCCGCTCGGCGGGGCCTACAGCGCCTCGGCCGCGGCGGTCGCCTCGCTCGGCGCCACGCTGCGCGCGGAACTCCGGTCGACCGGGGCCAAGGTGGGGGTCAGCTATTTCGCCGGGATCGACACCGACATGACGGCGCGTGGATTCGGTACGGCCGCCGCGCACACCGTGCTGGGGGAGACCAGCCTCACCGGGAGCTCACCCGTCGGACCCGCTGTCGAAGCGCTGGAACGCGCCATCGCCCGACGACGCAAGACCGTGGTCTCTCCCTGGTGGGTAGCGTTGGTCCGGCCGTTCCGGCTGCTGGCCCAACTGGTCGTGCAGCGCGTGCAGGGCGACCGCCTGGCCCGCGCCATCGACATCGCCCGCACCGAGGACGTCCCCTTCACCACCGAACAGCCGGCCCGGCCCCGCAGAATGGAACGGCAGTCATGAGCGATTCGACCCTGCGGCAACAACTTCCGCGTGGACGCCACCATCTGTCGCGCGAAGAAGTGATCGCCTCTCAGCGTGAGCGCATTCTCGTCGCGATGGGGGAGGCGATGACCGTGGGCGGCTATGTCGGCACGCCGGTGGCGGCCGTGCTCAAGCGCGCCGGGGTTTCACGGGAAACGTTCTACGAGCTGTTCCGGTCGAAGGAGGACTGCTTCAACGCGGCCTTCGACCGGGTGTCGAGCGCACTGGCCGAGAAGCTCCAGACGGTGATCGCCGACTGCGCCGACACCGACGCGCTCACCAGAATGGACCGCATCCTCACCGCCTACTTCGACCACATGATCGACGACCCGGCCTCGGCCCGGCTGTTCCTCGTGGAGGTCTACGCGGTCGGCCCATCGGCCATCGAGGCGCGGATGGCCCTGCAGCATCGATTCGTCGAGGTGGTCTCCACCATGCTCGGCGCCGAATCCGAGGACCAGCGATTCGCCTGCGCGACCCTGGCCGCCGCCATCGGCGCCATGGTCACCGGCCGCATCGCCGCCGACGACCCGGAAAGCCTGCGTGGCATCAAGGACCAGCTGATCGCCCTGGCCCGCCGCTCCGGCACCCTCTACGGCAACGCCTTCGCCTAGCCCTTTTCGAGGACGCCCTTTTCGAGAACTCGGCTCCGGACGCCGGCCGGCTCGCTCGCCCGCGCCGCGGACAGCCCGCGCTTGCGCCACACCAGGACGCCGAGGCCGAGTACCGCGGGCACGATCAGGGCGAGGCCCGCCGAACCCCAACCGCTGAGCGCGGGCACGAACGCGTCGAGGACGGTTTTGCCCGCGAAGAACAGGAACAGCAGGCCCGAGGCGGTGGCGATGCCGCGTTCGGGGAGGTGCTTGCCCGCGAACTTGCCGACCAGGATCGCCAGTCCGCCCGCGGCGACCATGCCGGCGACCGAGCCGATCCAGACGGCCAGCCAGTTGTTGCTGGAGGCGAGGGCGGCGGCGGCGAACATGGTGCGGTCGCCGAGTTCGGCGAGGGTGAAGGCCGAGATGACCACCAGGAAGGCGTTGCGGGCGCTCGGCGGCTCCGGGGCTTCTTCGGAGTCGTTATCGCTGCTCAGCGCGTCGCGCAGGGTCCAGAGGCCGACCACCAGCAGGGTGAGCGCGGTGACGACGGCGATGGCGTTCGCGGGCAGGGCGGTGCCGAGGAAGTGCCCGACGCCCGCGGCGATGAGGTTCACGGCGACGCTGGCGACGCTGATGCCTGCCAGCACCACCCACCAGCGGTAGCGCAGCGAGAAGGTCAGCGCCATGAGTTGGGATTTGTCGCCGAGTTCGGCGAGGAAGAGCACGCCGAAGCTCAGCAGGATCGTGGCGATCATGAAGTCAGCTCCCAGGAAAATACTCCGGCCTGCGGCTGAAAGACGGGTGCGCCTTCAGCCACACCGGTCGACGGATCGGTTCGTGGCCGAAGGTCTCGCCCACCGGTGGTCACCGGTTCACGCAGCCGGACCGCGCCGAATTCGGCGGCGATCAGTATGTCGACTGGGCGATTGCGGGCTACTCCCCTTCGCTGTCCACCACTCTAGTCCGGTTGCTCCCGGTATGCCAAGTCCTGGTAATCCAAATCTCAATGGGCACAATAAGTTTGGGTGTGCGGCGGTGATAGTTCGGTTTCCCTGATTTCAGTGGCACGCAGACCCGTTGCCAGACATTCGCCCGCCCGTCGCGGGCGAAAGACTCAGGCCGCCAGCAGCATTGCGAGCACGGCGGTATCGGGATCGCTGATCAGATCCATCCCGACCCGGCTCACCAGCGAGGTGATCGTGCCGTCGAGTTCGGCCTCGGCCCATGCCGCGCGATGCTCCAAACCGAGGTGCGGCACGCCGGGCAGCAACACGCAGCCCGAGGCCGCGCCCGCGCATTCGGGCAGCGACGGACGGGTCTCCGACGGTGGGTGCAGCATCAGCAGCGCCGGCGGGGTGTGCGCGGCGAACCGGCCGGGTTCGATCGCTTGATCGCCCAGTACCGGCCCCTCGGCCATCACCAGGCCCACCGTGCCCGGTTCCGGGTCGTCGGGTAGCTCCTCGCGCACCCCGAATACCGTGCTGGTCACCAGCAAGCCTGGCATCGACGCCACCCGCACGGCCAGCACCAGCACCTGTGCCCATTCCTTGGTGGTATCCGGCCACCGCCCCGACACCACGAACCCGCTCAATCGTCCCCGCGCCTGAAACGGCGTGATCCCGATCGGACCCTGTGTATTCATGATGGCCTCCCGACTAACGGGGGCGACTGTGCCCGTATGACAGGAATAACCCCAAACCCGTCTGGCACACAAGTACCAGTGAGTGCCAGAACGGGCAATCTACGCAAAAGACCTCCCAGCCAATGACTGGGAGGTCTTTCGCGCTACACCTGAGGCGGACTAGCCGAAGATGAGGCCCTTGCCCTGGCCGACGGCCCGGGCGAAGCGGTCCTGCACGTCGGCCCAGTTGACGACGTTCCAGAACGCGGTCACGTAATCGGCCTTGACGTTCTTGTACTGCAGGTAGAACGCGTGCTCCCACATGTCCACCTGCAGCAGCGGGATGATGCCGGTGGGCACGTTGGCCTGCTGGTCGTACAGCTGGAAGGTCAGCAGCTTCTGGCCCAGGGTGTCGTAACCCAGGACGGCCCAGCCGGAGCCCTGCAGCCCGTTGGCGGCAGCGGTGAACTGCGCGCGGAACTTGTCGAACGAACCGAACTGGTCGGCGATGGCCGCGGCCAGGTCGCCGTCCGGCTGGTCGCCGCCGTTGGGGGAGAGGTTCTTCCACCAGACGGAGTGGTTGTAGTGGCCACCGAGGTGGAAGGCCAGGTTCTTCTCCAGCAGCAGGATGGCAGCCAGGTCGCCGGACTCACGGGCTTCCTCGAGCTGCTCGAGTGCCTTGTTCGCGCCTGCGACGTAGGCGGCGTGGTGCTTGGTGTAGTGGATCTCGTTGATCTCACCGGAGATGTGAGGCTCCAGTGCGCCGAAGTCGTAATCCAGTTCCGGCAGCGTGTAGACGGCCACGATGTCCCTTTCCGTGTGTCGGGCTGTGTGCGCCCAGTTCGGACGACAACACCAACCATCATTCGTACACCCGCCCCGTGCAACCCGCGAACCGTGCCCCCGATTCCCTGAGGCCCGGATGTCTCTGAAGGGGCCCGCCCTGATCTGGACTGAGTGGAGGGTGCGACGAAGGAGTACCCGGAGGGAGGGAAGATCAGGGGCCCGAAGGGCCCCGCTCGAGCGCGCCAGCGCTCAAAATTACAGCGGCGGTGCGATGTCGGCTTTGGTGGTCCTGGCGTCGCCGGTGGCGTGCGCGTCCCACCAGCGCCGCCCACCGTCGATGAACTCGTTCATCGGAATCTCGCGCCCCGCGGTGTCGGTGACGGAGATCTTGTCGAACCACACGCGGACGTCGAGTTCGCGCGGGTCGATGCCTTCTTCCTGGGAGAACTCGATGACGTGCGCGGCGATCCGCTGATCGAGGACCGTGTCGAAGCTGAGCAACTCGCTCCACAGCGTCCAGCCGCTGTCGTCGAGGTCGATGAATTCCCAGCCGTGCAACCCGCCGCCGCCGAAGCTCTCGATGGCCTCGTCGAGCTGGTCGAGGCTCAGGGGAAGCACACGGGCGTCGACATCGTCCCAGCGCTGGATGCGCAGGGAGGCCGCGACCCGGGTGACTCCGGTGAAGGTGAGCAGAACTTTCGTGTCGATCGGCGCGGGTCCATCCGTGGGTAGCGTCAGCACCTCCAGAGCGAGTTGCAGCCGGCCCGCCGCGGCATCCACTTCTACCCCTAGACACGTGGATTCGGACAAAGCGGTATTCAAGCCGTTGATGTCGAAACTGTCGAGTAGCCCCCTGCTCACGTTCATGCGCCCAGGCTACCGATCTGGCCGCCCAGATCCCAGGATTTAAGATTTTCTCTAGTGTTCTCGTTTTTATGGAACCGAATCGGCCCCGCTTGCGTCCAAGTAGATGTCGGGACAGAACACACTCCACGAATCCCGACGTCAGCGGCGAACGACCGCTCCGGGATGACATGGAGGGGAGTCCCGGATCGGTCGTTCCCGGCTGGTTCCACCCGGCTGTCGGCGTTGTCGGCAGCCGGTTCCCGTTGGCCGTGTGCTGACCGATAGCTGAGGCCCGCGCGGCGCCTCGTCCTCGCACAGGCTCGCCCGGCAACGCGCGCGGCATGGCAGGATCGAGGCGTGACGAGCTCCGATGTCCCCGCCGTGCCGGTGGGTGCGGTACCCGCCGCGTTCGACCACGCGGACCCCGCGCCGGGTGCGCAGCTGCTCGACGTGCGCGAACCCGACGAATGGAACCTCGGGCACGCGCCGGGCGCGATCCACATCCCGATGGTCGACGTGCCCGCCCGCCTCGACGAGCTCGACATCGACGCCGAGCTCTACGTCGTGTGCCGACAGGGCGGCCGGTCCATCGAGGTCGTCCGGTATCTCGCCCACATCGGGTACGAAGCGGTCAACGTCGCGGGGGGCATGGTGGCCTGGCAGCGGACCGGCCGCCCGGTGGTCGCCGACGGCGACCACGAAGCCAAGATCTACTAGTCCGGAAGCGGGGTGCGCGGGTGAGTTCGGTGGTGCAACCATGTGCACGCTGTGGTGCGCGGTGGGCCGTGCAGGGCGCGCCGATGCACTGGTGCCCGCGCTGCCGCGGGGTGCTGCTCTCGCCCGGCAAGGTCGACGCGCCCGCCACCCAGCGCAACTACCGCTGGGTCGCGCGCCGACCCGACCACCGCACCCGTAAGGCGGGCGCCACCACCTCGGCCCCGCTCGGGCCGACCCCGCGCTACACCCAGACCCCGCGCTGGGGCCTGCTCGACCCGCCGCCGTCCCCGGCTCGCACGCCCGAACGCCCGCTGCGCGGCATCGCCGCCCACCGCGACCGGCTGCTGCTCGGTACCACGATCGTCTTCCTGCTCGCCGGGCTGGCCGAGTACGGCCGCTACCTGATCCTGTTGCAGAACCGCGCCCGGCTCATTCCCGGCTGGCTGCTGTCGATCTCCGACGCGACAGTGCTGGTGTTCGGCGTCATCGCGCCGATCTACGCGCTGGTGACCGCGGTGGCGCTGGTCGCCTGGCTGATCGAGGCGCGCACGATCGTGTTCACCGCCTACGGCAAGCGTGACCCACGCAAGCGCTGGTCGCTGATCGCGGGATGCCTTGTGCCGGGCGTCAATCTGATCTGGCCGGGCGTGTTCCTCACCGAACTCCTCGGCGCCGACCCCGATCCGCGCTCGTGGCGGGCCGTGCGGATCTGGTGGGCCGCTTGGGTGTTCAGCGGGCTGCTGCTGATCGCGGCGACGCTGTGGCGCGACGCGTCGACGCTGCAGGCCGAGGCCGACGGTGTCTCGTTCACCGGTTTCACCAACCTGTGCGCTGCCGGGTTCGCGATGCTCACGTTGTGGATGGTGCGCACGCTGGAAGGTCGCGACCTGCGCGGCGACATCAGGTCCGCGCACCGCTGGGTGATGGCGGCCGACCCCGCGCAGGTCGTCATCGCGCCCGTCGAGCCGGGCGCTGTCGCGGCGCGCGACGACGCCGGGCACGATGAGGTCGAACGCGCGGATGCTGTCCGGGCAGGCGAGAATACGCAGGAGGAGGTCGTGGCCAAGTGAGCCAGAACAATCGCCCACCCTTCGTGGTGGCGCATCGTGGCGCGTCGGCGGCACGACCCGAGCACACCCTCGCCGCGTACGAGCTAGCCCTGCAGGAGGGGGCCGACGGTGTGGAATGCGATGTCCGGCTCACCCGCGACGGCCACCTGGTCTGCGTGCACGACCGCACCGTCGACCGCACCGCCGATGCCACCGGCCTGGTCAGCGAACTGACGCTGGACGAGCTGCGCGACATGAACTTCGGCACCGACGAAGCACCGCAGGGCGTGCTCGCGCTCAGCGATCTGATCGGACTCGTCCTCGACTGGCGCACCCGCCCGACGAAACTGTTCATCGAGACCAAACACCCGGTGCGCTACGGCGCCCTGGTGGAGAACAAGGTGCTCGCCGAACTGCAGCGCTTCGGCATCGCCACGCCCGCCTCGGCCGATCATTCCCGCGCGGTGGTGATGTCGTTCGCGGCGACCGCGGTCTGGCGGATCCGCCGCGCCGCGCCGCTTCTGCCGACGGTGCTGCTCGGCGAATCGTCGCGGTTCCTCGGCGGTGGCGCGGCCACGACGGTCGGCGCTACCGCGGTGGGGCCGTCGGTGAAAACCCTGCGTGAGCATCCCGAACTCGTCGACAAGGCCGCCGCGGCGGGGCGGGCCACCTACTGCTGGACCGTCGACGATCCCGAGGACGTGACGTTGTGCGCCGACCTGGGCGTCAGCTGGGTCGCGACCAACCACCCCGGTCGTACCAAGGCGCTACTCGCCGGAGTCTGACCGGACGCGGCCTGGGCAGGGGGCGCGGTAAGCGAACTTGCCGCTCGGCCATAAACTCCACGCGTGGGTAAAAGCAAGCGGAACAGTCCGAAGCCCGACAGTAATCGGGCTCAGCGTCTCGCGCAGCGGCGTGCGGCGCAGGAGCAGGCATCCGCGGCCGTGACACGGCCGTTCGAGGGTCTTGCCGCCGAATGTGATCTGGTGGCGCTGCGGGAGTTCGTGCCGTCGGCGACCGCGACCTTGAAGCTCGCGCCCGGTGTGGCCGCGCAGCGTGAGGTCACCCTGGCGACGGTGCTGCCCGGCGCGGTGGCCGCGCTCGTGCGGGCGGGCGACGAGCCGGTCGGCTTCGTCGGCACGCAGATGCAGTTCCGTGGCGAGGACCCGTCGGCCGATATCGCGGCGGCGATCCTGTGGACCCAGTCGGCCGAGCCCGGTGAGTCGCTGAACTCCGCCGAGGCTGCCGACGGTGGTCCGCGCCTGGCCGATGTCATCGATCCCGGCGCCGATCTCGAGCTCACCGTGCACCAGGACTTCGACTGGTGGGTGCCTGAGGGCGTCACCCCGGATCCGCAGGTGGCGGCGACGATCGAGCAGGCCAAGCAGGCCATCATGCCGTCGGCGCGGCTGGACCTCGGCCCGGATTCCGTCGGCGCGGCCTGGTGGGTCGACGCGGGCGAGAAGGCGCATGTGCGCTGGGTGCGTCCCGAGGACGAGGACGCGCTGATGCTGGCGCTGGCTCGCGTGCACGCCACCGGTGGTCTGCACCTGGGTGAGGGTTCGCGCTTCGCCGGTTCGTTCCGCACGCACGGTCTGCTGGTGCCGGTGTTCGACCTCGATCCCGAGCGGCACCCGGCCGAATGGGAGGCCCCGGCACGTGAATTCGGTGCTCGCCTGGCCGAGGCGCTGGCCTCCGACGCGCCGATGACCAGCGAAGAGCGTCGTTCGCGCGACGGTTTGCGGTCGCGTCAGGTCACCCTGCGCTGAACTTAATGAAACATGCCTCTTTCACAGATCCGGTCGGCTAGGTTCACGACTGAACCGGACAATCGGTGACAAGGAAAGTAAGAGGCATCGTGGAATTTCTCGGATCTATCGCCGGTCTCGCCCAGATCTTGATCGGCACCGTGCTGGCCAACACCGGCTCGGGCGGCTCCGGCTCCGGCTGGTAAACGCACGCGAAGGATTCGGCTCGCTGCCCGCGAGCCGAATCCTTCCGCGTTCGAGCTAGACGCTGCCGCCGGCCACCGACGGTGCGCCGGACGCGTCCTTCGGGGTGCTCAGCTCCCGCCACATGAACGCCTCCAGATCGAACAGGTTCGACCCGGCGCGATCGGCGATGTTGAGCAGCGTGGTCATGTGCGCCACTTCCTCGACCTGTTCCTTCAGGAACCACTGCATGAACTGCTCGCCGAGGTAATCGCCCTCTTCACGGGCGGTGCTCGCCAGCTGCACGATCTGGTCGGTGACCGTCTTCTCCTGGGCCAGTGCCAGTTCGATCGGCTCACGCGCGGACTCGAACTTCGACTTCGCCGCGTCGATGCCCGAGATCTCCACGGAGATGTCGCGGTCGACGAAATACTGCACGATCATCATCGCGTGATTTCGTTCTTCCACCGACTGTGCGTAGAAACGCTTGGCCAGCTGCGGCAGGTCGTTGTTGTCGAACCACACCGCGATCGCGATGTACTGGTGCTCGGCATTGAACTCATGCCGGATCTGGTCTTGGAGCAGAGTATGGAACTTGCTTCGCGGGGCTTCCGGATGAATCGACATGGCGGCAACATTAATGCTGGTCATAGGGGGTTGTCATCCAAGTGCAGCCTTATTGAGGGCAGTATTCCCTAACCAAGTATTTCCTAATAAACGCCGATGCGCAGCCATTTCTGGGCAGCGCACGGCCGGCCGCGTAGGCGAGGCTATGCCTTACTCGCGCCTGCCATTCGGGGGGCCGTGGTGTCGACGCGGACCGAGCCGCGCAGTTCACGGCGGATGAATTCCTCGACGTCGAACAGGTTGTCCTGCCGGTCGAGCACAGTGAGCAGCGTGGTCATTCCGGCGACATCGTCGACTTGCTCGCCCAGGAACCACTGCATGAATTGCTCGCCGAGAAAATCATTGGTGTCACGCGCGGACGCTGCGAGCGCGCTGATCTGCGCGGTGGTGACCCGTTCACGGTCGAGCAGAAAGGCGATCGCGGTGCGCGGGGAATCGAATTCCGAACGCACTTCGTCGAGCCCGCCGATGCTGATCGGCACGTCCCGGTCGAGGAGGTACTGCACCATGCGCATCGCGTGCCCGTGGTTGGCCGTCGAACGCGCGTAGGTCTGCCCGGCCAGCTCGGGTAAATCCTGCGCGTCGAAATAGACGGCGGCGGCCAGATACTGATGAGCCGTGGTCAGACCGGCTCTGACCTGGTCGCGCAAGAGTTCGGTGAACGACAGGTTCTCGGGCATACCTCGACGTTACCGCGTCAGCAGCTCCTCCGGGATCTGCTGATCGGTGGCGAGCGCCTCGAAGAACCCGGAGGCCTTCGACTTGTCCCAGAGCAACACGTTGCCCACGTCGGTGTCGTCGAATCCGCCGATCGGGACGCTGGTGGTGACGGTGTCGCCGCGCATCGCCCAGCCGAGTGCGGCCAGGTTCCAGATGTGGTCACCGTCGTCGACCTTCAGCGAACCCGCGACCCCGGTTGCCATCGGCCACAAGGCGAACGGATTGGCGAGGGTGCCCATGCCCGTCGCCTTCTTCAGCAGCGCCGCCATGAACATCCGCTGGCGGTTCATCCGGTCGACATCGGCGGTCGGGGTCGCGCGGGTGCGCACGAATCCGAGGGCCTGCGGGCCGGACAGTTTCTGACAACCCGCGGCCAGGTCGAGCCCGGCCAGCGGGTCGACGATCGGCTCGTCCAGGCACATCTCGATCCCGCCGATCGCGTCGACCACGCTCGCGAAACCACCGAAACCGATCTGCGCGTAGTGGTCGATTCGCACTCCCGTGGCTTCCTCCACCGTCTGGACCAGCAGCGGAGCGCCGCCGAGCGCGAATGACGCGTTCAGCTTGTCCTTGCCGTGGCCGGGAATGTTCACGTAGGAGTCGCGCGGAAGGCTCACCATCGTGGTCGGGCCGGAGGAGGGGATGTGCACCATCATGATCGTGTCGGTGCGTTCGGGCCCGGTGTCGCCGCCGGTCGCGAGTTCCTGTTCCTGCTCGGTCGAGAGGTCACCGCGGCCGTCGGAGCCGACGAGCAGCCAGTTGGTGCCCGGGGTATTGCTGACGCGGTCGCTGTAGGAGGGCAGCGCGGTGATGCGGGTCAGCGAGTTGTCCAGGTGCACGACCGCGGCGATGAGGCCGGCGATCAGCAGCACGACGATCAGCGTGAACCACCGGAACGGATGACGTTTGCGCCTGCGCCGCGGCGGCCGCGGCTGCCTGCCCGCGTCGATCGGCGGGGGAGTGCGGCGGGGTGGCAGCGCGTCGTGATGGGGGACCGGCCGCTGGGTCGGCGCGTGTCTGACCTGCTCACGACGTGGTGGCGGCGGTGGTGGTGGCTGACCCGGCTTCTCGCGCTCGTACGGCATCTGCGAGTAGGCCAGCGGCTGGTCGCCGGAGTTGCCGCGGTGCAGCACCTGGGTGGGTTCCACGTGCGATGCGCCGCGGCGGGGCGCCGGGTTGTAGCGCACCGTCGGCCCGTCCTCGGGATTCGGGCGGCGATCGTTGCCGGGCGGACGGCTATAGCGCGGATCGGGCGGCATCGCGCGGCCGGGCGGCGGCACAGGACGACCTGGTGGGGGCACCGCGGGGCGGCCGGACGCCGGCGGCACCCGGCGTCTACGGGGGTCCTCGCGGGGATCGTCGCCGTTCATCACCGTCAAACTCTACTGATCGTGGAGAGCGCGAGTCGGTTCTGCGCGCTCGGTTACTACTGGGATACCCCGTCGGCGGGCCACTGTTAGCGCGAAACGCGGTGATGTGGTGAAACTCGCCGCGACACGCCGTCCGCATCAGTGAACGGGCACGTTGCCGGTGCGTCTCACGGCAGCCAGCCGACGCGTCCGCGCAGCACGTTGTAGCCGAGGTAGGCGACAGCGTCGATCGTCGCGTGGGCCAGGATCAGCGGCCACAGGCGGTTGGTCCGCTGCCAGTAGCGGCCGAAGATCAGGCCCATCACGATATTGCCGAGGCCGCCGCCGATCCCCTGGTACAGGTGATAGCTGCCGCGCAACAGCGCCGAGGCGGCCAGCGACGAGTTCTCCGACCAGCCGAGCCTGCGCAGCCGGGTGATCAGATAACCCACTACCAGCACTTCCTCGGCCACGGAATTCGCACAGGCCGACAGGACCAGCACCGGCAGCCGCCACCAGTGCTCCGACAGCGAACTCGGCACGATGGTGACGCTCACCCCCATCGCGTGCGCGATCAGATACAGCGCGAGCCCCGGCACCCCGATCACCGCGGCCAGCGCCAGACCCGCCACGACATCGCCGCGCCGGATCCGCGCCAGCCCGATCATTTTCGGCCCGATCCCGCTGCGCCACAACAGATACAGTCCCAGCGCGGCCCATGCCAACAGCCGGGTCACCCCGACGAGCTGGAACAGCAGATCGAGGAACGAGTTGTTCGACCGCGAGGCGTTCAACGCGACCGTGCGCCCGCCGACCCCACCCGGCGACAACGCCGAATCGAGCAGGGACAGACCGGCACTGATCCCACTCAACCCGAAGGTCACGAGCAGAACGATCGCGATCTCGACTCGCAGCCCGAACCTGTCCCGTTCGCTCAGCGGGGCCTGGGGAGGATCGACACGCATGCGCGCAGTGTAAGCAGCGAACGCGTCGCAGCAGGTTCCCGCCGAGCCCGGCAACCCGAAGTGAGACGCACCCCCACCCCGAGCCCGAACGCAGAACCCCACACAGCCTGGGCCGGGTGATCCTGATGTGTCTCTACCAAAGGGGCCTCCAGGGCCCCGCTCGAGCGCGCCAGCGCTCCAAAATCACAGCTCAGATGCGGCGCAGACCATTCAAGAACGGGCAGCCGGCCAGCACGCGCACCGCGCGGCTCAGCGACTCGATGTCGTCGGCCGGGGTGGGGAAGGGCAGCCGGACATCGTGGTCGCCGTCGTTGCTCTCGACCCGGAGCGTGAGCCCGTAGCGGTCGATGGCCAGTGGATGCACCAGCCCGCCCCGGAGCCGAGTCGGCAGGTGGCGGGCCAGCTGGGCGACCACGTCGGCGTGATCCTCGGACATGTGTTGCAGCCAGGCGCTTTCCAGTTCGCAGAACGGGTCGGCCGTGGCGGCGCGCAGGTCGGCGTGGTCGACGGATTCGGCGCCGGCGGTGTCGGCCAGTACCGCCGAGTTCACCACGATCCGCAGCAGCGTGACGCCGTGCCCGACATCGAGCAGACCTGGATGCGGGTACTCCTTGGCGATTTCGATGGCGAGCGCGCGCTGCGCCTGCTCCGGTACCTGGCGCACCCAACCGCGCAACCACACCAGCGCCCTGACCGGCTCGCGCAGCGGCAGGGGCGCGTGATCGGTGAGTTCGAGGACCGCCGAGGTCTCGTTGGCCGTGGCGGCCAGCGCGGCCGCGAGTGAGGACCCGGGCACCGCGATCACCGCGTCGCCGCAACGGCGCAGGTGATGCAGCGTGGTGGGAACCGGGTCGATACCGGGGAGCGCGAGCACCGCAGTCTCGGCATGAGCGCACGCACTTCGCACCCGCTCGGCGGTGGTCGGCGCGAGGATCGTGGTGGGGCTCGACATGACAACCTCCGCGAACGTTTGATTAGGTAAACCTAAGCTAAGTTACAAACGCCCGACACGCAAGAGGACACCCCGATGAATCGAGCCGATACGGTGGACGGATGACGCACGACGACCACGGCGACGACCATTCCGCCCCCGCCGAACCCGTCCTGCTGAACCTGTCGGCCCCCGCCCGCCGCAGCCTCGTGGCCGACCTGATCCGGCCCGACGGCAGTTCCCCCACCCCCGTCGACGTCGACATCCCCGACCCCGACCTCACCGCCTTCCTGGCCGGCATCGCCCACGCCGACCACGGCTTCGTCGCCCGCACCACCAGCGGCCCCCGGGCCCTGGCGATCGTCGCGGGCACCGTGGCCGCCCTCTGCGGCGAAGACATCCCCACCGCCCTCATCACCCCCGACCTCCCCTTCCTCAAATCGCTGAAACCCGCCGCCATCGAGGCCACCCGCACCGTCCTGCTGGCCATCGAAACCCCCGACGAACAGGCCGTCGCCGAAGCCCTGCGCGTCCTGGATTCCTGAGGCGGGCCGCCCACGGCGGCAGTCCAGCTAATCTTTCTGTGTGCCGTCTATAGCGTATTTCGGGCCGTCCGGGACCTTCACCGAGATGGCTTTGGTCAAGTTCGAGAACTCGGGGGCCTTCGACGGGCCGGTCGAGCGGATTGCCGCGCCCAGTCAAGGGGCGGCGCTCGACCTGATCCGGACCGGCGAGGTCGACGGGGCGGTGGTGCCGATCGAGAGTTCGGTCGAGGGCTCGATCCCGGCGACCCTGGATTCCCTCGCCATCGGGCCGCGCTTGCAGATCATGGCCGAAACCGAGCTCGAGGTCACCTTCACGATCCTGGCGCGACCCGGCACCTCGCTGGCGGATGTGCGTACACTCGCCGCTTATCCCGTGGCGGCGGCGCAGGTCAGGGAGTGGGTGGCCCGGAACATGCCGCAGGCGCGCCCGTTCACCTCGGCGTCCAACGCGGCCGCCGCCGAAGACGTGGCCGCGGGCACCGCGGACGCCGCGATCTCGACCGCGCTGGCGGGCGAACGACTCGGCCTGCAGACCCTGGCCGCGGGCGTGGCCGACCACGACCAGGCCATCACCCGCTTCGTGCTGGTCACCCAGCCGGGCATCGCCCCCGCCGCCACCGGTGCCGACCGAACCTCCGTCGTTCTCGAACTGCCCAACGAGCCCGGTTCGCTGATGCGCGCGTTCGCCGAATTCGCCACGCGCGGGGTCGATCTCACGCGCATCGAATCGCGCCCGACCCGCACCGGCATGGGCACCTACCGGTTCTATCTCGACTGTGTCGGACACATCGACGACCCGGCGGTAGCGGAAACTCTGAAGGCCCTGCACCGCACGACCCATGTCCGCTTCCTCGGATCATGGCCCGCGACAGCGGCAGTCGGCACGCCTCCGCCGTCGGACGAACCGGCGGCAGAATGGTTGACGCAATTGCGAAAGGGGGTCGCGGACCTATGACTACCCGCGCGAAACTGATTCTGGTGCGCCACGGCGAGACCGAGGGCAATGTCGCGAAGATCCTCGACACCGCCGTGCCCGGCCTGCCGCTGACCGAACGTGGTGTGGCGCAAGCGAAAGCGTTCGGCGCGGGCCTGGAGCGCGCGCCCCAGGTACTGGTGTCGTCGGACGCGTTGCGCGCCCGACAGACCGCGAGCCACATCGAAGAAGCCACCGGCACACCGGCTTACGTCCTCGACGGCCTGTACGAGGTGCAGGTGGGCGATCTGCACGGCCGCTCCGACCGGGAAGCGCACGAACTCTTCCAGCAGATCTATCGCGGCTGGCACCTCGGCGAACTCGACGTGAGAGCCCCCGGCGGCGAATCCGGCCACGAAGTGCTGGCCCGCATCCTGCCCGTCCTCGACGGCCTGCGCGAGGAATTCCTGACCCCCGACGCCGACGCTGACGTGGTGGTGGTGAACCACGGCGCCGCCATGCGCCTGGTCGGCAAGGCGCTGGCCGGGGTGGCGCCGCCGTTCACAACGAACAACCATCTCGACAACACCGAGACCATCGAACTGCTCCCCACCGAAGACGGCGGCTGGGAATGCCTACGCTGGGGCAAATTCACCCCACCGTTCACCATCAAAGCCGACTCCTCCGCCGACGACCCCATGGGTTGAACGCTCCGGCTGCGCCTACGGTTTACGGCTGAGTTGTGGGGGCGTTTGGTGGGGCGGTTGCGGTGGGGTGGGCTTACGCCGGGTTAGCGGCTGCCGCGGTAGGGAATTCGGTGCGGACCGGGAGGGACTCGATGAGGTCGGCTACCGCGGTGCGGAGGCGGGCGTTGGTGCCGCTGGCGATGGACGACCACTTCACGCCGTCGTCGGCGACGCTGGCGGTGATGATGAATCTGCCTGCGCGCGTGTTGAAGACGGCGATGTGGTTGTCCTGGATATCGCGGGTGCCGTCGCCGTAGGCCACGCCGACGATCTCGGCGTAGGAGTGGATCTCCACCAGTGCCGAGGCCAGTACCTGTGCGTCGGTAGCCGGATTGCCCACCTCGGCCAGGCGTTTCGTCGTGGCGGCCGCGTCGCCGGTGTCGCCGAAGATCGGCGCCAATTGTTCGGTGGGAGCGTTCATCCCGTACAGCTCGAGCGCTTCGACCGGCCCGAGCGCCTGCAGCACCGCGCCGGGCAGATCGAGCCCGGCGTCGTCGATGACGTAGGACTGCGGCCCGCGCAGGGCGACGACCTGTCTCTTATACACATCTCCGAGAC